>NZ_JBITBT010000007.1:0-86323 GCF_044452505.1 Amycolatopsis sp. NPDC051903 | reverse complement strand
CCCACCACCACCAAACACACCTTCGACCCCGCCCCCCCCACCCGCGGCGCCCCCCCCCCCGGGCGACGGGGCCGGCCGGGGGGGGGGGCCCCCCCGAGGCCCTGCCCTCATGCGGCGGCGGCCGTCGTCGTGAGCAGGGCCAGCCCCGCCGCAGTCACTTCCGCCGGCACCTGCTGCCCGACGAGTCCCAGCCGCGCCGGGCGCACGAGGCCTTCGTGGGCCAGCGCGTGGGCGGTGAACTGGTCGCAGCACGGCAGGCCGTCGACGAACAGGTCCGGCTCGGCGCTGCAGGTGACCCGCGCGCGACCGGCAGCGACGGCACGCAGCATCGCGATCCCGCGTGGGCTCGTGGTGGTTCCCATGGCTGCCTCCTCAAGTCGCTCTCACTCCTACGTCGAAGCAGGAGGCGCCGTTTCGACATCGCGGCGCCCTAATCTGGCGGGAGATGCCGCGACGGAACGGGAGCGCCCATGCTGATCGACGACCTGCAAGCCGTACTGCCGGGAGAGGTCCTCATCCGCGACCCCGACGTGCTGCGCGGCTTCGCCCACGACGAGGCCGAGTGGGCGCCCTGGGCGCTGCCCGAGGTCGTCGTCCGGCCGCGGTCCGCCGAACACGTGCAGCAAACCGTCAAGGTCTGCCTCAAGCACGGCACTCCGCTGGTCACCCGCGGCGCCGGCACCGGGTTGTCCGGCGGCGCGAACGCGGTGGCGGGCTGCGTCGTGCTCGTCACCGACCGCATGGCGGCGGTCAAGAAGATCGACCCCGTCGAGCGGCTCGCGGTCGTCGAACCCGGGGTCGTCAACGACGACCTGCGCACCGCGTGCGCCGAACACGGCCTCTGGTACCCGCCCGACCCGGCGAGCTCCCCGTGGTCGACCATCGGCGGCAACGTGGCCACCAACGCGGGCGGCGTGTGCTGCGTGAAGTACGGCGTGACCCGCGACTACGTGCTCGGGCTCCAGGTCGTCACGGGCACGGGGGAGCTCGTGCGCCTCGGCCGCCGCACCGCGAAGGGCGTGGCGGGTTACGACCTCGCCGGGCTCATGGTCGGCTCCGAGGGCACGCTCGGCGTGATCACCGAGATCACCGTGCGGCTGAAGGCGCAGCGCGCGGCCGAGGCCACCGTCGCCGGGTACTTCGACTCCACCGTCGCCGCGGGGCAGGCCGCCGCCGCGATCGTCGCCGCCGGTGTGGTGCCCTCGGCGCTGGAACTCGTCGACCGCCACTGCCTGAAGGCCGTGGACGACTGGAAGAACATGGGCCTGTCGGCCGACGCGGAGGTCGTGCTGCTGGGCCGCAGCGACGCGCCGGGCGCGGCGGGGGAGCACGAGACGGCCGTGATGCTCGAGTGCTTCGAGAAGGCCGGCGCCACCTGGGCGGCGCAGTCGACGGACCAGGAGGAGGCCGACGCGCTGTTCGCCGCCCGCCGCCTCGCGTACCCGGCGCTGGAGCGGCTCGGCCCGCTGCTCACCGAAGACGTCTGCGTGCCCACGCACCTCGTGCCCGAGATGCTCGCGCGCATCGAGCTCGCGGCGAAGCGGCACGACACGCTCATCGCCAACGTCGCGCACATCGGCGACGGCAACCTCCACCCGCTGCTGAGCACGCCGCTGGGTGACGAGAACGCACGGCGGCGCGCGCAGGCCGCGTTCGAAGACATCGTGGCCGACGCGCTCGCACTCGGCGGCACCGTCACGGGTGAGCACGGCGTCGGGCTGCTGAAACGGCCGGGCCTGGAAAACGAGCTCGGACCTGCTGTTCTCGCGATGCACCGAGCCGTGAAAAACGCGCTCGACCCGAGCGGAATCCTCAATCCGGGGAAGGTGATCGCTTTTCACTCGGTCGAGTGAAAGTAAATAGTCCTCAAAGGACGATCGACTACTTGTGACCCGTCTCTCGTAACCGTTTTACGAAGTTGGTTGCCACAGGCAAGCAACTTGCTTAGCCTAGCTAAGGGAACGACAGAGAGAGGGTCTTTCACTGTGGCCGAGCGCAGAACCTATTCGCTCGCGGAACTGGGACCGCGATACAAGTGGATCGCGTTGTCCAACACGACGCTGGGCATGCTCATCGCGACGATCAACTCGTCGATCGTGCTCATCGCGCTGCCCGACATCTTCAAGGGCATCGGGATCAACCCGCTGGAGCCGGCGAACACCAGCTACCTGCTGTGGATGATCATGGGCTTCCTGGTGGTCACCGCCGTACTGGTGGTGAGCTTCGGGCGCCTGGGGGACATGTACGGCCGCGCCAGGATGTACAACTTGGGCTTCGCGGTGTTCACCGTGTCGTCCATCCTGCTGGCCATCACCTGGTTCGACGGTGACGCCGCCGCGCTCTGGCTCATCGGCTGGCGCATCGTGCAGGGCATCGGCGGCGCGTTCCTGATGGCCAACTCGTCGGCCATCCTGACCGACGCGTTCCCGGCCAACCAGCGCGGGCTCGCGCTGGGCATGAACGGTGTGGCCGCCATCGCCGGCTCGTTCCTCGGGCTGGTCGTCGGCGGTGTGCTCGCGCCCGTCGACTGGAACCTGATTTTCCTGGTGTCGGTGCCGTTCGGCGTGATCGGCACGATCTGGGCGTACGTGAAGCTGCACGACACGGGCGTGCGCAAGCACGCGAAGATGGACTGGTGGGGCAACATCACCTTCGCGGTGGGCCTCATCGCGGTGCTCGTGGGCATCACCTACGGCATCCAGCCCTACGGCTCCTCGCCCACCGGCTGGGGCAGCCCGATGGTGCTGTCCTGTCTGATCGGCGGCATCGCCGTGCTGATTGCGTTCGTGGTGATCGAAACCAAGGTGGCGAACCCGCTGTTCCGGCTCTCGCTGTTCCGGATCCGCTCGTTCACCTGGGGCAACGTGGCGAACCTGACCGCCTCGCTCGGTCGCGGTGGCCTGCAGTTCATCCTGATCATCTGGCTGCAGGGCATCTGGCTGCCGCAGCACGGCTACACCTTCGAGCAGACGCCGCTGTGGGCCGGCATCTACATGCTGCCGCTGACGATCGGCTTCCTGGTGTCCGCGCCGACGGCCGGCATCCTGTCCGACCGCATCGGCAGCCGGCTGCTGGCGTCGAGCGGCCTGGGCATCACCGCGGTGACGTTCCTGCTGCTGATGATCCTGCCCGTGAACTTCAACTACTGGGCGTTCGCGGCGATCCTGCTGATCAACGGCATCGGCATGGGCATGTTCTCCTCGCCGAACCGCGCTGAGGTCATGAACAGCCTGCCCGCCGACTCCCGTGGCTCCGGCGCGGGCATGATGACCACGTTCCAGAACGCGGCCATGGTGCTCTCGATCGGCTTCTTCTTCAGCCTGATCATCGCGGGCCTGTCGGACAACCTCCCGGCGGCGATGTCGCAGGGCCTCACCGCCCACGGCGTGCCCGCGGCGTCGGCCGACCAGATCGCGCACCTGCCCGCGGTCGCCGTGCTCTTCGCGGCGTTCCTCGGCTACAACCCGATCCAGCAGCTGCTGGGCGGTCAGCTGACGAGCCTGCCGCCGGACCAGGCATCGTTCCTGACCGGTCGCAGCTTCTTCCCGAACCTCATCTCGGGCCCGTTCCAGGACGGTCTCGCCGTGGCGTTCGGCTTCGCGATCGTCGTCTGCCTGATCGGCGCCGTCGCGTCGCTGCTGACGAAGGACAAGGGCAAGTCGCCGGAGTCGGTGGGCGAGGAACTGGCCGCGGTGGCCGGCGAATCGGGTACCGGCCCGAGCGAGCTGGTGGCTCCGACCGGCGAGCGGTAACCCCCCTCAGACCCTCTTGGGTGCACCGGCCGCCCCGGGACTCGTTCCCGGGGCGGCCTTCTTCACGCGGGAACGGGTTCTGTGACCGCAGTCGGTTCGGGCCGGTTCGCCGTGACCTTGCGGCCGAGCGCGATCATCGGCAGCTCGACCCAGCGGTGGAGGAGATCGGCCATCAGCAGCGCGACGGCCGTGACGCCGACCGCGGTGAGCGTGCGCGGGTGCGCCAGGTGCGGCACGAGCCCCGCGAGCGTCCAGCCGGCGATGGACTGGATGAGGTAGAGCGAGTACGACCGCTCGCCGACGAACCGCAGCGGCTCCACGGACAGCAGCCGGCCCAGCGGTCCTCCCGCGACCAGCGAGGGCAGCAGCAGCGCCACGAGCACCGCGTAGACCGTGCCGAGGGCGACCCCGCCTTCGTCGTGGATCGCCGTGGTGATGTCGCTGAAGAACACCTGCACCACGACGATCGCCGCGGCCGCCGCGAGGCCCGCCACCGGGTGCGTGAAGGGCCTCAGTACCGCGAACCCCTTCCGGTGGTGCAACACGATCGCCACGGTGCACCCGATGACGATCGACGCGTACGCGCCGGAGTACGGCAGCACCGGCACCAGCGCCACGAGGGCGACTGCCAGGCCCACGGCCAGGCCGAACCGCTTGGCGAAACCCAGTCCCGCCACACCGAACGCCAGCAACGGCCAGAGCAGGTAGAACTTCTGCTCCACCCCCAGCGTCCACGCCACCCCGAACACCCCGGCGACGTGGAACTCGTTCAGGAAGGTGGCGAACCACGGCAGCGCACCGAACAGCCCGCTCGACCGGAGCTCGCCGCGCGCGAACGTGACCACGACGAAGATCCCGAGCACCACGTAGTACACCGGCAGGATCCGATAGGCCCGGCGCAGGTAGAAGTTCTTGAGCGAGACGCGGCCGTTGCGGTCTTCTTCGCGCAGCGCCAGCGTCGTGATCAGGAACCCGGAGAGCACGAAGAACACGTGCACGCCGATCCACCCGTTCGCGCGCACCCACGCTCCGCCGCCGAAGTGGAAGAGCACCACCAGCACCGCGGCGATGGCCCGCACGCCGTCGAGCGCCGGAAACCGCCTGGTGGCGAGGTAGGTTTCGTGGGTCATCACCGTGAGGTCCCCCATCCGCCGCCGACTGCTCGCGTACTGTAATCGGATCTGGGTGACTATCACTCGTTAGGGTGGCCCGTCCTGGAGGGGGCGGGTGCGTGGATCGTGAAGATCTGGCGGAAGCGCTTTCGGCCGCGCGTTCGTGCGAGAGCGCCGTGCCGGCCCTGGCGGCCCTGCCGGCGGGCGCGAAGTTCGAACTGTGGCCGGGGGCGTCGAGTGCCGCCGAGTTCAGCTCGGTGTTCCGCCGTCGGCGACGAAACGGCCTCCGCGCCGGCCGGCCGTCGATCGGGTTCGCCGAGGGAGCTCGTGAGCTGGATGCCTACCACGGCTCGCTCGGCGCCCTCGGCCACGTCAACGACCGCCCCCGCGGCGGCACTACTTCCAGCTGTTCCTGACCCCGGACCTGTCCCGGCCGATCACGGCGTTCGACGCTAACGCGGCTCGGCGGCGAAAGGCAGACTGACCTACCAGCCGAAGGAAGCCCGTTCGATCTTCACCGGGTGCTTCGGCGCACCGTCCAGCGGCCCGTTCGGATCGCTCGGGACGATGCCGTCGGCCACCATCCGGTCGAGGGCGTCCATGCCGCGCACCACCTTGCCCAGCACCGAATACTGCGCCGGGATGTGGGCGAACGAATGGACGATGAAGAACTCCGACCCGTTGGTTCCCGGGCCCTGGTTGCCCATCGCGACGGTGCCGCGGTCGTACGTCTCGGCGCCGGAGACCTCGTCCGGGAACCGGTAGCCCGGGCCGCCCTTTTCGACCTCGTACAGGTCGCCGCACTGCAGCACGCCGAGGCGCTCGGAGTCGGTCAGGCGCCAGCACCGGGAGCGGTCGTAGAAGTGCTGCAGCACGAGGCTCGCCAGGTTCGCGACCGCGCACGGGGCGGCACCGGCGCGGTCGAGGCGCACGGTGACCGGGCCGTAGTTGAAGCGGAACGTGACGTCGAAGGTTCCGCGCGTCAGCGCGAACGGCAGCGGCCGCACCACCGGACGGGCCGCGGGGTTGTCCGGGGTCGGCGTGAACGCACACCGGACGACGGGGGCGGACGCGGCAGTGGCCGGCACCGAGCACAAGCCCAGGCCGGCCACGACCGAAAGAACCAGAGCGACCCAGCGTGCCTTCATGGCTCCGCAAGGTAGCGAAGATCGAACTACTTGCGCCAGGCGGTGCGGCGCTTGCGGATGTCGAGCACCAGCAGGAAGGCGAGGAACGCGGCGAGCCCGACGAGCCACACGTTCTCGGTGTTGTTCTCGTGGTTGCCCTTGAGCATGAGCAGCAGGATGACGACGCTGACCCAGCCGGCGATGCGGGTGGCCTTCGGGAAGGAGCCGTGCCAGCCCCAGCGCGCCGACGGCTCGTCGCGCGGGTCCACCTCGGGGCGCTTCTCGATCGCCTTGCCTGCCACGATCACTCCTTCTGACCCGCGGACGGACCCGCTGAACTCGTACGGACCGATGATCCCACACCCCCGAGTGCTCCGCGGAGACGGGCCGCGCCTCGGCGGGCGATAATGACACGCGATGACTACCTCGCGAAGCGTCCTCGTGCTCGGTTCGACCGGGTCCATCGGAGTCCAGGCCCTCGATGTCGCCACCCGGAACCCCCACCTGTTCACCGTCGCGGGCATCGCGGCCGGTGGCTCCGACCCGCAGGCGCTCGCTGCGCAGGCCCTGGCCCACGGTGTGGAGGCCGTGGCCGTGAGCAAGCCGACAGTGGTCGAAGACCTGCAGCTCGCGCTGTACGCCGAGGCGCAGCGCCGCGGCTACGCGAAGGGGGAGTTCCGCATCCCGCGCATCTTCGCCGGCGCCGACGCCGTGACGGAACTCATCGACGCGGTGAACGTCGACGTCGTGCTGAACGCCCTGCCCGGGTCGCAGGGCCTCGAGCCGACGCTGAAGGCACTGGCCACCGGGTCGACGCTCGCGCTGGCGAACAAGGAGTCGCTCATCGCGGGCGGGCCGCTCGTGCTCGCGGCTGCCAAGCCGGGCCAACTCGTGCCGGTGGACTCCGAGCACTCCGCCATCGCGCAGGCCCTGCGCGCCGGGCGGGAGAACGAGGTCGCGAGACTCGTGCTCACCGCGTCGGGCGGGCCGTTCCGCGGGCGCAAGCGGGAAGACCTCGCCGACGTGACCATCGAGCAGGCCATGGCGCACCCGACGTGGTCCATGGGGCCGCTGATCACGATCAACTCGGCCACGCTCGTCAACAAGGGCCTGGAGCTGATCGAGGCGGCGCTGCTGTTCGGCATCGAGCCGGCGCGCATCGACGTGACCGTGCACCCGCAGTCGATCGTGCACTCCATGGTGACGTTCACCGACGGCTCGACGATCGCCCAGGCCAGCCCGCCGGACATGCGGCTGCCGATCGCGCTCGCGCTGCACTGGCCCGAGCGCGTGCCCGGCGCCGCGGCGGCCTGCACGTGGGACACGGCCGCGAGCTGGACGTTCGAACCACTCGACAACGAGGCCTTCCCGTCGGTGGAGCTCGCACGCCACGTCGGCACTGTCGGTGGCTGTTTGCCGGCCGTCTACAACGCCGCGAACGAGGAGGCCGTGGCCGCCTTCCTCGCGCAGAACACCGGTTTCACGTCGATTGTGGACACTGTTTCCCAGGTGGTGGAAGCCGCCGACGAATGGCGTCGCGAGCCGCGCGACGTCGAGGACGTACTCGCGGCCGAGCGCTGGGCTCGAGCGCGTGCCGGATCGATGCTGGGTAAGGGGAAGTAGCGCGTGCTCGCCTACATCATCGGGGTGGTGCTGTTCGCCCTGGGCATCTGCATCTCCGTCGCGCTCCACGAGGCCGGCCACATGGTCACGGCCAAGGCGTTCGGCATGAAGGTGCGGCGCTACTTCATCGGCTTCGGCCCGACGATCTTCTCCTTCAAGCGCGGCGAGACCGAGTACGGCCTCAAGTGGATCCCGCTCGGCGGGTTCTGCGACATCGCGGGCATGACGGCGCTCGACGAGGTGACGCCCGAGGAAGCGCCGCGCGCGATGTGGCGGTTCAAGACGTGGAAGCGCACCGTCGTGATGTCGGCGGGCTCGATCACGCACTTCATCCTCGGCTTCGTGGTGCTCTACCTCATGGCGATCACCATGGGCCTGCCGAACATCGCCGCCGCGTCCGAACCGCTTCCGCCGGTCATCTCCAGCACCTCCTGCGCCCGTCCCGCGACCACGACGGCACAGCTCAACGACCTGTCCTGCCCACCGGGTGCGCCCACTCCGGCGAAGACCGCCGGGATCATGGCGGGTGACAAGATCGTCGCCGTCGCGGGCAAGCCGACGCCGAGCTGGACCGACGTGCTGCAGGTCGTGCAGAACGCGAACGGTCCCACGGCGATCACCGTGCAGCGCGGCAACCAGACCCTGAACCTGCAGGTGAATATCCCGCGCGTACAGCGGCTGGGCAGCGACGGCACGGTGCGCGAGGTCGGCATGATGGGCGCCTCCACGGTGATCCCGCCGGCGTACCTGCACTACAACGGCATCACCGGCATCCCCGCGACGTTCGCCTTCACCGGGGACATGTTCGCCCAGACGGCCGAGCGGCTCGTGCAGTTCCCCGAGCGCATCCCGGGCGTGGTGAACGCCATCTTCGGTGGCGAGCGCGACCCGAACGGCCCGGTCAGCGTCGTCGGTGCCAGCCGGATCGGCGGCGAGGCCGTGGAGCGGGGGGTGTGGGAGATCTTCTTCTTCCTGCTGGCCAGCCTGAACTTCTTCATCGGCGTGTTCAACCTGCTGCCGCTGCTGCCGCTCGACGGCGGGCACATCGCCGTGGTCTGGTACGAGAAGGTGCGCGACTGGCTGCGCGGCCTGCGCGGCAAGGCCGCGGGCGGCCCCGTCGACTACACGAAGCTCTCCGCGATCACGATGGTGCTCGTCGTGATCGGCGGCGGCATCACTCTACTGACGGTCACAGCGGACATCGTGAACCCGATTCGCTTGCAGTAGGCGCCCCCACCGGTCGGGTCACGACCCGGCCGGTGGGCCCCCGACCGGGGGTAACGCTGCTCACCGTGACGGCTGACTTCGTTGAAACCGCTCCGGACGTGGTGGGTACGCTGGTGTGGTGACCGTCGCGCTAGGTATGCCAGCTCTGCCGCCCCCCGTCCTCGCCGAGCGCCGCAAGACCCGCCAGCTCCACGTGGGTTCCGTGGGCGTCGGCAGCGACTTCCCGATCTCCGTGCAGTCGATGACGACGACGCTGACCGCTGACGTCAACGCCACCCTTCAGCAGATCGCCGAGCTCACCGCGGCCGGCTGCGACATCGTCCGTGTCGCGTGCCCGTCCGCCGACGACGCCGAGGCCCTGCCCGCCATCGCGAAGAAGTCGAAGATCCCCGTGATCGCCGACATCCACTTCCAGCCCAAGTACGTGTTCGCCGCCATCGAGGCCGGCTGCGCCGCCGTGCGCGTGAACCCGGGCAACATCCGCAAGTTCGACGACCAGGTCAAGGAGATCGCGCAGGCCGCGAAGGACCACGGCACGCCGATCCGGATCGGCGTCAACGCCGGTTCGCTCGACAAGCGGCTCCTGGAGAAGTACGGCAAGGCCACGCCCGAGGCGCTGGCCGAGTCGGCCATGTGGGAGGCGTCGCTCTTCGCGGAGCACGACTTCCACGACATCAAGATCTCGGTCAAGCACAACGACCCGGTCGTGATGGTGCGCGCGTACGAGCTGCTCGCCGAGCAGTGCGACTACCCGCTGCACCTGGGCGTCACCGAGGCCGGGCCCGCGTTCCAGGGCACGATCAAGTCGGCCGTCGCGTTCGGCGCGCTGCTGCGCCAGGGCATCGGCGACACCATCCGCGTGTCGCTGTCCGCGCCGCCGGTCGAAGAGGTCAAGGTCGGCACGCAGATCCTGCAGTCGCTGAACCTGCGGCCGCGCAAGCTCGAGATCGTGTCGTGCCCGTCGTGCGGGCGCGCGCAGGTGGACGTCTACACCCTCGCCGACCAGGTCACGGCCGGTCTGGAGGGCATGGAGGTGCCGCTGCGCGTCGCGGTCATGGGCTGCGTCGTGAACGGGCCTGGTGAGGCTCGCGAGGCCGACCTGGGTGTGGCGTCCGGCAACGGCAAGGGCCAGATCTTCGTGAAGGGCGAGGTCATCAAGACCGTGCCCGAGCACGCGATCGTCGAGACCCTGATCGAAGAGGCCATGCGCATCGCCGAGGAATCCGGCGACGCCGTCGGTGAGGGTTCGCCGAGCGTCACCGTCGGCTGACGTTTCCGCTTCGCTGAGCCGGCCCCGCGCTGCGGGGCCGGCTCTTCGCGGTTCAGCCCTGCAAGTGGTGCTGGGCGGCGTCCTTGATCTGCATGCGCACGTTTTCGAGCGCGGCGGCGACGTCGTCGATCTGCCGGCTGGCTTCGAGGATGGCGCCCTGGATGGTCGTGGCCGACGACGTCTCGCCGAGCAGCCCGAGCACCTGGGCCTGCAGGTCCTGCAGCTCGCCCTTCGTCGCGAGGGCGATGCCGGTCGGCACCTGGTCGGCCAGCAGTTCGAGCTGCTGGGCCTGCTCCTGGATCGTCATGACGGATGCGCGTCCTTTCCTCGGCGACCCCCGCCGTCCGTGGTAGCAGAAACCGGGCAGCCGCGGCCTACGCTGGTCAGGTGAGTCACAGCTGGGCCACGCGCGTACCGCACCCCGCGCTGCGGGGGCTCGTGACGCGCTACATCGGCTACTCGCAGGACGACGTCACCCTCGCCGTCCACCGCGGCCTGCCCTCGCGGCACGTGACGCTGATCGTGAGCCTCGAAGAGCCGATCCGCTTCGCCGGACTGCCGGGGGAGGGTTCGCTGCAGGGGCTCGTCGGCGGGCTGCACACGTCGCCGGCGTTCATCACGCAGGACCGCGTGCAGCGGGGCCTGCACCTGGAGCTGGACCCGTTGGGGGTGCGGGCGTTGCTGGGGGTGACGGCGGCCGAGCTGAGCGGCCGGGTCGTCGATCTGGCGGACTTCGGGCGGTCGTGGGGCGAGCTGCCGGCCCGGCTGCACGAGGCCGCGGATTGGTCCGCGCGGTTCGCGATCCTGGACTCGGTCTTGGCCGCGCACGTCTCGTCTGGTCCTTCGCCGGCGCCGGAAGTCGGGGAGGCGTGGCGGCTGCTGCGGGGCAGCTGGGGCGGCGTACGGGTCGGGGAGCTGGCCGCCGAGATCGGCTGGAGCCGCCGCCACTTCGGCGAGCGCTTCCGCGCGGAGGTCGGCCTGGCGCCGAAGCAGGCCGCGCGGGTGCTGCGCTTCGAACGGGCGGGCCGGCTGGTGCGCGCGGGCGCGTGCGACCTGGCGTCGGTCGCCGTCACGGCCGGGTACTACGACCAGGCGCACCTGTCGAACGAATGGCGCGCGCTGGCGGGCTGCTCGCCGCGGACGTGGATCGCGGAAGAGCTCCCGTTCCTCCAAGACGACGGCCCGGCGGCTTCGCCAGACTCGCCCGCATGACACCTTCACCGACGGTCTGGCCGGCCCTGCGCTACGACGACGCCCCGGCCGCCATCCGCTTCCTCGTCGACGTCCTCGGCTTCACCGAAACCCTCGTCGTCCCGGGCGACGAGCGCGCGGTCGCCCACGCCGAACTCCGCTGGCCCGAAGGCGGCGGCGTGATGCTCGGCAGCACCGGCGGCCCCGCCGACGCCGTCCACGACACCATGAAACCCGGCACGGGCGCGGTGTACGTGGTTTCCGACCACGTGGACGACATCCACGCCCGCGTCACGGCCTCCGGCGCGGACATCACCCTCGCGCTCCACGACACCGACTACGGCTCGCACACCTTCAGCCTGCGCGACGCGGAGGGGAACTCGTGGACGATCGGTTCTTATCGGGGCGCCTAGGCTGACGGGTCTGGGCCGCGGTCGTGCGCGGGTCGTGGGGCGGCGGGTGCGGACCGCCGTGACGCCGTGGGCCGTGCGGTTGCTGGTTGCGGTGTCGTTCACGGGTGATCGTGGAGCCCGGTATCTCGCTGCTGCGATTGCCGCAGCGAGATACCAGGCCGACGGATCCGATCAGCGATCACGATCCGCTCGGCAAGACTCACCTGCGACGACACCACCGAAATACTTCTGGCGCCGTCTCGATTGGTCGCGCCGCGCGCCGGTCGCCGGGCCGGGCCGGCGCAGAATGGGCGGACCGTGACGCCATGGGCCGCGCAGAGCCGGCCGGCCGTCACAGCAGCCTCGCCGCAACGGGTTGCCCCAGCATTTGTCCACAGCGTTGCCGAGTTGTGGACAAGTCGGCCCTCTGCGGGGCTTGGCAAGGGTTTTGCCGGGGGTGGCCGATAGACTGGACCAGGGACGCCCCCCGAGGAGGGCGCACGGCTATACCCGACCCTGGTCCGCGCCGCGCTGATCGCGACGATCGCGACCTTGCCTGAGCAGTTACGCCGGTCGCTGACCTGGGACCAGGGCGGTGAGATGCACCCTGCACGGCCAGTTCATCCAGGCCACCAGCACGCCGGTCTACTCCTGCGACCCGCACGCGCCCTGGCAACACGGATCCACCGAGAACACCGCCGGGCAGCTGCGCCAGTACTTCCCCACAGGCACCGATCTCGCGGCCGACACCGCCGAACGCCTCGACTCGGCCGCGACAGAACTCAACGACCCACCCTCGGCTGGGGCAGCCCCGCCGAACCCACGACACAGCTACTCACCACCAACCGGCAGCAGTGTTGCAACAACCGTCAGAAACCGCCGGGAGGGCGGGGGCTTGACCGCCGGCCGGAGGGGCTATTGGACCGGGCGTTCGAAGGTCACCAACAGCCCCTCCACGCCGCCCGGGCCGACGCGGCCCTTCACGTCCGCCGAGGTGATCGTTTTGAGTTGCCAGCCGTCGCGGGCGTGGTCGTTGAGGACGCGTTCCAGCCGGTCGCCCGACATCTTGCCGCCCATGAGCTTCTCGCGGAGTTCGACGACCTTGTACGTGTAGCGCTGCATGCGTCCGATTGTGCCGTTCATCTCAGCGTGTCGGTGGGCTTGCGTTCCGTTCACCCGCTTCATCTGGCACTCTGGACTTTGTGTTGCGGCTTGCAGGTGCACGGCTGCTCGACGATCGGGACTACCCAGCGGTGCGCGCTGCGCTGGCCGCCGACCCCGTGAGCAGCTGCATGGTCAGCGCCAGGGTCGAGGCCGCGGGCCTCGACCCGTGGCGGCTCGGTGGCGAGCTCTGGGCCGCCGAAGGACGTCCGGGGCGCTCCGGGCGGTTGCAGGGGTTGTGCTTCGCGGGTCCGAACCTGATTCCCTTGCGCGGCAACGCTTCGGCGCTGCGCTCGTTCGCCGACCGGGCCCTGCGCCGGCAGCGCACGTGCTCCTCGCTCGTCGGGCCGGCGGAGCAGGTGCTGGGGTTGTGGGACGAGCTGTCCAGCGAGTGGGGGCCGGCGCGCGAGGTGCGCGGCGACCAGCCGCTGATGGCGCTCGACGGCAGCCCGCACGTGAAAGCCGACCCGTACGTGCGCGCGGTGCGCCCGGACGAGCTCGACCGCTACCTGCCCGCGGCCGTCGCGATGTTCATCGAGGAAGTGGGCGTCGACCCGCGCGCGGGCGACGGCGGCGCCAGCTACCGCGCCCGCGTGAGCGAGCTGATCGCCACCGGCCGCGCGTTCGCGCGCTTCGAGGACGGCGAGGTCGTGTTCAAGGCCGAGATCGGCGCCATGTCGGCGGGTGTCGGCCAGATCCAGGGCGTGTGGGTGCACCCCGAACGGCGCGGCAGCGGCCTCGGCACGTCGGGCACCGCGGCGGTCGTGAACCGGCTCGTGCACGGCCTCGGCCGCACCGCGAGCTTGTACGTGAACGCTTTCAACACCCCCGCGCTCGCCGCGTACCGCCGGGTCGGGTTCCAGCAGGTCGGGCAGTACGCGACCGTCCTGTTCTGAATCGGCGTCGCTCTTCCGGGATCGGCGTTGCACCTGGTGACGCACGCCGCGGACTGGTTCGATCCGGACCATGGCCCGATGTCGTAGTGCCGCGCTCGCCGTCGCTCTGCTGACCGTTCTCCCGCTCGCCGCGTGCTCCGCCGACGGGCCCGAGGACACGCTCGCCGCCTTCCTCACCGCCCTCGGCTCGGGTGACGTCGCCGCGGCCGCCGCGAAAACCGATTCGCCCGACGCGGCGAAAGCCACCCTCACGCAGATCCGGTCGGCCCTCAAACCGGAGTCCGTCGAAGCCACCGGCGAATCCGTGAAGCAGTCCGGCGACACCGCCACGGGCGGCTACCGCCTCACCTGGCACCTCGGCCGCGGCCGCACCTGGACCTACACCGCCGACGCCCAGCTGCGCTCGGCCGAGGACGGCTGGCAGGTGCACTGGCAGCCCACCGTTGTGCACCCGCAGCTCACGGAGCAGCAGAGCCTCGCGCTCGTCGCCGACCCCGCCCAGCCGCCGCCCGTGCTCGACCGCGACGGGTTCCCGCTGCTGCGCCCGCAGACGGTGATCGGCGTCGTCGTCGACCCCGCGAAAACCGGCGACACCGCGGCCGTCGCGGACAAGCTCGGCTCGGCGTTGCACCGCTTCGACCCGACCGTGACCGCCGGCTCTGTGCTCGACGGCATCAAGGCCACCAAACCCGGCTCCGCCTACTCCGTGCTCTCCCTGCGCGACACCGACTACGAGCAGGTCAAGTCCGCCATCCACGACCTGCCCGGGGTCCGCTTCACGAGCCAGCAGCGCCTGTTGCCCGACAACCGCGACACCGGCCGCCAGGTGCTGCCCGCGCTGCGGACCATGGTCGAGCAGCAAGCCGCGGCCGGCGCGGGCTGGCGAATCGTGTCGCTCGACGTGACCGGCAACGAGGCCAGTGAGCTCTTCGCCGTGCCGCCGAAGGAGCCGCCGGCGGTGACGAGCACGCTGTCCGGCCACGTCCAGAAGGCCGCCGAACAGGCGCTGGCCCCGGTGCCGACGCCGTCGGCGATCGTGGCGCTGCAGCCCTCGACGGGCCAGCTGCTGGCCGTCGCGCAGAACGCGCCCGCCGACGCGCAGGGACCGCTCGCGCTCACCGGCCGCTTCCCGCCGGGCTCGACGTTCAAGATCGTCACCGCCACAGCCGCGCTCTCGGCCGGGCGCGTGAAGGCCGATTCGCCCGTCGCGTGCCCGGGCACCGTGACGTTCTCCGGCCGCGTGATCCCGAACGAAGGCCGTTTCGACCTGGGCACGGTGCCGCTCACGACGGCGTTCGCGCAGTCGTGCAACACCACGTTCGCCCAGCTGTCGGCCGGCTTGGCGCCGACCGCGCTCACGGACGCGGCGCGCTCCCTCGGCGTCGGCGCCGACTTCGTGATCCCCGGCCTGACGACCGTGACCGGCTCCGTCCCGAAGGCCGACACAGAGGTGCAGCGCGCGGAGAACGGGTTCGGGCAGGGCACCGTGGTCACGAGCCCGTTCGGGATGGCGCTGGCCGCCGCGGCCGTGCAGTCGGGGAAGGTGCCGGTGCCGACGGTCGTGAAGGGGATGGCGGCCAAGGCCACCGGCCTCGGCCCCGCGCCGCGGCCGGAGGTGCTCGACGCCGTGCGCTCGATGATGCGCGACGTCGTGACCAACGGCACGGCCACCGCCCTGCGTGACCTGCCCGACGTGCGCGGCAAGACGGGCACGGCCCAGTTCGGCGACGGCACGCACTCCCACGGCTGGTTCGTCGGCTACCAGGGCGACCTCGCGTTCGCGGTGCTGCTCACCGACGCGGGCTCCTCGAAACCGGCCGTGGAAGCCGCTCACCGGTTCCTCGCGGGCGTCGCGGGGAAGTGACGTCGTAGGCTGGACGCATGTCCGTTCGTGCCCCGTTGACGCCCGGTGTCCAGACGCCGCGCCGCTCCGTCCCCGCCGACATCGCCCGCCCCGAGTACGTCGATCGGCCGGCACCCAAGCGGGACACCGGAAACGGGGTACGCACGCCCGAGGTGATCGAGGCGATGCGCGTGGCGTCGAAGATCGCCGCGCAGGCGCTCGAGGAGGGCGGCAAGGCCGTCAAGCCCGGCGCGACCACCGACGACATCGACAAGGTCGTGCACGAGTTCCTGCTCGACCACCACGCCTACCCGTCGACGCTCGGCTACCGCAGCTTCCCGAAGTCGTGCTGCACCTCGCTCAACGAGGTCATCTGCCACGGCATCCCCGACTCGACCGTGATCGAGGACGGCGACATCTGCAACATCGACGTCACCGCGTTCATCGGCGGCGTGCACGGCGACACCAACGCCACGTTCCTCGCCGGCGACGTCTCCGAGGAGGCGCAGCTGCTCGTCGAGCGCACCCGCGAGGCGACCGCCCGCGCGATCAAGGCGGTGCGGCCCGGGCGCCAGCTCAACGTGATCGGCCGCGTGATCGAGGCGTACGCCAAGCGGTTCGGCTACGGCGTGGTGCGCGACTTCACCGGCCACGGCGTCGGCCCGGCGTTCCACACCGCGCCGACCGTGCTGCACTACGAGGAGCCGTCGGTGCACACGCTGATCGAAGAGGGCATGACCTTCACGATCGAGCCGATGATCACGCTCGGCACCATCGACTACGACGTGTGGGCCGACGACTGGACCGTGACCACGAAGGACAAGAAGTGGACGGCCCAGTTCGAGCACACCCTCGTGGTCACCGCCGACGGCGCGGAGATCCTCACGCTCCCGTGAGGCCCGCGGTGCGCGCCATGCGGGCGAGCTGATCAGTGCTCGCCTTCCGGTGCGGTGCCGGGGTTCCGGCGCGGCCGGTGACGCCCAAGGCCTGCGCGATCAGCGCCGCTTCGGCCTCCATGCCCGCCTTGAACGGGTGGTAGGACACGGCTTCGAACAGGTTGGTGTGCTGCCCGTTGACCCACGCGGCGGAGCCGGCGCAGGCGTCGTGGCCGAGGCTCGGGCCGTAGGTGTCGACGTAGCGGGCGCCCGTGGTCCGGGCGGCCTCGGCGATGGCGGCGTTGAGCTCGCGTTCGACGCTGTCGGCCCACGCGTAGTCGCCGTCGGCGAACGGGATCACGTTCGGGCAGGTGCCGGTCGGCGGCAGCAGCCGCGGGTAGCCGACGAGGACGATCGTGGCGCCGGGTGAGCGTTCCTCGACGCCGCGCACGACCTGGGCGACGTTGCGCCCGGTGTTCCGCACGGCCGTCGCCATGGTGTCGACGCCGCCGACGGTGAAGTGCTCGCGGCACGGCGCGCCGGTCGGGTCCTGCGCGCGCACGGTCGGGCAGGTGCCGACGAGGTCGCCGAAAACGCCGTAGTCGTTGCCGCCGATGCCGATGGTGACGAGGTCGGTGTCGAGGCTCAGCGCGTCGAACTGCGGTGACTGCGTGGCGAGCGGGATGCTCGGCGCGGGCGTGACCTGCGGCTGCGTCATGTTCGACGTGTCGGCCGACGAGCAGCTGACGTCGGCGAACGCACCGTCCTCGTCGTAGATCCCGAGCCGCGTCGCGAGCCACGACGGGTAGTTGTTGTTCGAGCGGAAGCACCAGCTGGCCTGCTGCCAGGGGATCAGCGGCCCGGCGGTGTACGAATCGCCGAGCGCGACGTACTTGCGGAACTGGGGTTGCGCCGCGGCCGCCGCAGTGGCTCCGGCGACGAGACTCACGACCACGAACAGCACTGCGAGCGGAAGACGGCGCACGGCCTGACCTCTCCGTCCGGTGGATGGTGGTCAGAACTCTGGTGTGGTCTGGACCGGGCCGCAACCGGCGTGAGTGGCTTTCACGGTCAAGCGGGTGAGGCCGTTCGTGCCCCGGTGGTGGGCACCGCGCTCAGGCGTCGGCCGGCACGGCGCGCGCCAGCAGCTCGTCGAGGAAACCGCCGGCTTCCGCAGTGGCCCGGTCGGCGTCGCGGGCTTCGATGGCGTCGACGAGACCGCGGTGCTTGATGATTTCGGCGTGCTCCAGGTCGTCGTAGGTGGAGGCGACGCTGGCGGTGATGGCTTCCATCAAGCCGCGGTAGAGCTCGAACAGCAGGCTGTTGTGTCCACATCGGACGATCTCGAGGTGGAACTCCGCGTCGGTGCGGGCGAATTCGTCGATGCGGCCCTCGCGGTGGTCGTCGTCGCGGCGCTCGAGGAGGGTGCGCAGGCGCGCGAGGTCGGCGTCGGTGCGGGCGGTGGCGGCCAGGCGGGCGCCTTCGACCTCCAGCGTGCGGCGGACCTGGAGCACCTCGCGCAGCTCGCTGCCGCAGAGGCGGCGCAGGGCGCCGGACACCTCGCTGGTGGCACGTACGTACGTGCCGTCTCCCTGGCGGACTTCGAGGATGCCGGTGTGCGCGAGGGCGCGCACGGCCTCGCGGACGGTGTTGCGCCCGACCCCGAGCTGCGCGACCAGCGCCGGCTCCGTGGGGATGCGCTGCCCGACCGGCCATTCCCCTTGCGTGATCGCTTCGCGCAGCTGGTCGATGACCTGGTCGACCAGGCCGGCGCGCCGGGTGGTGGCGAGAGGCACAGGAATAATCCCTTCATCCAATCATCCTACGTATGCCATAGTAGCGGATGTGTCCGTCGATTCCTGGGATTCCACGCCGCGCCCCTCCTCCTACGCCGATCGCCTCGAGCTCGAACTCGAGGGCAGCCTGGAGGAGGAGTCCCCGCGCCGGCCGGGTGTGGTGGCCGGTGGGCTGCTGCTCGCGATCGCCGTGGTGCTCACCGCGCTGAACCTGCGGCCCGCCATCACGAGCATCGGGCCGCTGCTCGCGGAGATGCGCGGCGACCTCGGCGCGTCGGCGGTGTGGGCCAGCGTCCTGACGACGCTGCCCGGCCTGTGCTTCGCGGGCGCGGGCCTCGCGGCGCCCCTGCTGTCGCGCCGCTTCGGCATCGGCTGGGCGATCGGGTTCGCGCTGGCGGTGCTCACCGCAGGCCTGGTGCTGCGCGTCGCCGACGGCCAGTTCGTGGTCCTCGGCGGCACCCTCGTCGCGACGGCCGGCATCGCCCTCGTGAACGTCCTCATCCCCGTGGTCATCAAGGACTCGTTCCCGGCGAAGGTCGGCCTGATGACCGGCGTCTACACCGCCGCGCTGCAGGGCGGCGGCGCCGCGGGGTCCGCCGTGAGCCCGCCCCTGGAGACGGCGCTGGGCGGCTGGCGCGAGTCGCTCGGCTCGTGGGCGGTGCTCGCCGTGATCGCCCTCGTCGTCTGGCTCGTGGCCGCCCGCGGCACCGGCCGCGCCCCGGCATCCGCCACGTCCCAGGGCGGCGGCCGGTCCCTGATGCGCAGCCCGCTCGCCTGGATCGTCACCCTCTTCTTCGGGCTGCAGTCCTTCATCGCCTACGTGGTCATGGGCTGGCTCCCGCAGGTGTTCATCGACTCCGGCGTCAGCAAGGGCGACGCGGGCCTGCTGCTGGGCCTGATCTCCGTGATCGCCGTGCCGATCAGCCTCGTCATCCCGCCCGTCGCGGCCCGTCAGGGCAACCAGAGCTGGTGGATCGTCGGCATGGGCCTCGCCGGTCTGGCCGGCATGATCGGCCTGCTGGTGGCGCCGAGCGCGTCGCCGCTGCTGTGGAGCGTGCTGGTGGGCATCGGCATGAGCGTCTTCTCGCTCGCCCTCACCGTGATCGCCCTGCGCGCCCGCACCGGCGCCGACACCGCCCGCCTCTCCGGCATGGCCCAGGGCTTCGGCTACCTGCTGGCCGCCGTGGGCCCCTTCGTCTTCGGCCTGCTGCACGACGCCACCGGCGGCTGGACGGTGTCGCTCATCGTGCTCAGCGTGGTGACCTGCGTGCAGATGACCGTCGGCTTCTTCGCGGGGCGGCCGCGCTACGTCTGAGACCGGCGGGCGTTGTGCTGATCAGCGTCGAGCGTCCGGACAGCCGCCACCGGGCGATCGCGGCGCAGGCGCGCGAACGCCTTGGGCCGGCTGATCGTGGCGAACCGGTCGACGATCTCGCGGGCGCAGTCGGCGGCGGTACGACGGGTGGTGTCCACGACGAGGTCGTTGTCGCGGTGGGCGTAGACACCGGTCTGTGATGCGGCCAAGCCCCGGGGACGATCGCAGCGCAACCGCTCGCGCCGGTCCAGCTCTTCGGCCGAGCACCGGACGTCGACCAAGGTGACGTCGTAGCCATCGAGAACGTCGAGCAGGTCGGCCAGGCGCCACGGCTCACTGAGCGGGTAATCCATGATCACGTCGTTGCCCGCCGACGCGAGGGCCGCGATCACGCGGTGGTATCCCCGCCTCGTTCGGCGAAGCATTTCCTGGGTTTTCGCATCCCCCAGGGCGCGGTTGTGCTTCGTCGACCGCATCCCGCTGATCGAGTCGACCGGGACCAGGAACCACGGGTCGGGCAGAAGCGGCAGCATCGCCTGGCCGATGCTCGTCTTGCCCGAACTCGACGGGCCGTTGAGCAAGATGACCCGGCCCGGTGCCTGTGCTGCCATCCCCGAACCGTAGACAACGACTCCGCCGGGGACAGAGAAAAGGCCTCCGCACCGGCTCGGTGAGGAGGCCTTCCCGGTTCCGGTTCAGTCCAGCGGCAGGTTCAGCAGCGCGTTCTCGATCAGCTCCGGCATCGCCGGGTGGATCCAGTACTGGCCGCGCGCCATGGAGCGCGCGTCGAGGCCGAAGCTCATCGCCTGGATGAGCGGCTGGATCACCGAGGAGGCCTGGGGGCCGATGATGTGGGCGCCCAGGAGCTGCCCCGTGGCGGGGTCGGCGAGGAGCTTCGCGAAGCCCGTGGTGTCCTCCATGGCCCAGCCGTAGGCGATGCCGGTGTAGTCCTGTTTGGACACGACGTACGAGACGCCGCGGGCGCGCGCGTCCTGCTCCGTCAGGCCGACGGAAGCGATCTGCGGCGACGTGAAGATCGCGTGCGGGACGAAGCGGTGGTCGGCCTTGATGCGGTCGTCCGGGTGCAGCAGGTTGTGCTGCACGACGCGGCCTTCGCGGTTCGCGACGTGCTTCAGCTCGTACGGCGACGACATGTCGCCGAGCGCGTAGATGCCCGGGACCACCGTCTCCTGGTAGTCGTCGACGATGGCGTGGCCACTGTCCATCGTGGTCACCCCGGTGGCGGCGACGTTGAGCCGGTCGGTGTTCGGGTGGCGGCCGATGGCGACGAGGATCAGGTCCGTTTCGAGCGTCTCGGGGCCTTCCGGGCCGTCGAGTTCGAGCGCCGCGCCCGTGCCGGTCTTGCGCACGCTCTGCACCTTGCGGTCGCGCCGCAGGTCGAAGCGTTCGGCGGCCAGCTCGGTGAAACGGGCGCTCACCTCTTCGTCCTCGCCGCGCACCATGGCGCCGGAGCGCAGGACCACGGACACGTCCACGCCGAAGGACTTGAAGACGTGCGCGAACTCCGCCGCGATGTACCCGCCGCCCAGGATGGTGATGCGCTTGGGCAGCGCGTCGAGCCGCATGATCGTGTCCGACGTGTAGTAGCCGGTCTCTTCGAGGCCCGGGACGTCCGGCACGACGGGCCGCCCGCCCGCGGCGAGCACGAACTTGTCGGCCGTCAGCACCTCGTCGGGTCGCCCGTCGGTGAAGCTGACGCGCAGCTCCTTCGTCCCGGTGAACCGGCCTTCGCCCTGGTAGACGTCGACGTTCTCGTTGTCCTGGTGGTGCTTGCGGTACTCCTCGCCGCCCGCGGAGATCGGGTCGATGCGGCCGAAGATCCGGTCGCGGATGTCGGGCCAGCGCACGCCCGTGAGTTCCTCGTCCACGCCGAAGCGCGAGCTGTGGGAGGGCGTCGCCGCTACGTCGGCCGCGTACACGAACATCTTGGTCGGGATGCAGCCCACGTTGAGGCACGTGCCACCGAACGTCCCCTTTTCGACGATCGCCGTCTTCAGGTCGGCGAAGCGCGGGTCGAGGATCGAGTTCCCCGATCCTGTCCCGACGATCACCAGGTCGTAGTGCGGCACAGTTTTCCTCCGAAAGCCGTAGAACGGGCGTTCCCAGCGTAGTCAACCTGCCTGTGCCTCGCGGTGTTCCCGAGGTCAGCCCCCGGTCGCTGTGAAGTGCATCCGGTCCTTCGGTGACGTCCACGCGCCGCCCCAGCTCCAGCCGACGGCCGCGAAGTCGCGTACGACCGGTCCCCCGGCGATGACCATGCCGGGCCGCACGCGCGAGCGGTCCAGGTACGCCGACGCCAGCTCCGGCAGCACCAGCGGGCCCTTCGAGTACGGGTTGCAGAACGGGTTCACGTCCACCGCGAGCCCGTACGCGTGCGCGGACCAGTTGGTCTGGCCGCGCACGGGCCGGCAGACGAAGGCGCTCGTGTCGTTGCCGTCGCCGGTGGGCGGCGCGTCGAGCTCCGCGGGGCTCGTCACGCGCACCTCCTCCAGCGGGAACCGCGCGGCGAAGAGTTCGCCGAACACGGTGACCATCGCTTGCGCGCCGGTGCGGTTCACGAGCAGCTCGCCGGTGTGCGCGCGGCCGTCGAAACCCCAGAACGACAGCGTGACGTAGCGCAGATCGGTGGAGCTGACCGGGCACGCGGCCTGCCACGTGCTGCGCGCGAGCACGTCGGGCGGCACCGCCTCGATCTTCGACATGTACGCATTTCCCGCTGGAGGCGGCAGGAAATCGCGCGTCGGGAGCGCTCGGTTCACCAGTTCGGGTGGAGTCGGGAGGATCTCGCCGAAGCCGTCGGGACGACGGGGGAGCGGGTGTGCACCCACCTGCCAGGTGACGGGTGGTGTGGTCGTCGCCGTCCCCGTTGCTGGAACTGTCGGAACTGCCGGGATCGCCCGGCTCGCCGGGGCAGGCGCCGGGGTGACGGACGGCGCGGGCGGGGTCGATGTGCCGCAGCCGACCAGCAGGAACGCCATCATGGTGCCGGCCGCGGCCGTCGCTCTCCGTCGCATGGAACCAGCCAATCAAACGCGCTCGGTGAGCGCTTACTCCACCCGTTCCAGTGACCCCATTTCGGGCCTGCTCCGTTTAGGGTAATCGCGGCCGTTCGTTCACGCGCCGCAATCTCCGCTCACCGTCGTTGAAGGGGAACTCCCATGCCCGCCAAGATCCGCCGTTCGCTCCTCCTCGCGGCCGGGGCCCTGCTCGTGACCGCGGTGACGGTGCCGATCGCGGTGACCACGGCGTCGGCCGAGGACGCGGGAGCCACCCCGCCGCAGGCCGCGCAGCCGCGGATCGTCGGCGGTGACGAGGCTTCGGTGTCGGAGCACCCGTACGCGGTGTTCCTCACCGACCAGAACGGCAACCAGTTCTGCGGCGCCGTGATCGTGAGCTCCACGGCGGTCGCGACGGCCGCTCACTGCGCCGCGGCGTTGCCGAGCAGCAACGTGCGCGTGGTCGCGGGCCGCCAGGACAAGCGCACGAGCGACGGCGTGACGCTCGCCGTGTCCCGCGAGTGGGTCGACCCGGACTACTCGGACCCGACGAAGGGCGACGACGTCGCGGTGCTGACGGTGCGCGGCCAGCTGCCGTACCGGCCGGCGAAGGTCGCGGGCTCGGGCGACCGCGCGGACTACGCCGAGGGCACGCAGGCCACCGTGCTCGGCTGGGGCCGCATCGCCGACGGCGGCAGCCGGTCCGACTACCTGCGCAGCGCCGTGGTCCCGATCGTCAGCGACAGCACGTGCAAATCGTCGTACGACTCGTACGACCCGTCGAGCATGGTCTGCGCCGGCTACCCCGACGGCGGCATCGACGCGTGCCAGGGCGACTCCGGCGGCCCACTCGTCGTTGGTGACACCCTCATCGGCATCGTCTCCTTCGGCGACGGCTGCGCGAAGGCCGGCAAGTACGGCGTCTACACGCGGGTGTCGACGTTCGCGGACGACATCGCCGAGCAGTCCCAGCCGCGGATCATCGGCTGACCTGTGTTAAGCAGGGGCTCGTGACCACCCTGCACGACGCCTCCGGCCCCGACCTCACCGCCGACCGGCTGTACGCCATCCTCCGCCTGCGCGCCGACGTTTTCGTCGTCGAGCAGGAATGCGCGTACGGCGACGTCGACGGCCGCGACCTGCTGGCCGCCACGCGCCACCTCTGGCTCGAAGACGCGGACGGCTCGGTCCTGGCTTACCTGCGTGTCCTCGCCGACCCCGGCGGGATCTCGCGCATCGGCCGCGTGGTGACCGCGGCTTCGGCCCGCGGCCGGGGGTTGGCGGCGTCGCTGATGGAGGCCGCGCTGGACGGCGCTGCCGGCGAGTTCGTCCTCGACGCCCAGACCTACGCCCAGTCCCTGTACGCCCGCTTCGGCTTCGTCCCTGAAGGCGACGAGTTCCTGGACGACGGCATCCCGCACATCACCATGCGCCGGGTCGCGAAGGACTAGGCCGCGGCGCCTCGCGGCGCGGTGGCGGTGATGACCTTCACCGCACGGTCCACGTCGGCTTCCGACAGGTCCGCGCGGGCCGTGAGGCGCAGCCGCGAGATGCCGTCCGGCACCGACGGCGGGCGGAAGCAGCCGACGCGCACGCCCTGGTCCGCGCACGCTTCCGCCCAGGCGACGGCGGCGTCCGCGGACGGGGCCTGAACGGAGATGACGGCGGCCTCCGGGAGGCTGACGCGCAGGCCGGCGGCCTTGAGGTGCCCGGCGATGGCGCCCGCGTTGTCGATCACCTTCTCGGGCAGCGACGGCTCGGACTTCAGCACGTTCAGCGCCGTCAGCGCGGCCGCGACGCTGCCCGGTGCCAGGGCGGTGTCGAAGATGAAGCTGCGGGCCGTGTCGACGAGGTGCTTGATCACGCGCCGCGGGCCGAGCACGGCGCCGCCCTGGGCGCCGAGGGACTTGGACAACGTCACGGTGGTGACGACATCCGGCGCGGCGGACAGGCCGGCCGCGTGCACGGCGCCCCGGCCGCCCTCGCCGAGGACACCGAAGCCGTGGGCGTCGTCCACGAGCAGGGCGGCGCCCGAGGCGCGGCAGATCTGCGCGAGTTCGCTCAGCGGCGCGAGGTCACCGTCGACGGAGAACACCGAGTCCGTGACCACCAGCGCGCGCGGTTTCCGGCGCGTCGACAGCGCGTGCTCGATCGCCGACGGCGTCGCGTGCGCCACAGCCGCGACGTCGGCCCGCGAGAGCCGGCAGCCTTCGATGAGCGACGCGTGGATGTACTTGTCCGTCACGATCGCGGACTCCGCGCCGGACAGCGCGGTCACCGCGCCCATGTTCGCGGCGAAGCCCGACGAGAACACCAGCGCCGCTTGCGTGCCGCAGAAGCGGGCCAGTTCGTGCTCCAGCTCCGCGTGCAGTTCGGTGGACCCGGTGACGAGCCGCGAGCCCGTCGAACCGGCGCCCCAGCGCATGGCGGCCGCCGCGGCGGCGCCGACGACGCGCTTGTCGCGCGCCAGGCCGAGGTAGTCGTTGCCGGCGAGGTCGAGCTCTTCGGCCTGCGCCGGCCGGGGCCGCAGCCGCCGCACCAGTCCCGCGTTCGCCCGCTTCTCGGCCTCGGTGTCGAGCCAGTCGAAGACGTTCTCGGGCGGCAGCTGCGGGAAGGAAGTCACGCCCGGCAGTCTCCCACCCGGGTCCCGCCGGGAACCGTGGGCCCTGCCACACAACGAAAAAGCCCCGCACGAGGCGGGGCTTTTCCGAAGCGGGACTCAGCTGTCGTAGCTGCGACGCGTGCCGCGACCCGGCCGCTGCGGCCGGCCCGAACCCGAGCCCGACCGCTGCTGGCGCCCGCGGCCGCCGTAACTCGGACGACCTTCGCGCGAGCCGTAGCCCTCGCGCGACCCGTAGCCGCGGTCACCGCGCTCACGACCGCCGCCGAAGCCGCGGCCACCGCGGCGCGGGGCCTCCCGGCGCCGCTCCACGACCGGCTCGCCGCTCGGCTCCTGCGCACCCGTGATGCGCGAGAGCTCCGCGTCGCCCGGGCGGACCACCGTGGTCTCGGCGCGCACGCCGGCCCGGTCGGTCATCCGGCGGACGGTGCGCCGCTGGTCGTGCGTCACCAGCGTGACGACGACACCCGACGCGCCGGCGCGCGCCGTGCGGCCCGCGCGGTGCAGGTAGTCCTTGTGGTCCGCGGCGGGGTCCACGTGCAGCACCAGCGAGATGTCGTCGACGTGGATGCCGCGCGCGGCGACGTCGGTGGCGACCAGCACCGGGGTGTGGCCGTCCTTGAAGTCGGCCAGCACGCGGTTGCGCTGGCCCTGCGTCTTGCCGCCGTGCAGCGCCGCCGCGTGCACGCCCTGCTCGCGCAGCCGCTCGGTGAGGCGGTCGACGTGGTGCTTGGTGCGCACGAACATGATCGTGCGGCCCTCGCGGGCGCCGATCTGCGTGACGATGTCCTGCTTGTCCTGGTGCGACACCTGGAGCACGTGGTGGTCCATGGTGTCCACACTCGCGGTCGACGGCGCGACCGAGTGCGTGACGGGGTCGGTCAGGTACTGCTTGACCAGCTTGTTGACGTCACCGTCGAGCGTCGCCGAGAACAGCAGCCGCTGCCCACCCGGCGGGGTGAGGTCGAGGATCTCGCGGACCTGCGGCATGAAGCCCATGTCGGCCATCTGGTCGGCCTCGTCGAGCGCGATGAAGTTGCAGTCGCCCAGCGACGCGGTGCCCTGCCGGACGTGGTCCGACAGCCGTCCCGGGGTGGCGATCAGCAGGTCGACACCGCGGGAAAGCGCGTCGGCCTGGCGGGTGAAGGCCATGCCGCCGACGGCGGTGCGGCACCACAGGCCGAGCGCCTTCGCGAGCGGGGTCAGCGAGTCGGCCACCTGCATGGCCAGCTCGCGGGTCGGCACCAGCACGAGCGCGCGGGGGCGCTTCGGGCGGGCCTTGCCGCCGTTGAGCCGGGCCAGGATGGCCAGGCCGAACGCCAGGGTCTTGCCGGAGCCGGTCTGGGCGCGGCCCAGCACGTCGCGGCCCGCGAGCGCGTCGGGGATCGTCGCCGACTGGATCGGGAACGGGGTGGTGATCCCGGCCTCGGCGAGCGCGTTCAGCAGCTCGTCGGGCAGGCCCAGCTGAGCCCAGGTCTTGGTGGCCACGGTCTCCACCGCGTCGTCGCGCAGGAAGTCCCCGCGAGCCGGGCGCTGCCGCGGCTTGCGATCGGGACGCCCCGGACGCTGCGACCCGGAGTGGGACCCGGCGGAGTGGCCAGAGTTGAACGTGACTGTCACTTATGCCTCTCGGACGTGGTACGTCACAAGGAGGCCCGGGCTGCCCGCGCGCAGGCAGGGCAAGGTGGTGTGGCGGTGGGCGTTCACAGGGACGGACCCGGCGCACCACGACGTCCCCGTCATCGAGCACCGATGGAAGTAGCTTCGGATTTCACCGCGAGCCCGTCAGTGGGCTGTGGAGGCGACGGACACCAACTCATCCACGCCGCCGGTTGCGGTCTGTGTTCACTGTACCGGAGTGTGAGCTTTCGCTTCGCACCCAGGTGTCCGGTTGTGGGCGGCGTCGCAGACGTGTGCTGCACCACACCCCGCGCGACGCCGCCGGACCTCAGCCCAGCCCCGCGGTGAAGACCAGCTCCGCCACGAGATCCGCGGTCTTCGTGACGTGTTCGGGCAGGCCACGGGCGTGGAACCAGTCCGCGAGGTTGCGCACGTCGCGCTCCAGGAACTCGCGTCCGCGCGGGTTCGCGACGAGGTCCACGACCTGCGGCAGGTCGATCACCATCAGGTGCTCTTCGTGCACCAGCAGGTTGTAGGCCGACAGGTCGCCGTGCCCGAGTCCCTGCGTGGCGAACAGCTCGAGCGCGGCGGTGGCCTGTTCCCACAGGTCCTTCAGCTCGTCGGGCTCCGGGCGCAGCTGGGCCAGGCGCGGTGCGGCCGTGCCGTCGGGTTCGCCGAGGAACTCGAGCAGCAGCTCCGTGCCGTGCCGCTGCAGCGGGTAGGGCACCGGTGCGCCGATCGTCCACAAGCGACTCAACGCGGCGAACTCCGCCACGGCCCACTGTTCGGCGATGAGGTTGCGCCCGAACGCCGTGCGCCCGGCGATGGCGCGGTTCTCGCGCGAGCGCCGCATCCGGCGGCCTTCGAGGTAACCCGAGTCGCGGTGGAACTGCCGGTGTTCGGGACTGCGGTAGCGCTTCGCGGCCAGCAGCACGCCCTCCTCGCCCGGCAGGTTCCGCCGCAGGACGTGGACGTCGGCTTCCTTGCCGGTCTTGAGGACACCGAGGTCGGTGTCGACGGCGGCGAGTTCCGTGATCACCCAGGCGGGCCTCGGGTGCGGACCCTGGTCGGCATCGCCCCAGGTGGTCCAGCGATCGGCGCCGTCGGGCAGGTCCGTTTCGGTGTAGGCGTCGTCGCGCAGCCGGGCGAGGCGCACCCGCTCGCCTTCGGTGAGCCGGCCGCGGCGCGTGGGTTCGGGTTCGTCCGCGAAGCGCCGGCCACGGCGGGGGCGCTCGTCGAAATCGGACGCGTGGAGGTCTTCGTAATCGTGCTCGCGCACTGGTGGGTTCTCCTCGATCGGGGTGCCCCACCGGGCGAGCGCAGGCTCTAGCCGAGTGAGGCGGACGGAAGTGGGCAGGTCAGCGCCCGGGCAATCTCCACGACGCACCTCCTCGCTTCCGTCGGCCACCGGCACCCCGCCGGTTCGCGCAGCAGCTTGCCGCGCCCCCGGGGGCTCGCGCAACCGAATTACCGGGCCCTAGCCTCGGCGCCATGACAAGCGGTGGGAGCTACGACGCGGTGATCGTGGGCGGCGGGCACAACGGCCTGGTCGCGGCGGCCTACCTGGCCCGCGCCGGGTGCTCGGTCCTGGTGCTGGAGCGGCGCGGCGAGATCGGGGGCGCGGCGGTGTCGTTCCGGGCGTTCGACGGGGTTGATGTGCGGCTGTCGCGCTACTCGTACCTGGTCAGCTTGCTGCCGCGGAAGATCGCGGCCGACCTCGGGCTGGGTGTCGAACTGCGGCGCCGCCGGATGTCGTCGTACACCCCGGCCGGCGACACGGGTCTCCTCGTCGACACGGCCGACGACGCCCGCACGGCCGCGGCCTTCCGCGCCGTCACGGGGTCCACAAAGGACTTCGACGCGTGGCGCGAGTTCTACGCCCGCGCGGCGCGCGTGGCGGCGGCGACGTTCGACACGCTCACCGAACCGCTGCCCAGCCGGGCGGAACTCAAGCAGCGCGTCGGCGACGACGAAGCCTGGGCGACGCTGTTCGAGCGCCCGGCCGGCGAGACGCTGACCGAGCTGTTCGACGACGACACCGTGCGCGGCGTCGTGCTCACCGACGCGCTGATCGGCACGTTCGCCGGCGCCGGCGACGAAGACCTCAAGCAGAACCGCTGCCTGCTCTACCACCTGATCGGCAACGGCACGGGCGACTGGGACGTGCCCGTCGGCGGGATGGGTGCCGTCACGGGCGCGCTGGCCACCGCGGCCCGCGGCGCCGGGGCGACGTTCGTGACCGGCGCCGAAGTCCGGTCGGTGACGCCCGACGGCGAGGTGCGCTACACCGTCGAAGGCGCCGAGCACGTCGTCGCCGGGGGCCACGTCCTGGCCAACGTCGCACCGGACACCCTCGCCCGGCTGCTCGGCGAGGAACCCGGCGTGAAGCCGGAAGGCGCGCAGCTGAAGGTCAACATGGTCCTGTCCCGCCTGCCGCGCCTGCGCGACGCGTCGGTGGACCCGCGTGCCGCGTTCGGCGGGACCTTCCACGTCAACGAGACGTTCTCGCAGCTCGAAACGGCCTACGCCGAGGCCGCCGCGGGCAAGATCCCGGCGCTGCCACCGTGTGAGATCTACTGCCACTCGCTCACCGACCCGTCGATCCTCGGCCCGGCCGAGCGCGCGGCGGGGGTGCAGACGCTCACGCTCTTCGGCCTGCACCTGCCCGCGCGGCTGTTCGAAGCGGACAACGAACGCGCGCGAGCCGACGCATTGCGCGCGACGCTCGCGTCGCTGAACAGCGTGCTCGCCGAGCCGATCGAAGACTGCCTGCTGCGCGACCCGGCCGGGAACCCGTGTGTGGAGGCGAAGACGCCGCTGGACCTGGAGGCCGAACTCGGCCTGCCGCGCGGGCACATCTTCCACCGCGACCTCTCCTGGCCGTTCGCGGAAGATCCGGCCGACGCCGGGAAGTGGGGGGTCGAGACCGCCCACGAGCGCGTGTTGCTGTGCGGCGCCGGCGCGCGCCGCGGCGGCGGCGTGAGCGGGATCCCCGGCCACAACGCGGCCATGGCGGTGCTCGCTCGACGGCGCGGCGAAACGCAGGCAGGGTGAACCCATGCGCGTCATCGTGATCGGCGGCGGGATCGCCGGAGCCTCGACGGCCTACCACCTCGCGACCAGCGGAGCCGACGTCGTCGTGGTCGACGCCGGGCTGCCCGGGGTCGCGACGGAGGCGGGCGCGGGCATCGTCAGCCCCTGGACTTCGCGGTGGGACGACGCGATCTACCCGCTCGCGGCCGCTGCCGGGGCGTACTACCCGCAGCTTTCGGCGGCGCTGGGGGAGCAGGGGCACGACGCGTCGTTCGAGGTCGTCGGCGGGATGGTGGTGTCGGCCGAGCAGGCCGAGCTGGACGAGGCGGCCGCGCGGCTGGCCGACCGGGTCGCGGCCGCGCCGGAGGCCGGCGAGGTGCGCCGCCTTGATCCCGCGCAGGCGCGGGAGCTCTTCCCGCCGCTGGCGCCGGAGCTGGCGGCCGTGCACCTGTCCGGCGCCGGCCGCGTCGACGGGCGGGTCGTGCGGGCGGCCCTGGTCGCTGCGGCTGAGGAACGGGGCGCGCGGTTCGTGGCGGCGGAGGCGGCGCTGCTGCCCGGTTCACGGGTGCGTGCGGGCGACGAGGAGCTGACGGGCGACGCCGTGGTGCTCGCGGCGGGCGCGTGGTCGGCGACGCTGGCCGAGCCGCTGGGCGTGCCCGTGCCGGTGGCGCCGCAGCGCGGCCAGATCAGCCACTTCGACCTGCCGGACACGGAAACGGCGGCGTGGCCCGTGGTGCTGCCGCGCACGAGCCACTACCTGCTCTCGTTCGCGGGCGGCCGGGTCGTGGCCGGCGCGACGCGCGAGACGGGTTCGGGCTTCAACTACCGCGTGACGGCCGCCGGCCAGCGCGAGGTTCTCGACCAGGCGCTCGCCGTCGCGCCGGGGCTGGCCGACGCGACCCTCGCCGAGACCCGAGTCGGCTTCCGCCCGGCGACGCCGGACACGCTGCCGCTGCTGGGCCAGGCGGCGCCGGGGCTGTTCCTGGCCACGGGTTTCGGACCGGCCGGGCTGACGCTCGCGCCGTACGCGGGCAAGCTCGTCGCCGCGCTCGTGCTCGGCGAGGACCTGCCGGCCGATCAGCTCACGGCGTGTGCCCCGTCGCGGTTCGCGTGAAGCTCAGTCGTCGGTGAGCAGTTCCAGGGCGTGGTCGCCGGTGCGCTCCACCGTGAGGCCCGCCTGGGTGATCACCTTCACCAGCTCGTCCACAGTGGACGGTTCGGCGCGCGTCTTCGCTAGCACGGCGGCCAGCCGGCCCTTGTAGGCCTTGTTGAAGTGGCTCACCGTGGTGCGGTTGCCCTTGGCGTCTTCGGTGACCACGCGCACGGTCACCGCGCCCGGCCGCAGCTTCGCGAAGGCCGAGTACGTGCCCGAGCGCAGGTCGACCACGAGCCCTTCGATGTCCTGCAGCACCGGTTCGAGCGCCGGCTTCCACAGGCTGCGCACCGTGCCCAGGGCGGGCACGCTGTTGCCGCCCGAGAGCCGGTACGCGGGGATCGGGTCGGTGGCCGAGACCACGCCGAACAGCGAAGACGTGACGGCCAGGCGCCGGTGCGCCTTCTCGAGCCCCGCGCGGGTGAAGCTGCCGAGGTCGAGGGCGTCGTAGAGCACGCCGGTGTAGCGGCGCAGGGCGGGCAGCGTCGGTGAGGTCCACAGGGTCGCGTTGCGCTCGACCTCGTGGCTCTGCCGCTCGGAGATGCCGAGCGCGGCGAGGCTCGCCGGGACGTCGCGGGCCAGCTCGACGAGCGCGTCGGCGAGCTTCGCCCGCACGGGGTTCAGCTCGGGGAAGGACAGCGCTTCGAGATCGAGCGGCGCGCCCCGGCCACCCGCGGCTTTGGTCTCGGAAGGAGGGAGGAGCACCAGCACCCCCCGAGCGTAATCCGGGTGCGCGGGCCGCGCGTGTGCGCCTACGCTCGCGCGCATGGAGCTCACCTGGCGGCCGCTCACCCTCGGCGACGCGGAGCCGCTGGCGGACCTGTTCGCGGCCGCCGAGGCCGTGGACCGCACGGGCGAGCACTACACCGCCGGTGACCTGCGCGAGGAGATGGCGGGCCCGGACGTCGACCTGGCGCTGGGCAGCACCGGCGGGTGGGCGGGCGAGTGGCTCGTGAGCTACGCGGCGATCCGCCGTCGCGACTCCGCCGACCCGGTGCACATGCCGCGCGTCGAGTCGGTGACGCGCCCGGACTTCCGCACGGCGGACCTCGCCGCGCACCTCACGACGTGGTTCCTCGACGCGGGCAAGCGCGTGCACGAGCGCGCGTTCCCGGCGTCGCCACTGGAGCTGCACGCCGGGGTGCACGAACACGAACGGTGGTACACCGACGCGCTGGAGCGGGCGGGTTTCCGCCGGTCCCGGACGTTCGTGGAGATGCGGGCCGACCTCCGCGAGCTTCCTGGCGTGCGGCCGGTACCCGAGGGCTACGCGCTGGTCCCCTTCGCCGACCGCTACGACGAGCTGACCCGCGACGCGCGAAACGAGGCGTTCGCCGGGCACTGGGGCAGCGCCGTGCTGTCGCCCGCGGCGTGGCGGCACCGCATCACCGGAGCGAAGGATTTCCGGGCCGACCTGTCGTTCGTGCTGCTGACGCCGGCGCGCGACCGGGTCGTGGCGTTCGTGCTGAGCTCGTTCCACCCGGCGGACCACGCGGCCACGGGCGTGCGCGAGCTGTACGTGGACTACGTCGGCACCCGCGCGGCGCAGCGCGGCCGCGGTGCCGCGACGGCGGTGCTCGGCCACACGCTGGCGCGCGCCCGCGAAGCCGGGTTCGAGCGCTCCGGGCTGGCCGTGGACACCGACAACGCGCACAGCGCCGTCGGCATCTACGAACGGTGCGGCTACGTCGTCGCGGACACCTACTACGGGTACGTGCTCCCGATCGGCTGAGTCAGCTCACGACGTTCAGCAGCGGCTCGCCCGCCACGAAGCGGCGCAGCTGCTCGGCCACGAGCTTCTTCGCGCGCGGGTAGAACGAGGCCGAACCGCCCGCGACGTGCGGCGTGATCACCACGCCCGGAACCTTCCACAGTGGATGGTCGGCCGGCAGCGGTTCGGGGTCCACCACGTCGAGCGCGGCGCGCAGCCGGCCCCGTTCCGTCTCCGCGAGCAGGGCCGCGGTGTCGATCGCGGAGCCGCGGCCGACGTTGACCACCAGCGCGTGGTCGGGCAGCAGCGCGAGCTCGCGCGCCCCGAGCAGGCCCTTCGTCTCCGGCGTCTCGGGCAGCACGAGCACCACGATGTCGGCGGCCGGCAGCAGGGCGGGCAGCTCCGCGACGCCGTGCACGTCCTCGTCCGGCCGCGCCCGGCTCGCGACGCGCGTGACCACCGACTCGGCCGCCAGCAGCTGCCGCTCGATCGCGTGCCCGATGGAGCCGTACCCCACGAGCAGCACCCGGCTGTCGGCCAGCGACATCGTGTGCTCCCGCGCCCACGACCCGGTGGCCTGCTGCGCGAACCAGCGCGGCAGGAACCGCTGCGACGCGTAGATCAGCGCCAGGGCGTGCTCGGCGACGCTGAGGTCGTGCAGGCCGCGGCCGTTGGCCAGCGCCACGCCCCCGGGCACCAGGGGCTCGAGCGACTCGACGCCCGCCGACAGCGCCTGCACGGCCTTCAACGCCGGCAGCTTCCCGATCAGCTTCGGCGGCTCTGGCCCCGCGTCGTAGGGCAGCACGTAGAACTCGACTCCGGACAGGTCGTCCGCGGGCGGTGCCACCCCGTCGTAGTACGCCACGGCCAGGCCGTCCGGCACGTCGATGTCGGTCCAGGGCAGGAGAGCGCGCGCGGTCATGCCCTCGACCCTAGTGCGGCCCGCGGAAGGCGCTGCCCGCGTGCGCGCGGCTCCGCTCCCTAGTGCGCTCCCGCCTGTGCGACGCAGAACTCATTGCCCTCCGGATCCGCCAGCACGGTCCACTCGATGCCCGGCTGCGCGTGCCGCGCCAGCTCGCTGGCCCCGAGCCCGACCAGCCGGTTCACCTCCGCTTCCCGATCGGGTGCGGAGAAGTCCACGTGCACGCGGTTCTTGCCCGCGCGCGGTTCCGGGACCTGCTGGAACGCCAGCGCCGGCCCGCCGTTGCCGGTGCGCGTGAGCATCACGAACGGCCCGTAGTCCGCCTCGACCTCCACGCCCAGTGCCCGCGTCCAGAACTCCGCGAGGACCCGCGGGTCCGCGCAGTCGATGGTGATCATGCCCAATGCGAGTGCCATGGCCCGGGACGCTAGCGGCGACCACCGACAAAACCGGTCGAGCCGATAACCGGGTGGAGCCGCGACCAGCGGGTTGACTACCCTGTGTCGGTCAAACCACGCTCGTCGTCTCAGCCCGCTCAGCGCAGGGAGTCCGCAGTGATCACCAGGATGTCGTCGTTGTTCCTCCGCACCTTGCGCGAGGATCCGGCGGACGCCGAGGTACCCAGCCACAGGCTGCTGGTCCGCGCCGGCTACGTCCGCCGGGTCGCCCCGGGTGGTTACTCGTGGCTGCCGCTGGGCCTGCGGGTGCTGCGGCGCATCGAGCAGGTCGTGCGCGAGGAGATGAACGCGATCGGCGCGCAGGAGATCCAGTTCCCCGCGCTGCTGCCCCGTGAGCCCTACGAGGCCACCGGCCGCTGGACCGAGTACGGCGACAGCCTGTTCCGCCTCAAGGACCGCAAGGGCGCCGACTACCTGCTGGGCCCGACGCACGAGGAGCTGTTCGCGCTCACCGTGAAGGGCGAGTACAGCTCGTACAAGGACTACCCGGTCACGCTGTACCAGATCCAGACCAAGTACCGCGACGAAGCGCGCCCCCGCGCGGGCATCCTGCGCGGCCGCGAGTTCGTGATGAAGGACTCGTACTCGTTCGACCTCGACGACGAGGGCCTGGAGCGCTCGTACCAGGCCCACCGCGAGGCCTACACCAAGCTGTTCGACCGACTCGGCCTCGAGTACGTGGTCGTCGCCGCGACCTCGGGCGCCATGGGCGGCTCTGCCTCGGAGGAGTTCCTCGCCGTCGCCGAGACCGGTGAGGACACCTACGTGCGCAGCACGGAGTCCGGGTACGCGGCCAACGTCGAGGCCGTGGTCACGCCCGTGCCGGCCGAGCGCCCGCTCGAGGGCCTGCCCGCCGCGCAGGTGCACAGCACGCCGAACACGCCGACCATCGAGACGCTCGTGGCGTTCTTCAACGCCGCCGGCCTCGGCCGCGAGTTCACCGCGGCCGACACGCTGAAGAACGTGCTGCTGAAGATCCGCCAGCCGGGCGCGAAGGAGTGGGAGCTCCTGGGCGTCGGCGTGCCGGGCGACCGCGAGGTCGACATGAAGCGCCTCGAAGCGTCGCTCGAACCCGCCGAGGTCGAGCTGCTCGAGGAGGCGGACTTCGCGAAGAACCCGTTCCTCGTCAAGGGCTACATCGGCCCGAAGGCGTTGCAGGACAACGGTGTCCGCTACCTCGTCGACCCCCGCGTGGTCGCCGGCACGGCGTGGGTCACCGGCGCCGACCAGGCCGGTCACCACGTGGTCGACCTCGTCGCGGGCCGCGACTTCACGCCGGACGGCACCATCGAGGCCGCCGAGGTCCGCGAGGGCGACGCGTCGCCCGACGGCAAGGGCACCCTCGTCGCCGCGCGCGGCATCGAGATCGGCCACATCTTCCAGCTCGGCCGCAAGTACACCAACGCCTTCGAGCTCGACGCCCTCGGCCCCGACTCGAAGCCGATCCGCATCACGATGGGCTCCTACGGCGTCGGCGTCTCGCGGCTCGTGGCCGTGCTCGCCGAGCAGAACCACGACGCGTCCGGCCTGGTGTGGCCGCGCGAGGTGTCGCCCTACGACGTGCACGTGGTCGTCGCCGGCAAGGACGAGTCCATCGCGGCCGGCGCGGAGAAGCTCGTCGCCGAGCTCGACGCGGCCGGTGTCGACGTGCTCTTCGACGACCGCAAGGCCACCCCGGGGGTCAAGTTCGCCGACGCGGAGCTGGTCGGCGTGCCCACGATCCTCGTCGTCGGCCGTGGCCTGGCCAACGGCCTGGTCGAGGTGAAGGACCGCCGGTCCGGCGAGCGCGAGGAGATCCCGGTCGACTCGGTCGTCGGCCACCTGGTCAAGCTCGTCCGTTCCTGACGGGCGAGCGTCGGTGGGGCTCTTCGGCCGCAAGCGCGACAGCGACGGCGGTTACGAGGACAACGCCGCCCTGACCGGCTTCGGCGGTTACGAACCCGCGGACACCCCGCGCTTCCCGGCCGCCGGCTACGGCTCCCCGGACGCGGGCGAGCCCGCCGCCGGGGAGCCCGATCCGGACCCGCGCCCGGCGGGGCCGGACCGGGGGCCCGGCTGGTCCACGCGCGGCGAAACCCCTTGGTACGCCCAGGATTCCGCCGGCACCGGGCACGCGCCGAGGGCCGAGCCGCGGCGCATCCGGCCGGCCGCGGCACCGCGGCTGCGGGCCCGGCCGTCCCGGGCGCTGTGGATCCTCGTGGCCGTGATCGGGCTGGGCGTGGCGGGCATCAACTTCTTCGGCGGCCGGCACCACTCGCCGCCGAGTGCGCCGCCGCGGGCGCCGGTGACGTACCAGCCCGAGCCGCGGGTCGTCGTGCCGGCGGTGGTGGCCGGGTGGTCCTCGGTGGCCTCGCGCGACGGGACGTACGCCTACGACGTGCCGCCGAACTGGACACCCGAGCCCGGCGTCGTGCACGGCTGGGACGCGAGCGCGACGTCGCCCGGGCTGACGCTGAGCACGTCGGCCTTCACCGGCCGCGGCTACTGCGACAGCGACCGGGACAGCAAGCGCGGCGGCGCGGGCGTCACCACGGAAGACGGTGCCGACGCCGCGAGCGCCGCGCGCAAAGCCGTGCAGGACCTCATCGGCAGCGCCTACGAACCCGGCGCGAAGGCCACGTACGCGTCGGCGCAGGACGCGACGGTGAAGCTCGACAGCACCACCAAACCCGCGAAGGTGGTCGTCGCCGACGTCACGCAGGACAGCACCGAACCGTGCACGCTCAAGCACGTCACGGTCGGCGCGCTCGCCCTGGCCGGCGCCCGCCAGTCGGTCGTCCTCGTCGCCTACACCGACGACACCACCTCCCCGGCCGACGTTGTGCGGCTCCTGCAGAGCTACCGCGGCGTCCCCGCCGCCGACCGGTCCACGACCACACCCCCACCCACCACGCGCTGACGCCGCAACGCGAGCCTCGCGAAGTCCTTCAGCCCGCCGCCCTGCAGGCACGCGCGGCAGGGCGGCCTCGTCGCGGTAGGCGAGCTACAGCGGTTCGTGCCGCGGCCGGAACTTCGCCTTGACCGCGTGCAGCGACCGGAACCCGTAGTACGGCGAGCCGGTGGCCGAGCGGCAAACGCCGGCGCCGGCGCGAAGAAGTGCACGAGATCGGCGAGCGTGCCCACGTACCCGATCGCGACCACCGCGTAAGCGCACAGCGCGGCCCGCAGAAACCCCCGCCGGAGCAGTCCTGCCCGCAGCCGGAATCCCCTTGCGGAGCCGAAAACCTGGGTTGACCGTCAGCCGAGCACGGCCTTGCGCACCGCGTCGAGGTCGGCGAGGTCGGGCAGCACGGTGTGGGCACCGGCGGCCGCGAGCTCTTCGGCGTCGTAGTGCCCGGTCGCGACGGCCACCGCGACGGCGCCGTTGTCGAGCGCGGCCTTGACGTCGTTCGGGGTGTCGCCGATGACGACGACGTCGGCGGGCGCGAACGCCGTGCCGTGCTTGGCCGCCGCGGCGGCGACGGCGTGCGGGACGAGGTCGGGCCGGTGCGCCGAGAGCGAGCCGTAGCCGCCGATCTCCAGCTCGAGGTGCTCGTCGAGGCCGAACGCGGCGAGCTTGTGCACCGAGATCTCCGGGAGGTTGCCGGTCACGAGAGTCTGCACGGCGCCGTGGTCGGCCATCGCCGACAGTGCGGCCGCGGCGCCGTCGAGTGCGCGTCCCGCCTCGTGCAGGGTCGCGCTGGCCTCCTCGGCGACCGCGATCAGCGCGGCCCACAGGCGCTGGATGTTCTCCTCGGTCGCCTCGATGCCGTGGGTCGTGAGGATGTCGGTGGTGATCGCGCGCTCGGTGCGGCCGCCGTAGTCGGGGTGCTCGCGCAGTTCGGTGCCCAAGGCGGTCAGCGCCTCGGCGTACCAGCTGCTGCCGACGCCCGTGTAGTCCACGAGCGTGTGGTCGATGTCCCAGAGCACCAGGCGGTGCGAGCGCGTCGTCGTCACGGCCGTGAGGGTACCGGTGACGCTATTCAACGTCTGTTGACTTCCGGGTGGACGAGACCTATCTTGAGTCTAATTCAACAAGCGAAGAATAAATCCGGGAGGCCGCCATGCCGGCTGTCACGAAGCGCCCCGTGGGGGTGTTCGCCCTGTTCGCCGCGCTGGTGGGGACGCTCGCGGCCGTGGTGCTGGGGTTCCTGACCTTCGGCGCGCAGGCCACGGTCGCGCCCGATCACGTACCCGTCGCGGTTTCGGCGCCGCCGGGGCCGCTGCAGGGGCTCGCGCACCAGCTCGCGGGCCACGGCGGCACGCAGCTCGACTGGCGCGTCACCGATCCGGGACAGGCGCGGAACCTGCTGGCGGACAAGGAGGTCTACGGCGTGCTCGAGCTGCGCGAAGGGCCCGCCGCCACGGTTGTGCTCTCGGGTGCGGTGAACCCGGCGGGCACCCAGGTCGCGCAGCAGGCGCTGGCCGGAGCCGCCCAGGCGTTGCCCGGCGAACCGCAGCTCGAACAGCTGCACCCGGCGAGCCCGGCCGGCCGGATCGTCCCGCTGGCCGCGAGCGCGCTCGCGTGGCTGGGCTCGCTGGTCGCCGGCGCGGTCCTCGTCCGGCTCGGCGCGGGCCGGCGGATCAGCGTGCCGGTGCGGCTCGCCCAGGTGCTCGGCGCAGGTGTCCTGGTCACCGGTGTGCTCGCCGGGTTCACGGCGCTGTGGGATGCGACGCTGCCACTGACCTGGGACGTGCTCGGTTTCCTGTTCCTGACGGTCACGGCGTTCGCCGCGCTGCAGGCGGGCCTGCTGCGGCTGCTCGGGATCAAGGCGCTGGCCGTGCTCGCGCCGCTCTACCTCGTGGCGCCCGCGGTGGCCGGGCAGGTGCCGGAGCTGCTCGACCCGGTCTACCGCGCGCTGTTGTGGTCGTGGACGCCGTTCCGGTTCTCGACCGAAGGTCTGCGGAGCCTGCTGCAGGGCGTGCCCGGGGCGCCGGACGTGACCACGGGGGTCTGGGTACTGGCCGCGCTGCTCGTCGCGGGACTGGCGGTGGTGCTGTGGCCGGGCCGGTCAGCCCGCGAGGAAGCTGAAGCGGACCTTCCGCACCGGGTTGTCGACGTTGGTGTCCACTAGGCAGACCGACTGCCAGGTGCCCAGCGCCAGCACGCCGCCGAGCACCGGGACCGTCGCGTACGGCGGCACCAGCGCGGGCAGCACGTGGTCCCGGCCGTGGCCCGCGCTCCCGTGGCGGTGCCGCCAGCGGCCGTCGCGGGGGAGGAGCTCGTCGAGGGCCGCGAGGAGATCGTCGTCGCTGCCCGCGCCGGTTTCGAGGATCGCGAGACCGGCGGTGGCGTGCGGCACCCACACGTGCAGCAGGCCGTCGGTGGCGTCGGCGTCGCGCAGGAACGTCTCGGCCTCGCGGGTGAGGTCGTGCACCACGGCGCTGCCGCCGGTGCGGACCTCGATCTCGGTGGAGTACATGCCGCCAGCGTAGGGGGCTCAGAGCCCGAGGTAGCGGAGCACGGCGAGCACCCGCCGGTTGTCACCTTCCGAGGGCGGCAAGCCGAGTTTGGTGAAGATGCTCGTCACGTACTTCTCCACCGAACCCGCGGACAGGAACAGGCCTGAAGCGATCGCCGAGTTGGACCGGCCCTGCGCCATCAGGTCCAGCACTTCGCGTTCGCGGTCGGTGAGCTCCGCGAGCGGACCCGACCGGCCCGTGGCCGCGAAGAGCTGGCGCACGACTTCCGGGTCGAGCACCGTCTCGCCGGTCGCGACGCGGCGCAGCGCGTCGAGGAAGTCGGACACCTCGGCGACGCGGTCCTTCAGCAGGTAGCCGACGGCGCCGGCCTGGTCGGCGAGCAGCTGCTTGGCGTAGCGCGTCTCCACGTACTGCGAGAACAGCAGGATCGCGCGGCCCGGCAGCTCTTCGCGCAGTTCGATCGCCGCTCGCAGGCCTTCGTCGGTGTGCGTCGGCGGCATCCGGATGTCCACCACGGACACGTCCGGCTTGTGCGCGCGCACGGCCGAACGCAGCTCCTCGCCGTCCTTGACCGCCGCGACGACCTCGTGGCCCCGCAGCCCCAGCAGTTCGACCAGGCCCTGGCGCAGGATGGTCGAATCCTCCGCGATCACGATCCGCATGCGCACCCCCTGGCCCCGACCTTAGCGGGGCAACGGCAGTTCGGCGGTGACCAGCGTCGGGCCGCCGGGCGGGCTCGACACGCGCAGTTCGCCGTCGACCGGCCGCAGGCGCTCCGCGATCCCGGAAAGCCCGCCACCGGGGACGACGATCGCGCCGCCCGGCCCGTGGTCGGAGACGCTGAGGCGCAGCACCTCGTCGTGCTCGTCGACCCGGACGAGGCAGGGTTTTCCGGAGTGCTTGGCGGCGTTCGTCATCAGCTCCGCGGCGGCGAAGTACACGATGGTCTCGAGCGACGGCGGAGGGCGGCGCGGCAGGTCGACGGACACCGCGGCGTCGATGCCGGCCGAAGTGGCCACAGTGGACAGTGCCACGTCGAGCCCCTTGTCCAGCGCGGCCGGGTGGATGCCGCGCGCGAGGTCGCGCAGCTCGACGAGCGCCTGCTTCGCGTTGCCGTGGGCGGCGTCGACGAGCGCGCGCACCTGGTCGAGGTCGACGTCGGTGCCGGTGCCGGCGGCGAGCTCTTCCTTGGCCAGCCCCAGTTTCATGGCCATCGCGACGAGCTGGGCCTGGGCGCCGTCGTGCAGGTCGCGTTCGATGCGCCGCAACCGCTGGTCGGCGTCTTCGAGGGCGGTCGCGCGGGTTTCTTCGAGGAACCGCAGGCGTTGCAGCAGTCCCGGTCCCGACAGCAGCAGCCGCGCCAGCTGCCGGTCGACGACCGCCAGCGCGTGCACGACCCACGGCAGCGCGGCCAGCGCGATGACCCCGCCCAACGCCCACAGCACCGTGCCCGGCCAGGTGCGGCTGTAGATGTTGTAGACCGGGAGCCTTTCGTGGACGAAGAACCAGAGCACGGGGTAGGCGGTCGCCGCGACCCCGAACACGGCGAGCGACCCGGCGACCGCGAACCCGGCGAACGCGACCGGCAGCCGCAGCACGAGGTACGCGAAGGCGCGCCACGCGTGGCGGTCGCCTACGCGCGCGACCAGCCACCGCCAGAGCCCGGGCCGCAACTGCGCCGGCTCCGGCGCGCGCAGCGGCGCGTCGAGCAGCACTCCCGTCAGCCGCCGGTGCAGCCCGCCGGCGACCCGCATCCCCTGCACGGCCCCGGCGAGCACCAGCAACCCGAGCCCCAGCGGGCTCAACACCACACCCAGCCCGAACGCGACCACCGCGATCGCCAGCGAGAGCGGCGACAGCACCCCGGCCAGCACCAGCCAGGCGGCCTCGCACGCCGTCGCGCTCGGCGGACCTGGCCACCACAGCCGCCTCGGCTCCCCGCGCTGCGCGACCGGCCCCGTCATGCTTCGAAGTCTGCCCCCTGCGCGGCCGGGCGACCACCGGGTTCGCCCGTCGCCGCGATGGGGGAAAACCCGGGGCCGAACGCAGTCCGGCCTCGAAGCCACGGCGTTCGGCCGCGGCCTCGAGGCCGGGACAGCGCGGATTACTCCGGGTCGTCGTCCTGGTGGCGCTGGTCTTCGCGCGCGCGGTGCGCGGCTTCGCGCATTTCGATGACGTCGGTGAGCCAGTCGCCCGTTTCGCGGGCGATGTCGCGGACCGCGCCGGTGATGATGGTGGCGATGGCGCCGATGTGGGTGGCCGCGGACTCCGTGAGCTCCTGCACCGTGTCCTTGCCGCTTTCGAACTGACCCACCATGAGAGTTCCTAGGCTGCTCGGAGTTGCCGGTCGGGATCCACGGTAGCGCCCGGGGGCCGCCCGGGCGTGCCGGGAAGCGCGAGCTTCACGATCTTCTTCGCCACGGACCACAGCTGCTTGCGCAGGGGGCCGGTGTGGTAGGGCAGGCCGTAGCGCTCGCAGATCTCCCGCACCTCGGCCGCGATCTGCGGGTAGCGGCGGGCCGGGATGTCCGGGAACAGGTGGTGCTCGATCTGGTGCGAGAGGTTCCCGCTCAGGACGTGGAACAGCGGGCTGCCCGTGATGTTCGCCGAGCCGAGGATCTGGCGCAGGTACCACTGGCCGCGCGATTCCTCCGCCGTCTCCTCCTCGGTGAAGCTCTCCACGTCGGCGGGGAAGTGGCCGCAGAAGATGATCGCGAACGCCCACAGGTTGCGCACGAGGTTGGCGCTCGCGTTGCCCAGCAGCGTCAGCGGCGCGAGCGGCCCCGTCAGCAGCGGGAAAAGCACGTAGTCCTTGCCGATCTGCCGCCCGGCTTTGCGCACGATCTTGCGCAGCACCGGCACGTTCTCGGCCCACGTCCGCTCGCCCTTGACGACCCGGTCGACCTCCAGGTCGTGCAGCATCACGCCCCACTGGAACAGCAGGGCCAGCAGCGTCGCGTACACCGGGTTGCCGAGGTAGTACGGGTGCCACTTCTGGCCCACGTCCATCCGCAGGATGCCATAACCGATGTCGCGGTCCTTGTCGAGGATGTTCGTGAACGTGTGGTGGATGTAGTTGTGCGAGTGCCGCCAGTTCTCGGCCGGCGCCACGGTGTCCCACTCGAAGCGCTGCGAGCTCAGCTCCGGGATGCGGGTCCAGTCGTACTGGCCGTGCATCACGTTGTGGCCGATCTCCATGTTGTCCAGGATCTTGGCCAGCGACAGCGCCGCGACGCCCGCGACCCAGGCCGGCGGCAGGAACCCGGCGAACAGCAGCCCGCGCCCGGCGACCTCCAGCCCGCGCTGCGTCTTGATGATCGTGCGGATGTATTCGACGTCGGCCTCACCCAGGTCGTCCACGACGCGCTGGCGCAGCGCGTCGAGCTCGCGGCCGAACTCCTCGACCTGCTCGGGCGTCAGGCGGTCCTGCAAACCGGTCACGGTCGTCCCTCCTGTGTTCGTGCGGGATACCCGCACCCGATCGGCGTGGCGAGCGGGCGGGCATCGTGTGCTCACAACGCCGCTCAGGCGTTGATCTCCACGTCCCCGACCGGGACGTTGATGCAGAGCTGGATCTCTTCGCCTTCCTCGCCGGAGATCTCGCCGGTGCGGGCGTTGCGCACGCGCCCGGCGGTCTTGACCTGGGTGCACGAGAAGCAGATGCCCATCCGGCACCCGTGCTCCGGCGTCAGGCCCGCGTCCTCGGCCTGCTCCAGCAGCGGCTTGCCCGAGTTGGCGCACTCGCGGCCGCTGCGCGCGAACCGCACCGTGCCCTCGGCGGCCGCGGTGTCGAAGGTGAGCGGCGGCGCGGTGAACTCTTCGGTGTGCAGTCGTTCACCGAGTCCTTCGCTGCCGAACACTTCCCGCGCCGAGTCCATCAGCGGCTTCGGGCCGCAGAGGAAGGTCTCGGCGTCGCGGAACCACGGCGCGGCCTGCGCCAGGTGCTGCTTCGAGAAGAAGCCGTGCAGGTCACCGCCGCGGCCGTGGGTGTGCGCGTGCACGACCCGGAAGCCGGGGTGCCGCGCGGCGAGCGCCGCCAGTTCGTCGCGGTAGAGCGCGTCGGCAGCGGTGTTCGAGTAGTGCAGGAACGCGACCTCGCCGCGGTGGCCTTCGGCGACGAGCCGGCGCGCCATCGCGAGTACCGGCGTGATGCCGCTGCCGCCGCTGATCAGCAGGATCCGCTCCGGTCGGGGCGAGGGCAGCGTGAACCCGCCGTCGGCCGCCGACAGCCCGAAAACCGCGCCGGGCTTCGCCTTCGCGTGCAGGTGCCGCGACACCAGGCCCTGCGGATCGGCCTTCACCGTGAACTCCAGATCGCCACCCGCCGGGCCGCACGGCGAGTAGCAGCGGGTCCGGCGGACGCCGTCGATCTCCACCGTCAGCCGCACGTACTGGCCGGCCTCGAACCCCCGCCACGCGCGGCTCGGCCGCACGGTGAACGTCACCGTGTCCGGAGACTGGTGCCGCACGCTCGTGACCCGGCCGCGGATCTCGCGCCGGACCAGCATCGGGTCGAGCAGCTCCAGGTAGCGGTCCGCGCCGTGCGGGGTCAGCAGGGCCTCGCCGAGCTCGCGCAAGCCGCGCGGCAGCAGGGTCGTCATGGCTCCTCCGCAAGTTTCAGTGAACGCTTGTACACTCGACAGTGTGGCGGGACGGACCCCCGGCCTGTCAATTCGGGAGCGAGGTGATGTGACGTGGACCATGCCGAAGGCCTCAGTACGCTGCCGGCTGTGTCCGCAGGGGAGGTGCCGGCCGGTCCGGTGAGCCGGCAGGAGCGCAAGCAGCGCACACGGCAGGCGCTGCTCGACGCCGCGCTGGAGCTGCTGGCCGACGGCGGGTTCGGCAGCCTGTCGCTGCGCGAGGTCACCAAGCGCGCCGGCATCGTGCCCACGGCGTTCTACCGGCACTTCACCTCGATGGACGAGCTCGGGATCGCGCTCGTGGAAGAGACCACGCGCACGCTGCGGGACCTCGTCCGCTCGGCGCGCACCGAGCCCGGGGGACACCTCGACGTCATCGACGCGTCGGTGCGCACGCTGTACGAACACGTGCGCGCCCACGAGGACCACTTCCGGTTCGTCACGCGCGAGCGCTACGCCGGCGCCGGCCCGGTCGCCCGCGCCATCGGCGTGGAGCTGCGGCTGTTCTCCAGCGACCTCGCCATCGACCTGGCGCGCTTCGACCCGCTCCGGCGGTGGCCGACCGAAGACCTCCACACGCTCGCCGACCTCATCGTCACGAGCATGCTCGCCACGGTCGTCGACCTCCTGGAGGTGCGCCAGGGCGACCGCGAAGCCGACGAACGCGTGCTCGGCCAGGCCCGCAAACGGTTGCGGATGATCCTCGCCGGCGTGCCGCACTGGCGGCCGTCGGCGTAGCGGCCCGCCGGTGAAATTCCGGTCCCCACCAGCGGAGGAACCCGACGCACCGGCGCAAACGCGGCTCGCGCAGCCGGGCCCGGCCGGGCTCGCGTGGTAGAACCGCAGCAACGGTGATCCTCAGCCGACCCTCAATGACGAGGAGGTCGCGTGGCGGAGAACGGAACCCGGCCGGTGGTCGGGGTGGTCGCGGAATCGCGGCCGGGCGAGCGGCGGGTGGCGATGGTGCCGAAGCTCGTCGGGCGGCTGGCGCAACGCGGCCTGCGAGTGCTGCTGGAACCGGGTGCGGGCGCCGGCGCGCAGCTCGCCGACGAGGCCTACGTCGAGGCGGGCGCGGAAGTCGGCGACGCGTGGTCGGCCGACGTGGTGCTCAAGGTCGCCCCGCCCACGCCCGACGAGGTCGCGAAGCTGAAACCCGGCACGGTCCTGATCGGCTTCCTCGACCCCCGCGGAAATCCGGCGGGCGTCGAGGCACTGGAGAAGGCGGGCGTCAAGGCCTTCGCCGTGGAAGCGGTTCCGCGGATCTCGCGCGCGCAGGCGATGGACGCGCTGTCGTCGCAGAGCAGTGTCGCGGGCTACCGCGCGGTGCTGCTCGCGGCGGAGAAGCTGCCGCGGTTCTTCCCCATGTTGACGACGGCGGCCGGCACCGTGCCACCCGCGAAGGTGCTGGTGCTCGGCGCCGGCGTCGCGGGCCTGCAGGCGCTCGCCACGGCCAAGCGGCTCGGCGCCCAGACCACCGGCTACGACGTGCGGCCCGAGGTGGGGGAGCAGGTGCGCTCGCTCGGCGCGAAGTTCCTCGACCTGGGTATCGAGGCCGTCGGCGAGGGCGGGTACGCGCGGGAGCTGACCGAGCAGGAGCGCACCGAGCAGCAGCGCCGGCTCACCGAGGCGATCACGAGGTTCGACGTCGTCGTCACCACCGCGCTCGTGCCCGGGCGCAAGGCTCCGACGCTGGTCACGGTGGACGCGGTGAAGGGCATGCCCGCCGGCGGCGTCGTCGTCGACCTCGCCGGCGAGACCGGCGGCAACTGCGAGCTGAGCAAGCCGGGGGAGGACGTCGTCGCGTTCGACGTGACGATCAGCGCCCCGCTCAACCTGCCCGCCGGCATGCCGGGGCACGCGAGCGAGCTGTACGCCCGCAACGTCACCGAACTGCTGGAACTGCTCGTGACCGCCGAGGGCGAGCTGGCCCTCGACTTCTCCGACGAGGTCGTCGCCGGTGCCTGCGTGGCCGGGCGGGAAGGGAGCGCGTCGTGACCCTGGTGGAGAACCTGGCCGTGCTCGTGCTCGCGGGGTTCGTGGGCTTCGCGGTGATCTCGAAGGTCCCCAACACCCTGCACACGCCGCTGATGTCCGGTACGAACGCGATCCACGGCATCGTGCTGCTGGGCGGGCTGATCGTGCTGGGCCTCGGCGTCGACGGTGTGCTGAACAAGGTCCTGCTCGTGATCGCCATCGCCTTCGGCACGATCAACGTCGTCGGCGGTTTCCTCGTGACCGACCGGATGCTCGGGATGTTCAAGGGCAAGAAACCCGAGCCGGGCGAGGGCGAGGAGGCGGACCGGTGACGCAGCTCATCGCCGTCCTCTACATCGTCGCGTTCGCCCTGTTCATCTACGGCCTGATGGGGCTCACCGGGCCGCGCACGGCGGTGCGGGGCAACTGGATCGCCGCCACGGGCATGGGCATCGCGATCGTCGCGACGCTGCTCACGCCGGGCATGGGCAGCTGGCTGCTGATCATCCTGGGCGTCGTGCTCGGCGCGCTCGTCGGCGTGCCGGCCGCGCGCAAGGTCAAGATGACGGCGATGCCGCAGATGGTGGCGCTGTTCAACGGCGTCGGCGGCGGCGCCGTCGCCCTCATCGCGTGGGTCGAGTTCCGCAGCACCGACGGCTACGGGGCCGAACCGCTGTACGTCGGCATCGCGTCGCTGTTCGCCGCGCTCATCGGGTCGATCTCGTTCTGGGGCTCGGGCATCGCGTTCGGCAAGCTGCAGGAGCTCATCCCCGGACGGCCCGTGACGCTCGGGAAGCTGCAGCAGCCGGCGAACCTGCTGCTCCTGCTGATCGCCGTCGCGTGCGCCGTGCTCATCCTCCTCGGCGGCGACGCGGAAGTGCTGATGATCGGCCTGCTGCTGGCCGCCGCGCTCCTCGGGATCACCGTGGTGCTGCCGATCGGCGGCGCCGACATGCCGGTGGTGATCTCGCTGCTGAACGCGTTCACCGGGCTCTCCGCGGCCGCGATGGGCCTCGCGCTGAGCAACACGGCGCTGATCGTGGCCGGGATGATCGTCGGCGCGTCCGGTTCGATCCTCACGAACCTCATGGCGAAGGCGATGAACCGTTCGATCCCGGCGATCGTGGCCGGCGGGTTCGGCGGCGCCACCGCCGTGACGGCGGGGAGCGGGGCGAAGGAGGCGCGGCCGGTGCGCAGCACGAGCGCGGCCGACACGGCGATCCAGATGGCCTACGCGAACAAGGTCGTGGTCGTGCCCGGCTACGGCATGGCCGTGGCGCAGGCGCAGCACACCGTGCGCGAGATGGCGAAACTGCTGGAGGCCAAGGGGATCGACGTCGCCTACGCCATCCACCCGGTCGCCGGGCGCATGCCGGGGCACATGAACGTGCTGCTCGCCGAGGCCGATGTGCCCTACGAGCAGCTGCGCGAGATGGACGAGATCAACTCCGAGTTCGCCCAGACCGACGTCGCGCTCGTGATCGGCGCCAACGACGTCACCAACCCCGCCGCGCAGACGGATCCGGGCTCGCCGATCTACGGCATGCCGATCCTGAAGGTCAACGACAGCCGCTCGGTGATCGTGCTCAAGCGCTCGATGAACTCGGGCTTCGCGGGCATCGACAACGAGCTGTTCTACGATCCCAAGACCAGCATGCTCTTCGGGGACGCGAAGTCGTCGGTGGGCGAGATCGTGGAGGAGCTCAAAACGCTGTGAACACCGGGTCGGACGTGCGCGCACAGTTCAGCGATCCGGCCGGCAACCTGGCGTTCGACGAGGCGCTGCTGCGCGAGGGACCGGCCGCTCCGGTGCTCTGGCTGTGGCGCAACCCCGTGAGCGTGGTCGTCGGCCGCGGCCAGAAGATCGCGCGCGAAGTGCGCGTCGCCGAGTGCGCGCGCGACGGCGTGCCGGTGCTGCGCCGGGCCAGCGGCGGCGGCACGGTGTTCCACGACCCGGGCAACCTGAACGTGACGCTCGTCCTGCCCGGCCCCGCGGACAAACCGCTCGAGATGCTCGGTCTCGTGATGTCCGCGGCCGTCGAAAAGCTCGGCCTGCCACCGCGCCTGGGCGAACGCGGCCTGTTCGTCGGCGACGCGAAGCTGTGCGGTTTCGCGGTGTTCCGGACCAAGAGCGGGCTGCTCGCGCACTCGACCCTGCTCATCGACACGGACGCGGCGCGCGTCGGCGCGTACCTCACGGCCCCGCCGCCGGACCCGAAACCGCTCGATTCGCACCGCAGCAAGGTCGCGTCGCTGTCCGACCACGGCGTGCACCCGGCCGAAGGCGAGGTGGAGTCCGTGGTGCGCGCGGCGGCCGGCAGTTTGCTCGGCACGCTCGTCCCGCGCCCGCCGACGGACGCCGAACTCGCGCGCCGAGCGACGTTGCTGCACACGCGCTACCACTACGCCGAATGGCACGCGGACGGAAGACAACGCCGCGACTGAGGCCGGCGCGGGCGTTCGTGCTTCGGCGCGGTGGTGCCGAGTTCGCGCGGCCGGGGCTTACTCGCTCGAGGAGAACGTGACGGCCGGCACTTTCCGCGCCGCGCGGCGGGGTGTGCTCTTGGGCTCCGGGGCTTCCGTCGCCGCGGTTTTCGGTTCCGCGGCCTTCGCGGCCGGCGGTTTCCGGGCGCCGGCTTGGGGTTCGGCCGCTTTCACCGACGTGATCTTGGCCGCAGGCTTCTTGGCGGCCGGGGCCTTCGCCTCGGCCGCTTTCACCGTGGCTTTGGTCTTCGCCGTGGCAGCGGGCTTCGCTCCGGGTGCTTTCGCGGTGCCGGCCTTGGCTTTCACCGCGGCGCGTTTCCCACCGGCGGCCGCCTTGGCCGTGGTGGTCTTCACCGCGGGAGCCTTGGCGGACGCGGCGTCCGGGGTGGCCTGAACCTTCTTGCCCCGCGCGGGCTTCGCGCCCGGTTCGGCCCGCTTCGCCGCGCGGGTCGTGGTTTTCGCCGCCGCGGCCGTGCGCTTGGCGGGCTTTTCCTCTTCCTGGGCGGCGCTTTTCGCACCCGTGACCAGGCGTGGCCGCTGTTTGCGGCCTCCCGTGCGGCGGCCGTGGCGCACGTAGCGGTCGAAGATTTCCCGCAGTGCGGCGGCGTTTCGCCGCGACAGGTCGATGTCGTAGTCGACACCGTCGAGGCCGAAGCCCACCGTCTCGGCCGCCGCCTCGGCGGTCAGATCGTCCAGGACGTGGACAGCGGTGTTCTTGGCCAAGGCGGCAGCCTCCCGTGCTCGATCGTGGTTGTGCGCGCAATCGGCACGGCGACGACCCGATCACCCGGTGTCGCCGGTTCTTGCAGCTTGCGGAACACGATATCGGCTGGCTTGCGTGAAGCCGCGCGGTGGTGTGCGCTGAAGTCATGTCAGGACAGACTTTCGACGTCGTGGTGATCGGAGCCGGCCCCGTCGGTGAGGTCGCCGCAGAACGCGCCGCCAAGGGTGGGTTCAAGGTGGCGCTCATCGAGCACGAGTTGTTCGGCGGTGAGTGCTCGTACTGGGCGTGCGTCCCCAGCAAGGCGTTGCTGCGCCCCGGGAACCTCCTCGCCGCGGCCAAGCGGATTCCGGGCGTGCCGATCGGCGACGCGCTCGACCCGGAGAAGGTGCTCGCCCGCCGCGACTGGTTCGTCGGCCGGGGTGACGCCGAAGGCCAGGACCACGGCCAGGTGGGCTGGGCGCGGGGGGTCGGCGTCGAGCCGATCCGCGGCCACGGCCGGCTCTCCGGTGAGCGGGAAGTGACGCTCGAAGACGGGCGCGTGCTCACCGCACGCCACGCCGTGATCGTGTGCACCGGCAGCGTGCCGCGCACCCCGGCGATCCCGGGGCTCGACACGATCAAGCCGTGGGGTTCGCGGGAAGCCACTTCGGCGACGGCCGTGCCCGGGCGCCTCGCGGTGCTCGGCGGTGGTGTCGTCGGGGTGGAGATGGCGCAGGCGTGGGCCACGCTGGGTTCTCAGGTGCACCTGATCATCACCGGTGAGCGCCCGCTGCCGCGGCTGCCGGAGTTCGCGGGTGAGCTCGTACTGGAGGGCCTGCGGGCCGCCGGGGTGACGGTGCACACCGGCTCGGGCATCGAGAAGGTGTCCGCTGTGGACGGCGGGGCGACGCTGCAGCTCACCGGCGGTGAGGAGCTGGCGGTCGACGAACTGCTCGTCGCGACGGGCCGCGCGCCGGCCACGGGCGACGTCGGGCTCGACGTGCTCGGCCTGCCCACCAGCGGCCCGCTCGAGGTCGACGAGAGCGGGCGGGTGTCCGCCGTGGACGGTGGGTGGCTGTACGCCGCGGGTGACGTGACCGGACGCGCCCTGCTGACGCACCAGGGCAAGTACGCCGCCCGCGTGGCCGGGGACGCTGTCGCCGCGCGCGGCCGCGGTGAGGACGTCCCGACCGGGCCGTGGAGCAAGTACAGCGCGACCGCCGACCACCACGCGGTGCCGCAGGTCATCTTCACCGACCCGGAGGTCGCGTCGGTCGGCCTCACCGAGGCTCGGGAGGGTTCCGCTGACCGCGTCGTGGACATCGACATCGCGGTCGCCGGCTCGGCGCTGCACGCCGACGGCTACACCGGCAAGGCCCGCATGGTCGTCGACACCGAGCGCGGGGTGGTGCTGGGCGTGACCTTCGTCGGACCGGACGTGGCCGAACTGCTGCACTCCGCGACGATCGCCGTGGTCGGCGAGGTCCCGCTGGACCGGCTGTGGCACGCCGTGCCGTCGTTCCCGACGATCAGCGAGGTCTGGCTGCGGCTGCTCGAGGCCTACGGGCTGTAGTTCCGCCGGGCGGGTCCCCGCGGGGACCCGCCCTTCAGGACCTTCAGGACGGCATCGTGAGCGCGAGCGCGCCCTGCGCGGCGCGGGTGAGGCCGGGGTCGTCCGGTGTGGACGGACCCGTCTGCCACACCACCTGCACGAGCCGCACCCCGGTGCCGTCGATCTTGCTGGCGTACGCGGCGCTGTCGAACTGCGGCGGCGGACCGGACCACTTGCCGGTCTCCGTGGCGACGTCGAGGATCCCACCGCCGCCCGGTGTGTCGGCGACCTGCTTGAAGTGCGTGGCCTGCGCCGCGTCGGGGAACTCGACCACGGCGATGGTCACCGCGGCCGGGCGCCCGTCGACCAGCGCCGTGTAGCTCGCGCGGCGCACCGCGGAGCAGCTGGTCTGCTGCAGACTGGCCTGCACGTCCCCGAACGCGTGCGACGCGCACCGCTGGTCCGCGCTGCTCGCCCGCGGCTCGAACGACAGGCTCGGCGCCGCGCTGCTCGCCGGCGCACCGCTGCTCGCCACCGGTGGGGCCGCCGGCGCACTGGCACGCTGGCTCGGCGCAGGCGCGGCCTCGCCGCCGCCACTCCCGCCCGTCGCCGCCACGACGATGGCGGTGACCAGCAGCACCGCCAGCAACCCGATCGCCGCCACCGGCACCCACCGCACGGTCTTCGACGACTTCTCCGCCGCCTGCGGCACCGCCCCGGCGGCCACCTCCCTCGACCCCGCCGACGACGGCGCCGAGGTCACCGCCTGCCGCGGCGCGGCGGTCGCGGTGGCGGAAGTGCGGGTCGCGCCGGGGCCCACCGGCCCCGCCGGGGCACCGGTCCTCGGCGCTCCGCCGGGAGCCGCGCCCGGACGCGGTGCGCCGCGCCCCGGCGTGACCGGTGCGCTGGTCCGGTCCACGGCCGCGGCGCCCGCGCCGGTGGTGCCGACCACCGGCGCGGCAGTGCTCGCGGGTGCCCGGTTCTGTGCGGGAGCCGGGGCCTTGCCCGCGCTCGCCGCGGCGGGGAACACCGGCGTTGCCGGTTTCGCCGCCGGTGCGGGTCCTGCAGAAGCGCCGGGGCGGCTCGCCACCGGCATGGCTTTCGGCGCCGTCGCGGCCGGTGCCGGGCGGGGGCCGGGGACCCGGCGCGGTGTGGTGACCGGTTCCTGCTTCGGCGCCGCCATCTTCTCGGTCGCGGCCGCGTCGAGCGGGGTGTCCGGTTCGTCGGGGAGCTGCGGATCGGCCGAAGTGGACGGAGCCGCGCCGGGGCCGGGCGGAGGCGCCGTGGACTCGGTGGGGGCGTCGCCGAGTGCGTCCGAGGCGGCCGGGGAAGCGGCCGAAGTGGACTCAGCTGCTGGGGCGGCCTGCGGCGGGTCGGCTGACTCCGGGGGTGTGTCGGCGACGTGCGGCACCGGGACCACCGTCGGGATGACCGGCGGCGGTGGCGGAACCGACGTGATGGCGGGGCGTTTCACAGCCGGACCAGCCGTGGAAGCACCAGGAGCCGGGACGGCCGGTTTCTGCACCCGCGCCGGCACCGGTGCGGCGACCGGCACGGGCGGATCGTCCGTGTAGCGCACGAAACCTTCGCCCACCAGGACGTCATCGGGTAGCGCCGGCGCGTCGGGGGCCAGCGCCGAGATCAGGGCGCGCGCCTGGTCGAGCGAGCGAGGGCTGCGGGCCGTCGCGAGGGACACCGTGGCGGCGAGCATCGCGGTCGGCGTGGGGTGGAGCACCCGGACCGGCCCGGCGAGGTCGGCGGGCGGCTGGTCGACGGTTTCGACGTACGGCCCGACCGCGACGATCGTGCCCACCGGGCCCGAACCGGGCGCCAGTTCGGCGATGCGGCGCTCGCAGTCCTGCGACAGGTCCAGCGCCTCCGTGGCGGGGTTGATCGCGTCGTCGCCGTGGACGAGCGGCCAGCCGTCGGCCTTCCACGGGCCGCTGAGCGGCGCTTCGAGGCGCAGGGCCGGATCGGGCAGGTCGACGCCGATCACGATGAGCACGCCCTTGGGCAGCACCACCACGGCCTCCACGGCCCGGTCGTCACCCGCCGGCCGCGCGCCGACCAGCGCGACGCCGCCGATGACGGTGCTGCCGCGGCCGAGGGACGCCAGAGCCGCGCGCACGTCTTCGGCGACGCGCGACGGCTGCTGCCCGAGGCGGACCAGTCGCACCGAACCCTCCTCACCTCGACCGTTCCGGGGCACACGCTAGCGCGCCGGTGGCCGAGATCCGTGCTAAGCGCGGACGCGTCGGCGAGCCTCCCTCCTAAAGGGGGTTCCCGCGCGACTTGTGGTGTTCGTGTGGCCAAACGGCACAGTTGGGGTGCAGAATGTGCTACACAGATCGGGAAGCGGCACGTCGGGGAAGTGGTACGGAAGCCCACAGCCGAAGCAGCTCGAGAGGTCGTAGGGGAAGACGTCCCTCGTCGAGCAAGCGGAGGTCAGCAGTGAGCACCCGTGGCAACACCCGAGGTGTGGTGTACGTCCACTCGTCGCCGTCTGCGGTGTGCCCGCACGTCGAGTGGGCGATTTCGGGCACCCTCGGGGCCCGAGTCGAGCTGAAGTGGACGGCGCAGCCCGCCAGTCCCGGACAGCTGCGTGCCGAGTGCGGCTGGCGCGCGCCCGCCGGCACCGGCGGCAAGCTGGCCGCCGCGCTCAAGGCCTGGCCGATGCTGCGCTTCGAAGTCACCGAAGAACCCAGCGCCGGAGTCGACGGCGAGCGCTTCTGCTTCGCGCCCGGCCTCGGCCTCTGGCACGGCCGCACGAGTGCCAACGGTGACCTCGTGGTGGGCGAAGACCAGCTGCGCGCGCTCGTGAGCATGACCCGCGGCGGGGAGTCGCTGGCGCACAAGCTCGACGAGCTGCTCGCGGCGAGCTGGGACGAGGCGCTCGAGCCCTACCGCCACGCCGGCGACGGCGCTCCGGTCACCTGGTTGCACCAGGTCGGCTGAGCTCCCCGGCCGGGTGAGTACCCTCTCGGGGGTGACCGCCCGTCCGCCCGCGCCCGCTCGTCAGCGGTGGTTGGTACCTGTGCTCGTCGTGGTCTTGTCCGTGACCGTGGGCAGTGGCCTGCTCGCGCGCGAGCTGTACCGCCGTCCCGCGGCGCCGCCGGACGATCCGGTCGCGTCGACCCCGACGACGTCGGTCAGCTCGGGCGACCAGCCGGGGCCCGGTCAGGTCGAGGTCACCGAGGACGCCGCGCGGCACCCGCAGGACGACGTCGTGCGCCAGGTGCTGCAGATGTACTTCGACGGCGTGAACAACCACGACTACGACCAGTGGGCCCAGTCGGTCTCCGAAGGTCGCCTGAAGGCCTATCCCGAGGACAAGTGGCGCAAGGGCTTCGTGTCCACGAAGGACGGCAGCATCCTCCTGTACCGCATCGAACCCGGCGCCGGCACCTCGTTGCGCGTGCTCGTCGGCTTCAACAGCACGCAGTCGCTCGACGAGGCGCCGCCCGACTTCCAGTACAAGTGCATCCGCTGGCGCCTGGTGCTGCCGATGGTCTACGAACGCGGCGGCTACAAGATCGACGCCATCCAGTCGGGCGCCTCGCCCGAGCACGACCGCTGCTGACGCACCGGTCCCCGGACACGGACCAGGGCCCCTCCCGCCGCGGGAGGGGCCCTGGTCGTCGAACGGAACCGGTCAGGCGGCCGGCGTGAACAGCAGGGCGGTGTTGTGCCCGCCGAAGCCGAACGAGTTGCTGATCGCCGCGGTGAGCTCGACCTTGCGGTTCTCGCCCGACACGACGTCGAGCTGCACCTTCGGGTCGAGGTCGGTCAGGTTCAGCGTCGCGGGCACGACACCCTCGTAGAGCGAGAGGATCGTGGCGATGCCCTCCACCGCGCCGGCGCCGCCGACGAGGTGGCCGAGCGCGCCCTTCGGCGCGGTGACCACGGGGTGGTCGCCGACCGCGTTGCGGATCGCCGCGGCCTCGCCGATGTCACCGACCACAGTGGACGTCGCGTGCGCGTTGACGTGACCGATGTCCGAAGGGGACAGCCCCGCCATCGTCATGGCCGCGCGCATGGCCGCGATCTGCCCGATGCCCTCCGGGTGGTTGCCCGTGATGTGGTAAGCGTCGGACGTGATGCCGTAGCCGGCGAGCGTCGCGTAGATCCGCGCGCCGCGGGCCTTGGCGAGGTCGGCCCGCTCCAGCACGACCACCCCGGCGCCCTCGCCGAGCACGAAGCCGTCGCGGCTGACGTCGAACGGCCGGGACGCGGCCCCCGGGTCGTCGTTGCGGGTCGACACCGTGCGCGCCTGGGCGAAGCCCGCGAGGGTGATCGGGTGGATGCAGGCCTCGGTGCCGCCGGCGACGACGACGTCGGCCCGCCCGGACCGGATCATCTCGTACCCGGTGGCGATGCCCTCGGCGCCGGAGGCGCACGCCGAAGCCGGGGAGTGCACCCCCGCCCGCGCCTTCAGGTCGATGCTCACGTGCGCCGCGGGCCCGTTGGGCATCAGCATCGGCACGGTGAGCGGCGACACCTTGCGGAGCCCCTGCTCGTGCAACAGGTCGTTCTGGCTGAGCAGCGTGACCGGCCCGCCGATGCCGGTGCCGATCGACACGCCCAGCCGTTCCGGCTCGACGTCGGTGTGCTCGTCGGTCTGCTCGGTGAACCCGGCGTCGGCCCAGGCCTGCCGGGCGGCGATGATCGCCACCTGCTCGCACCGGTCCAGCCGGCGCGCCTGCACGCGCGGCAGGACCTCGGTCGGCTCGACCGCGAGCGTCGCACCGATCTGCACGGGCAGGCCGAGTTCCGCGACCCACTCCGCGTCGATCTTGCGCACCCCGCTGCGGCCCGCCAGCAGACCGTCCCAGGTGGACGCGACGTCCCCGCCGAGGGGCGTGGTCGCCCCCATCCCGGTGATCACGACGTCGATGTTGCTCATGGGAGTCTCCCCAAGGTTGCTCCGGACCGGGCGCACCCGGCCCGGATACGAAGAGGACTTACTTCGAGTTGGCGGACACGTAGTTCACCGCGTCGCCCACGGTCTTCAGGTTGGCGAGCTCGTCGTCCGGGATCTTGACGCCGAACTTGTCCTCGGCCTGCACGGCGATCTCGACCATCGACAGCGAGTCGATGTCCAGGTCGTCCACGAACGACTTCTCGGCGGTGACGTCGTCCTGAGCCACACCGGCCACCTCTTCGACGATTTCGGCGAGGCCGGCGAGGATCTCAGCGTTGTCAGCCATTGGAGTTGTTCCCTTCTCGGTTCTTCTTCAGGTCCACCTCGCGAGCACGGCGCTCGCGAGGGAAGTATCCATCAGGGGCAGACGAACGCCTGCCCGGCATACGACAGCCCGGCGCCGAAGCCGATCGCCAGCACCACGTCGCCCGGCTTCGCGGTGCCCGCCTTGCGCATGTGGTCCAGCGCCAAGGGGACCGACGCCGACGAAGTGTTGCCCGAATACTTGATGTCGTCGGCCACCGCCATGTCTTCGCGCGCGCCGGCCGCCCGCAGCTTCTTGGCGATCGACTCGACGATGCGCAGGTTGGCCTGGTGCGGGATCAGCACGTCCACATCGGACGGCTGCAGGCCCGCGGCTTCCAGCGCGCGCATCGCGATCGGCGCGATCTGCGTGGTCGCCCACCGGAAGACCGACTGGCCCTCCTGGTGGATGTACTGGTGGTCGCGCATGTAGATGAGGTCCACGAGGTCGCCCGCGCTACCCCACACCACCGGGCCGATGCCCGGTTCGTCGGCCCCGCCGACCACCGCGGCGCCCGCGCCGTCGGCGAAGATGATCGCGTTGGCGCGGTCGGTCGGGTCGACGACGTCGGTGAGCTTCTCGGCGCCGATCACGAGCACGTTCTTCGCGGAACCGGCGCGGATCAAGTCCGAGGCCACGCCGAGGCCGTAGCAGAAGCCGGCGCACGCGGCGTTGAGGTCGAAGGCGCCGGGGCTCGGGATGCCGAGCCGCGCGGCGACCTGGCCGGCCGCGTTGGGGATCGGCGAGGGCATCGTGCAGTTCGGCAGGATGACGGTGTCCACTTCGGACGGTTCGACGCCGGCGTCGGCCATCGCCGCTTCGCCGGCGGCGACGGCGAAGTCGACCAGCAGCTCGTCCTTGTTGCCGAAGCGGCGCTCGATGATGCCCACGCGCTCGCGGATCCACTGGTCGTTGGTGTCCATGAGCTCGGACAGGTCGTCGTTGGTCACGACCCGCTCCGGCTGGTGGCTGCCGACACCGAGGATGCGGGTGCTGCTCGGGCCCTGCGTGAGACGCAGGCTGGGGCGGTCGGTCACTGGGCGTCCTCCTCGCGCAGCTTCGCCAGCTCGTCCGGCGTCTTCAGCGCGGTGGTTGTGGTGACGACACCCTTGAGCTGCCGCTTGACCAGGCCGGTCAGCGTGCCCGCGGGCGCGAGTTCGATCGTGCTGGTCACGCCGAGCGAGACGAGGCCGTCCATGGTCAGGTCCCAGCGCACCGGGCGGGTGACCTGGGCCAGCATTCGCTCGAGGTACTCGGCGCCGCTCGTGACGACGGCGCCGTCGGCGTTCGACAGCAGCGGGCGCGTGGGGTCGGCCGGGGTGAGGCCGGCGGCGTGCTCGCGAAGGGAGGCTTCCGCGGGCGCCATGTACGGCGTGTGGAAGGCTCCGGCGACCTTGAGCGCACGGATCTTCGTGCCCTCCAGGGGTTCGGCGACGATCTTCGCGATGGCGTCGGCCGCGCCCGAGGCGACGATCTGGCCGGCTCCGTTGCGGTTGGCGGCGGCCAGGCCCCGCTCCTCGAGCCACGCGACGACCTCGCCGGGGTCGCCGAGCATCACGGCGGCCATCGACGTCGGTTCCAGCGCGCAGGCCTTCGCCATCTCGGCGCCGCGCACCGCGGCCAGCGCCACGGCGTCGGCCGCCGGCAGCACCCCGGCGATCGCGGCGGCGGCGAGTTCGCCGACGGAGTGGCCGGCCACCGGCGCGTCGTCCGCGACCGGCGCGACCTGCTGCAGGCGCTCGAACGAGAGCAGCGAGAGCGCGACGATCAGCGGCTGCGCGACCGCGGTGTCCTGGATCTCCTCGGCGTCGCCTTCCGTGCCGAGGCGGACGAGGTCGAGGCCCGCGCGCGCGGACCACTCCTCGACACGCTCGCGCGCACCGTCGGACTCGAGCCACGGGGAGAGCATGCCGGGGGCCTGTGAGCCCTGGCCGGGGGAGAGGACTGCTGCTGTCACGGTGTCTATGACACCACGGGCGGCGATGCTCCAGCAGATGCGGGCGGTCACCAAGTCCGCGCGGGGTTATTGGAGGAAACCTCCAAAGACGTGCGGTGGATTCTCGCCCTTAACCCAGATGCCTTGTGGGATTCAACCATCGCTCGCCGTGAAGTCTGTCACGAGCCGGGCCGGTGCGCCACCCGGTCACCGCGAGCGGCGCGCCCGGCGGGGCGATCTTGGCCGCGACGCGCGGATCCGGTACCGGCGACGGGCGTCGCGGGTGCGGACTGACCTGGCACGGCGACGTGGTGCGCCGCGCGCCGAGCCCGCTCGTCAGTCCGCTGCCCGCTCACCACAAGCCGCGCGCCCGGGCCAGCCGGCCGACCGTGAGGGCGGTGCGGAGCACGAAGGCGTCGCGCGGTTCGGTCGGGTTGCGGCCGGTCAGCTCGGCCGCTTTGCGGAGGCGGTAGCGAACCGTGTTGGGGTGCACGAAGAGCGTCTGCGCGCAGCGCTCCAGCACACCGCCGGTTTCGAGGTAGGTCTCGACCGTGCGCTGCAGCGCCGGACCCGCTTCCTCCAGCGGGCGCGCGACGAGGTCGACCAGCAGGCGCTCGGCTTCGGGGTCGCCGGAGAGGGCGCGTTCGGGCAGCAGGTCGTCGGAGCGGACGGGGCGGGGCGCGCCGGGCCAGGCGACCACCGCGCGCAGGCCGGACAGCGCTTCGGCGGCGCTGTGGTGCGCCTCGGCCAGCGACGGCACGGTCGGGCCGGCGACCACGGGCCCGTCGGCGAACACGGCGGACATGCGCGAGAGCGATTCGCGTTCCTTCACCCCGCCGTCGGTCGGGCCGCCGATGACGATCACGAGCCGCGAGCCCTGCACCGACAGCAGCACGGGGCGGCCGACGCGGGCGGCGCGGCTGCGGACCTCGAACACCACCGTCGGCGGGTCTTCCGAAGGCGGGTTGCCGACGATCACCGTCGCGGCCGCCGCGGGGTCCCAGCCCAGTGCGGCCGCGCGCGAGAGCACCGCCTCTTCCGCGTCGCCGCGCACGATGCCGTCGACGACGAGCGCTTCGAGCCGCGCGTCCCACGCGCCGCGCGCCTCGGCCGCCGCCGCGTACGAGTTGGCCGCGGCGAACGCGATCTCCCTGCCGTAGCGCAGGATTCCCTCGATCAGTGCGGCGCGCTCGGCCTCGTTGGCGGCGAACTCCGGCAGCTGCTCCTCGAACACCTCGATCGCGAGCCGCACCATGCCCACGGCCTGGCGCAGGCTGATCCACCGCGACAGCTCGGCCGGCGCGTCGCGGAACGCTTCCGTCGTGAGCTTCAGGGCTTCCTTCGAATCCCGCAGCCAGGAGACGAACCCGGCGGCCCCCGCCTGGGTGATCAGCAGCACGCTCGCGCGCTGGTCGGCGGGCAGCCGCCCGAACCACACGAGCCTGCGCTCCATCACCGCGACGCTCGCGCTCGCGAGCCGCCCGGAGGCGTGCTCGAGCGAGCGCAGCGTCTTCGCGGACAACCCGTGGTGCTTGGGGACCCGGCGCCCCGTCGTCTCAGCCATTTCGGACGCGATCCTACGTGGACATTCGATCGGCAACTTTCGGCGGCGGACACGCAACCGGGGAGGCTAGGAACCGTGACCGGGGCTCTCTACGATCCGTAACCGGTGATGTACGTCACCGAATCCGACATCAAGGGGGAAAGGGCGAATGCCAGAGCCCGGACTGGAGATCGACGCGATCTCCAAACGCTACGGCACCGTCGTGGCGCTGGAAAAGATGACTTTCGACGTGCGGCCGGGCGAGCTCTTCGGCTTCGTCGGCAGCAACGGCGCCGGCAAGACCACCACGATGCGCATCGCGCTCGGGGTGCTGAGCGCGGACTCGGGCGAAGTCCGCTTCGCGGGTTCGCCCATCACGCACGAAACGCGGCGGCACATCGGGTACATGCCGGAAGAGCGTGGTTTGTACCCGAAGATGAAGGTGGGCGAGCAGCTCACCTACCTCGCCCGGTTGCACGGCATGTCGGCGGCCGACGCGCAGGCGTCGACCGAGCGCTGGACCGAACGCCTCGGCGTGGCCGGGCGCCGCGGCGACGAGGTGGAGAAGCTCAGCCTCGGCAACCAGCAGCGCGTGCAGCTGGCGGCCGCGCTGGTGCACGAGCCGCGCATCCTCGTGCTGGACGAACCGTTCTCCGGGCTCGACCCGGTGGCGGTCGACGTGATGAGCAAGGTGCTCAAGGAGAAGGCGGCCGAAGGCGTGCCCGTGGTGTTCTCCAGCCACCAGCTGGACCTGGTGGAGCGCCTGTGCGACCGCGTCGGCATCGTCCGGAGTGGACGGATGGAGGCGCTGGGCACCGTCGAGGACCTGCGCGCCGGCGGGTCCGTGCGGCTGCTCGTCGACGCGCCGAAGGCCGGTGACGACTGGGCCGCGGGGCTGCCGGGCGTCGCCGTGCTCGGCCGCGAGGGTTCGGTCACCGAGCTCGAGCTGAGCGACGGCGCCGACGACCAGGCCGTGCTGCGCGCGGCGCTGGCGACCGGGCCGGTGCACGAGTTCGCGCGGAAGTTCCCGTCGCTGACCGAGCTGTTCCGCTCCGTCGTGACCGAGAACCACCAGCAGAAGGAGGCGGCGTGAGCGCGCCCGACGTCCGCATGAGCCCGCTGGCCGGCGTCAGCCTCGTCGCCTCGCGGGAGATCAGCACGCGGCTGAAGTCGAAGGCCTACCGGATCAGCACGCTCGTGCTGCTGATCCTCATCGTCGCCGCGGTCGTGGTGCTCAAGCTCGTCGGCGGCAGCGGCGGGCCCGACACGACCGTCGGCTTCGTGCCGGCCGCGGCGCCGCTCTCGGCACCGCTGACGGCCATCGGGAAGTCGGTCGGGCAGAACATCGCCACGCAGCCCGTGCCCGACGAGCAGGCGGGTGTCGCGAAGCTGAAGGACGGCTCGATCGACGCGCTGCTGGTGCAGGGCGCCGACCGCGTGCACGTGCAGGTCGAGAAGGACCTCGACGGCAACCTCAAGAACGTGCTCACCGTGCTCGCCGGCCGCGTCGCGCAGAACTCGGAGATCCTCGCGCAGCGCGGCGATCCGGCGAAGGTGGACGCCGCGGTCGCGACCGCGAAGATCGACGAGCTGCCGCCACTGGAGAAACCGTACGACTACGACAGCCAGCAGCTGGTGCTCGGCATCATCGCGGGCATCCTCATCTACATGTCGCTGCTGCTCAACGGCCAGACCGTGGCGCAGGGCGTGGTCGAGGAGAAGACCTCGCGCGTGGTCGAGCTGCTGCTGTCCACCATCAAGCCGTGGCAGCTCATGGCGGGCAAGGTGCTCGGCATCGGCACGGTCGGGTTGATCCAGATGCTCGCGATCGGCGTCGTCGGCATCGCGGCGGGACTGGGGACGGGGGTGCTCACGATCTCGGTCTCGGCGGCCGTCGGCACGGTCGTCTGGCTGGTGGTCTGGTACTTGCTCGGGTTCTTCATGTATTCGATCGTGTTCGCGGCGCTCGGCGCGCTCGTGTCGCGGCAGGAGGACGTGAGCGGGGCCGTGTCGCCGGCGCTGATGCTCGTGATCGTCGGGTACGTGGTGGGCATCTCGGTGCTGCCCTCGGACCCGTCGAACAGGTTCGCCGAGGTGCTTTCGGTGATCCCGGTGTTCGCGCCGACGCTCATGCCGATGCGGCTCGCGATGGGCGGAGTGCCCGTCTGGGAAGCCGTGGTGTCGGTGGGGCTCGTGGTGCTGCTGATTCCGGGATTGATCTGGCTCGCCGCGCGGATCTACCGAAACGCTGTGATGCGTACTGGAGCGAAGGTGAAACTGAGCGATGCGTTGCGCGCAGCCTGAGTGTCTGTTCGGTTAACGAACGTCGTCGCCCTGCGAAACCCGAATCGTATTCGCAGGGCGACGACGCGAACACCCGCTGAATACGGCCCACGGTAATACCCCGGAAATGCTCGAGGCCGCCCGGCGCTTGCGGTTTTCGCTGCGCCGGACGGCCTCGTCTCCCCGGTCCCCACCGGTAGTTCCAAGTATGGCCGCGATTGATCTTCCCGCGCCAGTCGTCTCACTCGATCGTGGTGCACAGCACTCCCGCTCGCTGGGTACCTGATCGACAGCCGCTGCAGCGACGCAGCCGGTATCCGCGGCGAAGGGAGCCAGCGTGGGTGAGCAACTGAAGGACGGACTCGGACAGGCCTGGAATCTGGTGGCCACGTTCGTCCCGAAACTCGTCGGTTTTCTGATCATCCTGCTGATCGGCTGGCTGATCGCGAAAGCGGTGTCCAAAGCGCTGTCACTGGTGCTCGGAAAACTCGGTTTCTCCCGGCTGGTGGAGAAGACCGGCCTGACCGGAATGATGAAGCAGGCGAATGTCGACGCCACGACGGTGCTGGTGAAACTGGTCTACTACTTCATTCTGCTGATCGCGCTCCAGCTGGCCTTCGGCGTGTTCGGCCAGTCGAATCCGGTCAGCCAGCTGCTCAACGACATCATCGCGTTCCTGCCGCGGATCGTCGTGGCGCTCGTGCTGGTCGTCGTGGCCGCGGCCATCGCGAAGGTCGTGCGCGACGTCGTGACCTCGGCGCTGGCGACCCGTCCGGCCGGACGGCTGCTCGGCACCATCTCCTACTGGCTGATCATGGCGTTCGGCATCATCGCGGCGCTGGGCCAGGTCAACATCGCGACGGCCATCACGGGGCCCGTGCTCATCACGGTGCTCGCCACGATCGGCGGTGTCGTCGTCGTCGGCTTCGGTGGTGGCCTGATCAAGCCGGCCCAGGAACGCTGGGGCGGCTGGCTGAGCAACCTCCAGGGCCAGGTCGGTTCGGCTGGCCAGCGGCAGGTCGGTGGTCAGCCGGCCGCGCAGACCACGCAGACCACGCAGCAGCCGCAGCAGGCGCCGACCCAGACCATGCCGCCCGCGAACGGCCAGATCACCCCGGACACCCCGACCCCGCCGTCGGGGTTCAACCGCGTCGACCGCTGACGCGAGGCGCGGTCGCGGAGGCCCGGTGCATCGGGAGGGCACCGGGCCTCCGTGTGCGTAACCGCAGTCACACCGTGGGGAATCCCGCCCGCCCGCCGGGTGTTGGCGACCTTGGACGGAAGGGGTGCGGACGTGGACTTCCTGCTGCGGCACGGCATCACGGTGCTCGGCCAGTGGATTTCGATCGCGGAGCTCGCCGGGCAGGTGCTCGCGCTCGCGGTGGTCTTCCTGGCCGACCGGAGAACGTTGTGGACCTGGCCCGTGCAGGTGGGCGCGACCGTGCTCCTGTTCTCGGTCTACGTCTCCGCCGACCTCGGCGGCCTGGCGAGCCGGCAGATCGCGATCCTGCTGATTTCGCTCTACGGCTGGTGGGCGTGGCGCCGCCGCACGGATCCCGTCGACGGCGTGGTCGTGCGCACGGCCCGGCCGGTCGAGCGCTGGGCGATGCTGGGCGCGTTCGCCGTCGGCACGGTCGGGATGGCGCTGGTGCTGCAGGCGCTGCACGCGTCGTGGGCGCCGTGGCCGGACGCGGCGATCTTCGTGGGCACGCTCGTCGCCTTCGGGGCGCAGGGCGCGGGGCTCGTGGAGTTCTGGGGCGTGTGGCTGGTGGTCGACGCGATCGGCGTGCCGCTGCAGATCTCGTCCGGCCTGTACTTCTCCGCCGCGATCTACGTGGTCTTCGCCGGTCTGGTGGTGCACGGCTGGTGGACGTGGAACCGCTCCGCCCGACGCGTCGCCGCGCGGGCGGTCACGGCAGCATCCAGCTGAGCACCGGCGTGCTCTGCCCGAGCACGATCAGGCACATCACCAGCAGCAGCCCGAGGCTCCACGGCAGCACCTTCCGCAGCAGCTTGCCCTCTTCGCCGGGCAGGTTGGCCGCGACGCACGCGATCGTCAGGTTCTGCGGTGAGATCATCTTGCCGAGCACGCCGCCGGAACTGTTGGCCGCCGCGAGGAGGTCCGCAGGCAGGTTCGTCTGGTGGGCGGCCGTGACCTGCAGGGCGCCGAACAACGCGTTGGCCGAGGTGTCCGACCCCGACACCGCGACGCCGAACCAGCCGAGCACGGGGGAGAGGAACGCCAGCCCCGCGCCGGCCGCGGCGATGAACGTGCCGATCGTGCTCGTCTGACCGGACAGGTTCATCACGTACGCCAGCGCCAGCACGCCGGTCACGGTGAGGATCGCGAACCGCAGCTCCTTCACCGTCGCCAGCCACTCCTGGCCGGCCGGGCGCGCGGTGACCTTGAGCGCGACGATCGTGAGCAGCCCGGCGATCAGCACGAGGGTGCCGCCGGTGTTGAGGAACGGCAGGGAGAACGAGTTGCCGGACACCGCCTTCCCGTCCGGGCCGTGCACGTCGAGGCCGGGCCAGTGGAACTTCCACGTCGCCGCGTCGAGCACCTTCTTGATCGGCGGCACCTGCGCGAGCGAGAAGATCACGATGATCAGCGCGTACGGCAGGTAGGCGCGCACGACTTCGGCGCGTTCGTCGGGCCGGTCGAGCGTCGCGGTGCGCGTGCCGGTGAGCACCTGCGTGCGGACCTCCTCGGGCACCGAGCGCCGCGTCATGGGCAGCGCCACGAGCGCGGCCGCGCCGGCCAGCGCCGCGCCGATGTCGGCCAATTGCGGCGACACGAAGTTCGACGCGAGGAACTGCACCACGCCGAACGCGACCCCGCAGACCAGCGCCGGCACCCACGTCTCCCGCAGCCCGCGCTTGCCGTCGACGATGATCACCAGCAGCAGGGGCACGAACAGCGCGAGCAACGGCGTCTGCCGGCCGACGATCGACGACACCTGCTCCAGCGGCAGCCCGGTGACCTGCGCGAGCGTGACCACCGGCGTGCCCATCGCGCCGAACGCCACCGGCGCCGTGTTCGCGACGAGCGCCACCACGGCCGCCTTGCCCGGCCCGAACCCGACGGCCACGAGCATCACCGCGCTGATCGCCACGGGCGCGCCGAACCCGGCCAGCGCCTCCATCAGCGCGCCGAAGCAGAACGCGATGATCAGTGCCTGCAACCGCGGGTCGTCGGAGATCCGGCCGAACGAGCGGCGCAGCACGTCGAAGTGGCCGGTGCGCACGGTGATCCGGTAGACCCACAGCGCGTTGACCACGATCCACAGGATGGGGAACAGCCCGAACGCGGCGCCTTGCAGCGCACCGGAAATCGCCTGTCCCACGGGCATCCCGTACACGGCGATCCCCACGACGAGCGCCACCGCGAGCCCGATCAGCGCGGCGTAGTGCGCTCTGGTCCGGACCACGCCGAGCAACACCAGCACCACGGCCAGCGGCACCACCGCGACGAGCGCGGAAAGGCCGAGACCACCGAGCGGAGTCAGGTCCTGCACGAACACGGGGGACCTCCCGGGGGGACCGCTGGTTCCGCATCGCGGAAACAGCCTTTCACGAGGTGGCTGAGATCCTCGTCACAAGCCCACCGGGACGTCAACCCCGTGTCGCACGTCTGGACCAATCAGGACGCAACGCTGTTACCCGGCGCTGCGCGCGCCGGGGGAACCCGGTGCGCCGTTCAGCGCAGGGTGACGTGGGAGGGCCGCAGGTCCTCGACGCGGCGGACACCCAGCAGCTGCATGGTCCGGATCAGCTCGGTGCGCAGGATGTCGACGCATCGCTGGACACCGCGTTCGCCGCCCGCCATCAATCCGTAGAGGAACGCGCGGCCGACGAGCACGAAGTCGGCGCCGCGGGCGATCGCGGCCACGATGTCGCCGCCGGAGAGGACGCCGGTGTCGACCCACACCTCGGCGCCGCCCTGCAGCTCGTCGAGCACGGCCGGCAGCAGCTCCAGCGGCGTGGGCGCGCGGTCGAGCTGGCGGCCGCCGTGGTTGGACAGGACCACGCCGTCGGCGCCGTGCTTCACGACGTCACGGGCGTCGTCCACGTTCTGCACGCCCTTGACCACGAGTTTCCCCGGCCAGGTGCGGCGCACCCAGTCGAGGTCGTCGAAGTCGAGCGTCGGGTCGAAGAGCTGGGCCAGCAGTTCGGCGACGGTGCCGTCGAAGTGGCTCAGCGAGGCGAAGTTCAGCGGCTCGGTGGTGAGGAGGTTGAACCACCAGGCGGGGTGCAGGGCGCCGTCGGCGAACGTCTTGAGCGTGAGGGCCGGCGGGATGGTGAGGCCGTTGCGCACGTCGCGCATGCGGGCGCCGGCCACCGGGGTGTCGACGGTGAGCAGGAGCGTGTCGTAGCCGTTCTCCCACGCGCGATTCATCAGATCTTCGCCCGCGCCGTGGTCGCGCCACACGTAGAGCTGGAACCACTTGCGCGCCTCGGGCGCCGCCGCGGCGAGGTCTTCGATCGACGTGGTCGCCATGGTGGACAGGCCCATCGGGATGCCGTTGCGCTGGGCCACGCGGCCCACGGCGCTCTCGCCCTCGTGCTGCATCATGCGCGTGAACCCGGTGGGCGCGAAGCCGAACGGCAGCGCCGACGTCTTGCCGAGCACCGTCTTCGTGGTGTCCACATCGGACACTCCGCGCAGCACGTTGGGGTGGAACTCCACTCGCCGGTAGGCCTGCCGCGCGCGCAGCAGGCTGTCTTCCAGCTCCGCGGCCCCGTCGGTGTAGTCGAACGCCGCGCGCGGTGTGCGCTTCCGGCCGATCATCCGCAGGTCGGCGATCGTGTGGGCGTTCGACAACCGCCGGTCGGTCGGGTTGAGCACGATCGGCTTCGGCCGCAGGATCTGCTTCAGTTCACTCGGCCGCGGCAGGCGACGCTGGGTCACGCTCGATCACCCTTCCAGAAAATCCACAGACGCCTCAATACATCCGACGTCTACCTTAGCTGGGGCAGGCCCGGAAACAGCGGAACCCTCCGGGCCAATTTTCCAGCCCGGAGGGTTCCGCTGCTCACTACGACTTACGCGTTGCCCGAGTCCGACGTCTGCGGCCCGGCGGCCGCGACGTCGTCGAGGCGGTAGCGGCGCACCGCTTCGCCCACCTTCGCCTGGTCGACCTCGCCGCGCTTCGCGAGCGCGGTGAGGGCGCCGACGACGATCGACTGGGCGTCCACGAGGAACTTGCGCCGCGCGGCCGGACGGGTGTCGGAGAACCCGAACCCGTCGGTGCCGAGCGTGAGCATGTCCGTGGGCACCCACGGCCGGATGAGGTCCGGCACGGCGCGCATCCAGTCCGACACCGCCACGACGGGACCGTTGGCCCCCGACAGCGCCTGCGTCACGTACGGCACGCGCGGGCTGTCGTCCGGGTGGAGCAGGTTGTCGTGGTCGATCTCGACCGCCTCGCGGCGCAGCTCGGTCCACGAGGTGGCCGACCAGACCGCCGCGCGCACGCCCCACTCCTCGGCCAGCAGCTGCTGGGCCTTGAGCGCGTCGGGCATCGTGACGCCGGAGACCAGGATCTGGGCCTCCGGGCCGGTGCCCGCAGGGGCGTCGGCGTACTTGTAGAGGCCCTTGAGCAGGCCGTCGACGTCGAGGTTCTCCGGCTCGGCGGGCTGCTGGTACGGCTCGTTGTAGATCGTCAGGTAGTAGAAGACGTTCTCGCCGTTGCCGTGCGGCCCGGTCTCGCCGTACATGCGCCGCAGGCCGTCGCGGACGATGTGCGCGATCTCGAACGAGTACGCCGGGTCGTAGGCCACGACCGCCGGGTTGGTCGCCGACAGCAGCAGCGAGTGCCCGTCGGCGTGCTGCAGGCCCTCACCGGTCAGCGTGGTGCGGCCCGCGGTGGCGCCGAGCACGAAGCCGCGCGCCATCTGGTCCGCCGCCGCGTACAGGCCGTCGCCGGTGCGCTGGAACCCGAACATCGAGTAGAAGATGTAGATCGGGATCATCGGCTCGCCGTGCGTGGCGTACGCGGTGCCCACGGCCGTGAACGACGCGGTGGAACCCGCCTCGTTGATGCCCTCGTGCAGCAGCTGGCCCTTCTCGGACTCCTTGTAGGCCAGCATCAGGCTCGCGTCGACCGACGTGTACGTCTGGCCGTGCGGGTTGTAGATCTTGGCGGTCGGGAACATCGAGTCGAGACCGAAGGTGCGGGCCTCGTCCGGGATGATCGGGACGACGCGCTTGCCGATCTCCGAGTCCTTCGCGAGCTCGCGCACGAGCCGGACGAACGCCATCGTCGTGGCGACCTCCTGCTTGCCCGAACCCTTGCGGATGCCCTCGTAGACCTTGTCGCCCGGCAGCACGAGCGCCTTGGCGTTGCGCGGCCGGCGCTCCGGCAGGAAACCGCCCAGCGCCCTGCGGCGGCCGATCATGTACTCGATCTCGGGCGATTCGGGGCCCGGGTGGAAGTACGGCGGCAGCTTCGGGTCGCGCTCGAGCTCGGCGTCGCTGATCGGGATGCGCTGGGCGTCGCGGAACAGCTTCAGGTCGTCGAGCGTGAGCTTCTTCATCTGGTGCGTGGCGTTGCGGCCCTCGAACGCCGGGCCGAGGCCGTAGCCCTTGATGGTGTGGGCGAGGATCACCGTCGGCTGGCCGTGGTGCTCCATGGCCGCCTTGTACGCCGCGTACACCTTGCGGTAGTCGTGGCCACCGCGCTTGAGGTTCCAGATGTCGGCGTCGGACAGGTCCTTGACCAGGTCCTTCGTGCGCGGGTCGCGGCCGAAGAAGTGCTCGCGGACGTAGGCGCCGTCGTTCGCCTTGTACGTCTGGTAGTCACCGTCGGGCGTCACGTTCATCAGGTTGACCAGGGCGCCGTCGCGGTCCGCCGAGAGCAGCGCGTCCCACTCGCGGCCCCAGATGACCTTGATCACGTTCCAGCCCGCGCCGCGGAAGTACGACTCGAGCTCCTGGATGATCTTGCCGTTGCCGCGCACCGGGCCGTCGAGCCGCTGCAGGTTGCAGTTGATCACGAAGGTCAGGTTGTCGAGGCCTTCGCCGGCGGCCACGTGGATGAGGCCGCGCGATTCCGGCTCGTCCATCTCACCGTCGCCGAGGAACGCCCACACGTGCTGGTCGGTGGTGTCCTTGATGCCGCGGTCGCGCAGGTAGCGGTTGAACCGGGCCTGGTAGATGGCGTTCATCGGGCCGAGGCCCATCGACACCGTCGGGTTCTCCCAGAACTCCGGCATCAGCCGCGGGTGCGGGTACGACGGCAGGCCGCCGCCCTCGCCGGCGTGGCTGTACTCCTGGCGGAAGCCGTCGAGCTGCCGCTCGGACAGCCGGCCCTCGAGGAACGCGCGCGCGTACATGCCGGGGGAGGCGTGGCCCTGGAAGAAGACCTGGTCACCGCCGCCGGAGTGGTCCTTGCCGCGGAAGAAGTGGTTGAAGCCCACCTCGTACAGCGCGGCCGACGACGCGTACGTCGAGATGTGCCCGCCGACGCCGACGCCGGGGCGCTGGGCGCGGTGCACCATGATCGCGGCGTTCCAGCGGATGTAACGGCGGTACCGGCGCTCGATCTCCTCGTCGCCGGGGAACCACGGCTCGTTCTCCGTGGGGATGGTGTTGACGTAGTCCGTCGACGTGAGGGCGGGCACGCCGACGTTGCGCTCGCGGGCGCGCTCGAGGATGCGCAGCATCAGGTACCGGGCGCGCTGCTGGCCACCCCTGGCCAGCGCCTCGTCGAAGGAGTCCAGCCACTCGGCGGTCTCCTCCGGGTCGATGTCGGGCAGGTGCGCCGCGAGCCCGTCACGGATGACGCGTACTCGTGCCGGGGTCTCCTTGCCGGAGGCGCCGTCGTTCTGCGGGGCCAAGGGGTCTCCTTGTAGCTGGTTGTAGCCGTTGTAGCTGCTGGGCGGGAGTGCTCGCCGATTCCCATCGTCGTCCCCGGCCCGGCTCCCGTCACCTTTACTGCCCGGTAACAAGGGTCGCCCCGAGTGCACCACTCCCCGCGTGCGGTGTATCGCGCGCGCGTTTCTTCTCCACAACCCTAGATGAGGCGTTCCGCGGGGTGGTGGGACACTGCCCACAGACACCCGTCCCGGGGCCTCACGAGGGTCCAGGGCGGCCTCTACGCTGCGACACGACTTGTCATAGATCCGGTGTGGACGGTTGCGCGCAGAGCCGCGCCAGTGTTCGCTAGCGACATCCGTGTACCCGAGTGTGGTGGCCGGGGTGGCTCCGAGGGGCCGGCCGACCGCCACGCTCCGTCGTAGTTGGAGGAGTGGAAGCAGTGGTCGCCGCGGGAGACGCAGGCAGCGCCAGCGTCGCCGAGAGGCTTGGCATCAAGCCGGACATGGTGGTCCAGGAGATCGGCTGGGACGAGGACGTCGACGAAGGCGTCCGCGCGGCGATCGAAGAGGAGATCGGTGCTGAGCTCCTCGACGAGGACGCGCAGGAGGTCATCGACGTCGTGCTGCTCTGGTGGCGCGAGGACGACGGCGACCTCGGCGACACCCTGGTCGACGCCCGGGGCCCCCTGGACGAGAACGGCGTGATCTGGGTGCTGACCCCGAAGACGGGGCAGCCGGGACACGTCGAGCCCAGCGAGATCGCCGAAGCCGTGCCGCAGGTCGGCCTGGCGCAGACCGCGAACATCAGCGTGGGCGCCGACTGGCTCGGCACGCGGCTGGTGTCGCCCAAGTCCTCGAAGGCCAAACAGCGCTGAACCCGGGCCGAGGGCGCCGACGCGATAGGGTTGTCGGCGCACGTTCGTGTTCGCTCTGGAGAGGATTCGCCGGATGGCCGTCGAGGTCGGTTCACCAGCCCCTGACTTCACCCTCAACGACTACAACAAGCAGCCCGTCACGCTGTCGTCGTTCAAGGGCGACAAGCCGGTGCTGCTGGTCTTCTTCCCGTTCGCCTTCAGCGGGACCTGCACCGGCGAGCTCTGCCAGCTGCGCGACGAGTTCGCCGACTACGACACCAAGGGCGTCCAGGTCCTGGGCGTTTCCGTCGATGCGGTCTTCTCGCTGAAGGTGTGGGCGGAGCAGCAGGGCTACCAGTTCCCGCTGCTGTCGGACTTCTGGCCGCACGGCGCCGTGGCCCAGGCCTACGGCGTCTTCAACGACAAGGCCGGCATGGCCCTGCGCGGCACGTTCCTCATCGACACCGACGGTGTGGTGCGCTTCGCCGAGGTCAACCAGCCTGGCGAAGCCCGCGACCAGTCGGCGTGGAAGAAGGCCGTCGCCGAACTGGCCTGACGTTCCCCCGACGGGACCCGGCTCCGGCTCCGGGTCCGGGTCCCGTTCCGGGCGCATAGCTCAGCGGAAGAGCACTCGGCTTACACCCGAGCGGTCGCAGGTTCGAACCCTGCTGCGCCCACCCTCAGCGCTTCGGTGCCGGACGCCGATCGGCCGGTGGTGGACACCCCGGTGTGCCGGTCGGGCCTGCCCCCTCGACAAGCCCGACCGGCACGCCCCCAGTGGGTGAACGTGGTTCAGGAGGGCCGTCGAGGGGTGCTGGATACATCGGAAGCTGCGGCAAACGGGTGATGTTCAGGCCGCGGTCCACCGGTGCTCGGTCAGGGTCGGGTGCAGGGGAGCGTCGACGAGGCGGTTCGCGAACGTCGACAGCGTGTAGGTCCCGATCCCCAGCACGACTTCCAGCGCCTGCTGCGGCGTGTACCCCGCAGCCAGGAACGCGTCCAGGTCCGCCGCGGGCACCTCGCCGGTCGTGGCGACGACCGTGAGCGTGAAGCGGCGCAGCGTTTCGAGGCGCGGGATCGGCAGCGGTGCCTCGAAACGCAGCGCCGCCACCAGTTCGGCGGAGGCGCCGAGGCTGAGCAGCCGGGCGGTGTGCAGGGCGACGCAGAAGTGGCAGCGGTTGTGCGTCGCCACGGTGAGGACGAGGGTTTCGCGCTCGAGCGGTGCCAGCGTCGTCGATTCGAACAGCGCGTTGAGCCGCAGGAAGCCGTTCAGCAGCTCCGGCGACGTGGCCAGGCGGGCGACGGCGGCGGGCAGCGAGCCGAACTGCTCGGCGGTCGCCGTCAGGGCGCGGCGGGCGGCGGGCGGGGCGGATTCGACGGTGTGCTCGGGGAAGGGCGACACGGGGGCCTCCGGTAGGGTCGACAACGTGGTTGTCGAAAACGTAAACCTGGTTGTCGAGTTTGGCAAGCGACATGGCTGACGCGCCCGGCTTCGTGCTGCCGTTGCTGCTGTTCGCGGGCTTCCGCACGCTGATCGACGACCTGCACGCCGAGCTCGCGCGCCAGGGTCACCCCGACGTACGGCCCGCGTACGGCTTCGCGATGCAGGCCATCGGGCCGCACGGCGTGAGCGCGTCGGAGCTCGGCAAGTGCCTCGGCGTCTCGAAGCAGGCCGCGGGCAAGACCGTCGACCGGCTCGAGCAGCTCGGGTACGCCGAGCGCGCGGACGACCCCGCCGACGCCCGCCGCAAGCTCATACGGCTCACGCCGAGGGGCGTCGACTCGCTCACCAGGGCCGCCGCGATCTTCGACGACCTGCGGGCGCGGTGGGTGCGCGAGCTGGGAGCCGACCGCGTGCGCGCCCTCGAAGCCGATCTCCGCACCGTGGTCGGGGAAACCGGTTTCGGACTGGACGTCGCGGGGTGGTTCGCCGGGTAGCGTGACCGGCGGGCAGGCGACAGCGAGGGTGGACGACTCCGGCCGATCGGCGATTACCAGCTCGTACAGGCGCCGCGTCAGCTGCTGCGCGGCTCCTGAGCCAGCTTGGCGACCTCGCTCGTCAGCAGGTCGATCTCGTCGTCGGTGTTGTAGTAGTGCACGGACGCGCGCACGAGGGACGGCAGGTTCCGCGCGGTGAAGTCGTACTGCGCCGAGGTCGCGTGCGTCACGCTGGTGTTGATCTTCGCGGCCGCGAGCGTACGCATCACCTGCTCCGAGCCGAGCCCGTCGACGCTGAACGAAACCAGTCCGCACTTGCGCGCGCCGACGTCGTGGACGCGCACGCCTTCGACCTCACCCAGCCGTCCACGCAGCGTCGCCGCCAGCGCGCCGACGCGGTCTTCGATCGCCGGCAGGCCCCAGTCGAGCGCGTAGTCCACGGCCGCGCCGAGCCCGAGCACAGCGGCGTGGTCGCGCTCCCAAACCTCGAACCGCTTCGCCGTCGGGTCCACGACGTATTCGTCCGGCGCCTCCCAGCTGGCCGAGTGCAGGTCGAGCGTCGCCGGTTCGAGCCGCTCGCGCAGCCGCGGGTGCACGTACAGGAAGCCGGTGCCGCGCGGCCCGCGCAGGTACTTGCGGCCGGTGGCCGACAGCGCGTCGCACCGCAGCCGCGCGACGTCGAGGTCGAGCTGTCCGGCTGACTGGCACGCGTCGAGCAGGAACGGGACGCCGGCTTCGCGCGCGACCGCGCCGATCTCCTCGGCCGGGTTCACGAGGCCGCCCTGCGTCGGCACGTGGCTCACGGCGATGAGCTTCACGCGCTCGTCGATCAGCCGCCGCAGGTCGGCCACGTCCAGCTGCCCGGTTTCGTCGTCGGCGACGACCTCGACGCGCGCCCCGGTGCGGCGCGCGATCTGGAGGTAGGCGATCGCGTTGCTCGCGTACTCGGCGCGCGAGGTCAGGATCCGGTCGCCCGCGCCGAACCGCAGCGCGTAGAACACCGCTTGCCACGAGCGCGTCGCGTTGTCGGTGATCGCGATGTCTTCGGGCGTGGCGTTGATCAGCCGCGCGATGGACGTGTACACGGCGGCGCTGCGTTCGGTGGTGGCCGCGGCGGCCTCGTAACCGCCGACCAGCGCCTCGGTCCGCAGGTAGTCGACCATCGTGTCGGTCACGACGGCCGGTGGGAGGGCCGAGCCGGCGTTGTTGAAGTGGACGACGCCGGTGCAGCCGGGCGTCTCGGCGCGGGCGCGGGTCACGTCGACGGGCTGAATACGGGCCATGCGAACTGAATACAGTAGAGATCATCTGTGTGCAATACTGCGATCATGACCAAGCGCCTGCTGCGGGCCGATCTCATCGACGAGATCACCGCGCGCGTGCTCGACGGCCGCCTCGCCGCCGGTGCCCGGATCAACGAAGTGCACCTGGCGCGTGAGCTCGGCGTGAGCCGGACTCCGTTGCGTGAAGCGCTGATCGGGCTCGCCGACCGCGGACTGCTCGTCGCCGCGCCCGGCCGCGGATTCCTCGTCGCCCCGCTCGACCCGGACGAGGCTCGGCGGCTGTACCCGCTCGTTGCGGAGCTCGAGTCGCTCGCGTTGCGCTGGACGTCGCCGCTCGACCTGGCCGCGCTGCCCGACGCGCTCGACGCGGTGACCGACGAGATGGCGGCACTGCCCGCGGCGGGCGATCTGTCCGCTGTGGACGATCGCTGGCACGCGCTTTTGCTGTCACGCTGCGGAAACCCGCACCTGCTGCGCTTGATCGAGCAGACGAAACCACTGCTGAAGCGGTACGAATCCGCGTACTTCGGCGGCGCCGCGCGCACGGCCGAGAGCATCACCGAGCACCGCGGGATCGCCGGCGCCCTGCGATCCGGCGACGTGCCGGGCGCCGCGGCGCTGCTCGTGCGCAACTGGGTCAAGGCACTGGCTTACCTCGAACGGAGCTGAAGCGCATGAAGGTCTTCGCGCACCTGTCCGACCTCCACCTCGACGGTGGTGAGCGCGCCGACGCCCGCGCCGCGGCGGTGCTGGACTGGCTGCGGAACCTCACGCGGCCGGTCGAGGCCGTGCTCGTCACGGGCGACATCGCCGACCACGGCCTGCCGGCGGAGTACCGGCGCGCGGCGGAGCTGTTCGCGTATCCGGCGCCCGTGCTCACCTGCCCGGGCAACCACGACGTGCGCGAGGCGTTCCGCGAAACCCTGCTCGGCGAGCCGGCGAGCGCCGCACCGGTGAACGTCGCCAAGGACGTGAACGGCGTCCTCCTCGCGCTGTGCGACTCGACCATCCCCGGCGAGGGCGCGGGGTACCTCGAAGATTCGACGCTGGCGTGGCTCGACGAAACGCTCGCCGCGCACGCGGGACCCGCGTTCGTCGCGTTCCACCACCCGCCGCTGGAGGTGGGCGTCCCGCTCGTGGACGCCATCCGCCAGACCGGCGAAGACCGCCTCGCCGAAGTCCTGCACCGGCACCCGCGGGTGGCCGCGGTGCTGTGCGGCCACGTCCACACGGGCGCCGCCACGACGTTCGCCGGCGTGCCGGTGCGCATCGCGCCGGGTGTGGTCTCCGGCTCCCTGCTGCCCATCGAGCCCGGCGCCGACCGCGGCTGGGCCGAGGGTGGTCCGCTGGACTTCGACCGGCCGCCGTCGGTGCTGCTGCACGTGCTGCACGACGACGGCCGCGTCACGACCCACCTGCGCGAGGTTCCCTTCAGCGGCTGAAGATCGGCAGCGTGACCCGCGAAGGGTGCGCCGCGTCGTGGAAGACCTCGAACCGGTTCGGCTTGCCGTCGACGGCGCTGGCGACCGGTTCGCCCGTGCCGTGGTTGCGGGCGAACCGCGGGAACGCGCCGCCCGCGACCTGCACGCGCAGCCGGTGCCCGCGGCGGAAGCGGTAGGCCGTCGGGTCGAGCGGGACCGCGACCGCCACGATCCCGTCGGCGTCGGCTTCGGGCACGCCGGGGCGCAGCCGCAGGATGCCGTCGGTGACGTTGCGGGAGCGCCCGCCCGGGTCGACGTCGCAGATGCGCACGTACACGTCCGCGTGGCCGAGTTCGGTGCGCACGTACACCGTCGCGCCGACTTCACCGATCACGTCGAGGTCCGCGATCAGGGGCTCGCCGGTGAACACGAGCACGTCGTCACGCGCCTCGACCACGTTGTTGTCCTGCTGGCGGTTCTTGCCCATCAGCAGCGGCCCGCCGACGGCGGGCGTCGGGTCCGCGGGGTCGTAGGTGAACGTCGACGGCCGCGCTTCGCCGGCCTGCGCGCCGGGCGCTTCACCGAGCCCGCCGGCGGGCCGCAGGTGCGAGTCCGTGGGCGTCGAGGCGGGCGGCCACGCGTCGAAGTCGAGCCAGGTCGCGGCCTGCTGCAGGTACAGGCGCACGGGGGAGCGCTGCAGCTGCGTGCCGTCGTCCAGCAGGTGCGCGCGCAGGAACCCGATCTGGTCCTGCACGGTGACCCGCAGGCTCGCCGGATCGCCGTGGGCCCACGGCCCGATCGTGATCCGCGGGTGGCGCCCCGCGTCCTGCAATGTGCGGAAATCGCGCAGCTGACCGGAGATGAACAGGTCGTACCACCCGGTCACCATGCTCACCGGGGTCGTGAGGCCCGCGACCTCGGCGCTGTGGTCGGACATCGCCCAGTACGCGTCGCCCGGTTCGGCGTGGGTGGTCACGTCGCTCAGGAACAGCACTTGCTTGCCGATCGCGGCGACGTCGGCGGCGTTGATCGGCAGGTGCCCCATCGCGCCGCGGGTCTTGCGCGTCTGCAGGGGGTTCGGCAGCGCCGCGAACCGTTCCTCCTGGCGGCCGATCATCGCCGACCACGACACCATGTTGTCGGCCGCGAGCACGCCGCCCGGGTAGAACGTGGTGACGAACTCCGAAGCCGTCACGGCCAGCGCCATCGCCTCGAGCGGCGGGTCGAGGTAGGGACCCAGCGCCCACTGCGCGTGGCCGAGGTAGCTCGCCCCGGCCGTCGCCAGCCGCCCGTCGCACCACGGCTGCGCGCGCAGCCACTCGGCCGTGGCGACGCCGTCCTCGCGTTCGAGGTGGAACGGCCGGAACTCGCCCTCCGAGCCGAACGTGCCGCGAGTGCTCTGCACCACCGTCTGCAAACCCTGGCGCGCGAAGGTGCTGCCGAAGAGCGCGGCGAGCGGACCCGAGCGGCCGTACGGCGTGCGGACCAGCACGACCGGCCCCGACCGCAGCCCGGCGGGCGCGTACCGGTCCGCGACCAGGTGGACGCCGTCGGGCATCGGGATCCGCAGACCCTTCGTGGCGACGGGCGCCGGGCCTTCAGCCTTCGGCAGCCCGAGCAGGAGATCCGCGAGGCGGTTCAGCACTGGTTTACCCCTTTCACCGAGCTGGACCCCTCCGAAGCTACCCGCGGTCCGTGATCGGGGTCACGCGGCGTGCGGCCGGCTCGCCAGTTCGCCGGTGACCCGCAACGCCGGGTCGGTGAACGGTTCGAGCACGTCGGCGGGCACACCGCAGAGGGCCAGCGCCGCCGCGAGCACCGCGGGCCGCGCGCGGTCACCGCCGTCCGCGATTTTCACCGCCACGGCCGTGCCGTCGGGCAGCGCGGCCAGCTGCACCGCCTCGAAGCCGTCCTTCGCCAGCAGGCCCGGCACCGCCCGCATCAGCGCGGTGACGTCGCGCCGCGTGCCGGCGACGAGGTCGGGGTGCTGCCGGATCCCTTGTGCCACCAGGCTTTCCGGCGTGCCGGGCGCCGCGGTGGCCAGCTTCGACGCGGCCCGGGCGAGCCCGCGCAGCGATAGCGCGAACAGCGGCGCGCCGCACCCGTCGACGGCGACGCGCGCGACGGGCTGTCCGGTGAGGTCTTCGACGGTGCCGCGGATCGCGCGCTGCAGCGGGTGCGCGGGCTCGAGGTACGTGCGCGGGTCCCAGCCGTGCTCGCGGCAGGTGGCGAGCATCGCGGCGTGCTTGCCCGAGCAGTTGTGCGCCAAGTGCGTGGGCTGCCGGCCCGCGGCGAGCCAGGCGTCGCGTTCGACGGGGTCGTACGGGTAGCCGGCCGGGTTGCCGAGGTCTTCGGCGGTGAAGCCGTGGCCCGCCAGCACGGCGGCCGCGGCTTCGAGGTGGCGCGGCTCGCCGGAGTGGCTGGCGGCGGCGATGGCGAAACCGGCGGGCGGCAGCCGCAGGCCGAGCCGGGCCATCGCGGTGGCCTGCAGGGGTTTCGCCGTGGACCGCGGGTACATCGCGACGTCCGGGTCGCCGGCGGCGAAGAGCGTCGAGCCGTCGGGCGCCAGCGCGATCACGGACCCGTGGTGCACGCCTTCGGCCAGCCCGTCGCGCAGGAGGTGGACCAGCGGGACGTGCCGCGGCACACGCAGTTCGGGGCCCACGCTTCCCTTCGCGAACGCGCTGCGGACTTCCTCTTCCACGGTCAGTGGTTCCTGTTCTGCTTCGCGGTGCGGCCCGGCCGCACGATGGTGGTCAGCGCCTGCTCGACGTGCGCCAGGTGCGTCGTCATCGCGGCCACGGCCGCCGCTTCGGAGCCCTCGGCGATCGCCGTGACGATCCGCCGGTGCTCCCCGTTCGACTCCGCGCGGCGACCGCCCAGCTGGTTGAGGAACGCCGACTGGCGGGCCAGCGCGTCGCGCAGCTCCTCGATGACCTTGGCGAAGGCGGGGTTGCCCGAGGCCTGCGCGATGGTCACGTGGAAGAGCGAGTCGAGCGCGACCCACGCGGTGTCGTCCGTCTCGAGCTCCATCCGCTCGGCCAGGCGGCCGAGTTCCTCGAGCTGCGCGTTGTCGCGGCGCAGGGCCGCGTAGCCCGCCACGGGGATCTCGACGTGGCGGCGCACCTCGACGAGGTCGCGCGCCGAGTAGCCGCCGAACGTGGGGTGCTCGGCGGGCCCGGGCTCGGTGACGAACGTGCCCTTGCCGGTGCGCGAGACCGTGAGCCCGAGCGCCTGCAGCCCGCGCAGCGCCTCGCGGATCACCGACCGGCTGACCTCGAACTCCTTGCTCAACGCGGCCTCGGACGGCAGCTTGTCGCCGACCGCGTACTCGCCCGCTTCGATCGCGCGGCGCAGGTACGCCAGCACCGCCTCCATGGCACTCACGCGGCGAGGGCCTTGTCCGGCTGTCTGGCTGTCAGACAGGTTCATGAACGCGATCGTGAAGTTCTGCCCGGGTGGTGTCAAGTGCCGGGTGTCGCACCCGGCGCCGGAGCCCGTCTGCGCTGGGGAAACCACCGGCCGTTGTGGCCGTCTTCACGCTCCGCGGCCGCGCGCCGGAACGTCCGGTTTTGTCGGTCCCGCGTGCGACGATCCCCGATGTGCCCGACGACCGTCGTCCCGATCCGCCCCGGCAGGCGAGCCCCGCCGCGGTGCTCGGCTGCGCCCTCGTCGCCGGCGTCGTGGCGATCGCGCTTCTCCTGCTGCTCGGCTACGCCTGGAGCTCGAGCGGCAGCCACGGCCACGCCGACCACGGCGCCTCGTCCTTCACCGTGCGTGCCGGCCCGGCCGTGGTGATCACCCCCGCGAAGGTTTCCGCCCCCGCGCGCGGCATGTCGGCGGGCGCGGCGGGCGGGTGAAGAGAGAGGATCCCTACCGACCCGCACACCGCGAGCGCGGACTAGGGTGGATGACCCCGGGCCGCGCCGCAGCATCAACCGGGAAGCCGTCTGCCTAGGGGAGGTTTTCGCTGGTGTCGAACGATTCCTTCGTCCACCTGCACGTCCACACCGAGTACTCGATGCTCGACGGTGCGGCGAAGATCGGTCCCTTGTTCGCCGAGGCGGCGCGGCTGGGCATGCCCGCGGTGGGCATGACCGACCACGGCAACATGTACGGCGGCGACGAGTTCTACCAGACCTCCAAGAAGCACGGCCTGAAGCCGATCATCGGCATCGAGGCCTACATCGCGCCGGAGAGCCGCTTCCACAAGAAGCCGGTGTTCTGGGGACAGGCCAGCCAGCGCGGCTCGGACGAGTTCGGTGAGGGCGGCGACGTCTCCGGTGGCGGTGCCTACACCCACATGACGATGCTGGCGGCCAACGCCACCGGCCTGCGGAACCTGTTCAAGCTCTCGTCGCTCGCGTCGATCCAGGGCTACTACCGCAAGCCGCGCATGGACCGCGAGCTGATCGCCGAGAACCACGACGGCATCATCGCCACCACGGGTTGCCCGTCGGGCGAGGTGCAGACGCGCCTGCGGCTGGGCCAGCGCGAGGCCGCGATCCAGGCGGCGTCGGACTACAAGGACATCTTCGGCGCCGACAACTTCTTCCTCGAGCTCATGGACCACGGCCTGCCGATCGAGCGGTCGGTGCGCGAGGGCCTGCTCGAGATCGGCAACCTCCTCAACCTCAAGCCGCTGGCGACCAACGACTCGCACTACGTCACCAAGGACCAGGCCGACACCCACTCGGCGCTGCTGTGCGTGCAGGCGGGCAAGACGCTCAACGACCCCACCCGCTTCAAGTTCGACGGCGACGGCTACTTCCTCAAGTCCGCCGCGGAGATGCGTGAGTACTGGGACAAGGAGGTCCCGGGCGCGGCCGACAGCACGCTGCTGATCGCCGAGCGCGTCGAGTCGTACGAAGACGTCTACTCGCACAAGGACCGGATGCCGGTCTTCGACGTGCCCGAGGGCCACAGCGAGGCGACGTGGCTGCGCCACCAGGTGGCCGAGGGCCTGAAGTGGCGCTTCCCGGAGGGCGTCCCGGACGGCTACGAAGAGCGCTGCGACTACGAGCTCGGCGTCATCGAGCAGAAGGGCTTCCCGGCCTACTTCCTCATCGTCGCCGACCTCATCCAGCACGCGCGCGAGGTCGGCATCCTGGTCGGCCCCGGCCGTGGTTCGGCCGCCGGCGCGCTCGTCGCGTACGCGCTGGGCATCACGAACCTCGACCCGATCCCGCAGAAGCTGCTGTTCGAGCGGTTCCTCAACCCCGAGCGCATGTCGATGCCCGACATCGACATCGACTTCGACGACCGCCGCCGCGGCGAGATGATCCGCTACGCCACGGAGAAGTACGGTGCCGACCGCGTCGCCCAGGTGATCACGTTCGGCACCATTAAGACCAAGGCGGCGATCAAGGACTCGGCCCGCGTGCACTTCGGGCAGCCGGGCTACTCGATCGCGGACAAGATCTCCAAGGCGCTGCCGCCGCCGATCATGGCCAAGGACATCCCGCTGTCCGGCATCGTCGACACCAAGCACGAGCGCTACGCCGAAGCCGCGGAGGTCCGCACCCTCGTCGAGACCGACGAGGAGTGCAAGACGATCTTCGACACCGCCCGCGGGCTCGAAGGCCTGATCCGCAACGCCGGCGTGCACGCCTGCGCGGTCATCATGTCCAGCGAGCCGCTCACCGACGCGATCCCGGTGTGGCAGCGCGACGACGGCTCGATCATCACCGGCTGGGACTACCCGTCGTGCGAGAACATCGGCTTGCTCAAGATGGACTTCCTGGGCCTGCGCAACCTCACGGTGATCGGCGACGCGCTGGCCAACATCAAGGCCAACCGCGGCGAGGAGATCGACCTCGACCGCCTCGGCTTCGACGACCCGGAGGCGTACAAGCTCCTGGGCCGCGGTGACACGCTCGGGGTGTTCCAGCTCGACGGTGGCGCGATGCGCGACCTGCTGCGCCGCATGCTCCCGACCGGGTTCGAGGACATCGTCGCGGTGCTCGCGCTGTACCGCCCCGGCCCGATGGGCATGAACGCGCACAACGACTACGCCGACCGCAAGAACAACCGGCAGAAGGTCAAGCCGATCCACCCGGAGCTCGAAGAGCCGCTGCGGGAGATCCTGGCCGAGACCTACGGCCTGATCGTGTACCAAGAGCAGATCATGCAGATCGCGCAGAAGGTCGCGGGCTACACGATGGGCCGAGCGGACACGCTGCGCCGGGCGATGGGCAAGAAGAAGAAGGAAGTCCTCGAAAAGGAGTACGAGGGCTTCGAAGAGGGCATGAAGGCCAGCCCGCTGCTGCCCGGCGGCTTCTCGGCCGAAGCGGTCAAGGCGCTGTGGGACACGATCCTCCCGTTCGCCGGCTACGCGTTCAACAAGTCCCACGCCGCCGCGTACGGCCTGATCGCGTACTGGACCGCGTACCTCAAGGCGAACTACACGCCGGAGTACATGGCCGCGCTGCTCACGTCCGTGGGTGACAACAAGGACAAGTCGGCCATCTACCTGTCGGAGTGCCGCCGGCTCGGCATCAAGGTGCTGCCGCCGGACGTCAACGAATCGGCCCTGCGGTTCGCGGCCGTCGGGGACGACATCCGCTTCGGCCTGGGTGCCGTCCGCAACGTCGGCGCCAACGTCGTCGAGTCGATCATCAAGACCCGCGACGACAAGGGCAAGTACGCCTCGTTCACCGAATTCCTCGACAAATCGGAGCTCGTGGCCTGCAACAAGCGGGTCATCGAGTCGCTGATCAAGGCCGGCGGGTTCGACTCGATGGGGCACACGCGGCTGTCGATGATCCAGGTGCACGAGGACGCGGTCGAAGCCGTGGTGCCGCTCAAGCGCCAGGAGGCGATGGGCCAGTTCGACCTGTTCGGCTCGTTCGGCGGGGAGGACGACGCGGCCGGGGCGGCGCCGTCGTCGTCGCCGCTGGCGCACCTGAAGTTCGGCGAGGAGGAGTACCCGCGCAAGCAGATGCTCGCCTACGAACGGGAGATGCTGGGCCTCTACGTGTCCGCGCACCCGCTCGACGGCGCGGAGCGCATCCTGCGCAAGCACGCGCCCAAGCCGATCGCCGCGCTGCTCGCCGACCCGCCGAAGGAAGGTGAGGTCGTGATCTCGGGCCTGCTCACCTCGCTGGAGCGGCGCGTGAACAAGAAGGGCGAGCCCTGGGCGATCTGCACGGTCGAGGACATGGACGCCGCGCTCGAGGTGCTGTTCTTCGCCAAGGCGTACTCGATGTTCGCCGCGGACCTCGTCGAGGACAACGCCGTGCTGGTCAAGGGCCGGGTCAACTGGCGTGAGGACAAGATGTCGGTGTTCGGCGGGGGGCTCGTGCCGCTGGACCTGTCCGAGGTCGGCAGCGGCGACGAGGAACCGCCGCTGATGCTGCTGGCCGCGGCCGAGAAGATCGACCAGTCCGTGGTGAGCGAGCTGAAGTCGACGTTGCTGGCGCACAAGGGCGAGACCCCGGTGCACCTGAAACTCGTCGGCAAGAACCAGACGGTCTTCGCGCTTTACGATTACCCGGTGAAAGTCAGCTCGATGCTCATCGGTGAACTGAAGGGCATCCCCGGGATCACCGCCAACACCTGATGCCGGAGTACGTGCCGGACCCGCGCCGGTGGCGTGCCCTCGCAGTCACGTTGACAGCTGGGTTCATGACCCTGCTCGACGTCAGCATCGTCAACACGGCCTTGCCGGCGATGCAGCGGGGCCTGCACACCGGCAGCGGCACGATCCAGTGGGTCGTGTCCGGTTACGCGCTCACGTTCGGCCTGGTGCTCGTCACAGGCGGGCGGCTCGGCGACGCACTGGGCCGGCGGCGGGTGTTCCTCTTCGCGCTGGCCGCGTTCGTCGCCACGAGCGCCTTCGCGGGCGCGGCGCAGGACCCGGCGACGCTGGTGGTCGCGCGGCTCGCGCAGGGCTGCGCCGCGGGTTTCCTGACGCCGCAGAACAGCGGGCTGATCCAGGACCTGTTCCGCGGCGACGAACGCGGCCGCGCGTTCGGCATGTTCGGCGCGGTGGTCGGGATTTCCACGGCCGTCGGGCCGGTGCTCGGCGGCGTGATCCTGGCCGTGTTCGGCGATCCCGGTGGCTGGCGGTGGGTGTTCTACGTGAACGTGCCCGTCGGCGCGCTGGCGTTCCTGCTCGCGCTGCGGCTCCTGCCTGAGACCGAGCGGCGCGAGACCCGGCTGCGGTCCGAGATCGACGTCGCGGGCATCCTGCTGCTGGCGATCGCGGTGCTGGGCGTGCTGCTGCCGCTCGTGGAGGCGGCGCAGGGCGGCCTGCAGAACCTGTGGTGGCTCTTCCCCTTCGCGGCGGTGTGCTTCGCGGGGTTCGTGCGGTGGGAGCGCCGTGTGGTGGCGCGCGGGCGGGCGCCGCTGCTCGACATCCGGCTGTTCACGGGCACCCCGGGGTACGCGCCCGGTGCCGCGGTGGGGGCGCTGTACTTCTGCGGGTTCGCCGGCATCTGGCTGGTGTTCGCGCTGTTCTTCCAGCAGGGCCTCGGGTACACGCCGCTGCAGTCCGGGCTGTCGGTGACCCCGTTCGCGATCGGTTCGGCCGCGTCCGCCGCCGTCGCGGGACGGCTGGTGCCGCGGTTCGGCCGCCGGCTGTCGGTCACGGGCCTGAGCCTCGTGGTCTTCGCGTTGCTGGTGATCGCGGTGGTGGTGGAGTTCGTGCCGCCGTCGGCCGCGGGCTGGGCGGTCGCGCTGCCGTTGCTGCTCGGCGGGATCGGTGGCGGCATGGTGATTTCACCCAACACCACGCTGACGCTGGAGTGCGTGCCGACGACCATGGCGGGCGCGGCCGGCGGTGCGTTGCAGACGGGGCAGCGCATCGGCACGGCGATCGGCACGGCGGTGCTGGCGACGGTGTTCCAGTCGGCGGTCGTGGCGTCGGGCCGGAACTACTCCCACGCGCTCACGATCGCGATGTGCTGCTCGGCGGGTCTGACGTGCGTCGCGCTGCTGCTGGCGATCCTGGAGCTGCGCGCGCGACGCGTGCGTGCGGCCCGCACTGAGGCGCACGAGGCAGCCGTTCGTGCCGCCGATGTTCACCGACAGTGAGACGATCACGCTCGCTAAGCAGTAGTGGTGAACTACTTTCAGCCATTACGTGATGCTCCATCCGAGTGACACGCAACGTTTGACCCTGGTGCTACTCAGAGCAACCGGGTAGACCTTATGGAGCCTTCAGCACGACACTTTGGCTACCTACAGTGGCATTTCGATCGATCGACCGGGGATGGGTCGATCGGCCGAGGGGCTGAGAGTTCCGGAGTTCCACGGAATGGACACTCTTGGTCACCTCCCAGGCAAGGGATCGTCGGCGTCCGCGGGGGACCGTACGGCGACCGCCGGGAGCAATGCCCTGGGTGGCCGAACAGTGCGGTGAAGGCGTTCGGGCGGGCCCGGGAGAGGGGGAACCGGGCCCGCCCTTTTTCCCCTTTTGCGGGGGCTGTGCTCGCCCCGTGCGCCCTGGTCGTGTTGGGATGACGGCGATCGTCGGGTGAGTGCGGGAGCTTCGATGGCCCAGCAGGGAATATTTCCGGTCAGGCGGATCCGGGTGTGGTACCGGCCGATGCGGTCGCGCGACAGCGGGGAGAACCACCGCGCGTCGACCCCGCTGGAGCTGCTGTTCGACCTGTGTTTCGTGGTCGCCGTCGGAGCCGCCAGCGCGGACCTGCACCACGCGCTCGCCGAAGGGCACGTCGGCCACGGGGTGGTCAGCTACGCGATGGTGTTCTTCGCGATCTGGTGGGGCTGGCTGAACTTCAGCTGGTTCGCGTCGGCGTTCGACACCGATGACGTGCCGTACCGGCTGGCCACGCTCGTGCAGATCGCCGGCGGGCTGACCGTCGCGGCCGGCGTGGACCGGGCGTTCGAAGGCGACTTCCGGGTGGTGGTCGTCGGCTACGTGCTGATGCGCCTGGCGATGGTCACGCAGTGGCTGCGCGCGGCGAAGTCGGAACCGGAGTGCCGCAAGACCGCGCTCTGGTACGCGTGCGGGATCACGGTCGTGCAGGTGCTGTGGGTTCTCGACGTCCTGCTGGGGCTGTCCGGGACGACGGCGGTGGTCGTGTTCGCGGCGCTGGTGGTGTGCGAGATCGCGGTGCCGTCCCTCGCGGAGACGCGCGGCGGGACGTCGTGGCACCCGCACCACATCGCCGAGCGGTACGGGCTGTTCACGCTGATCGTGCTCGGCGAGGTGGTGCTGAGCGCCACCAACGCGGTCAAGGAAGGCGTGTCCGAGGGGGAGCACGTCGGCACGCTGATCGGGCTCGCCGTGGCGGGGCTCGTGCTCGTGTTCTCGATGTGGTGGCTGTACTTCGACCAGCCCGGGCACGTGCGGCTGGTGCGCAACCCGTCGCTGATGAGCACCATGAGCTGGGGGTGCGGGCACTACCTGATCTTCGCGTCGGCCGCGGCGGTCGGCACCGGGCTCGAGCTCGCGGTCGACTACGACACGCACCACACCGCGTTGAGCGGGCTCGTCACGGCGCTGACCGTGACCGTGCCGGTCGCGGTGTTCCTGCTGAGCGTGTGGCTGCTGCACATCGGGCCGAGCAACGAGTGCCGGGAGATCGCGATCGGCTTCCCGGTGACGGCGGTGCTCGTGGTCGCCGCTTCGTTCGGGCCCGTGCCCATCCACGTCGCCGCGGTTCTGGTGGCGGGCTTGGTGGCGCTGACGGTGGTCGCGAGCCACGGCCGGCCGCGCTCGGTCTGAGGTCGGCTGGCTTGTGCGCATCGACGCAGGTCAGGGGCTTGGTGCGAGAAAAGGGGACCCCCCTGTTCCGGCCCGTTTCGGGGTGTGTAAAGTTCTCCAAGTCGCCAGGGAAACCGGGCGGCCGCCGGGGCCACGAACCAAGCTCCCACACTGGTGGTAGAGTGGGTGGTCCCAAAACCTCCGGAGCTACTAGCCCCCTCGAAGCGCAAGCTTCACCGGGGTGTACGGTAGGTGTCCGGAACAAAGAAGCTTGAAACAACGCGGTGATCTGGTTTGCCTGCTGGGTGGGCTGGGTTGCAGTGTGTTGCTTGAGAACTCAACAGTGTGCTAGTGAACTAAGCCAGTAGAGCTTATGTAGTGAAACCCCCTCGTCGGGGTTTCCTTTGAGAGCAAGTATTTTGCCTCGATTGAATTCGAAGACATTGTTGGAGAGTTTGATCCTGGCTCAGGACG
>NZ_JBITBT010000006.1:160554-386277 GCF_044452505.1 Amycolatopsis sp. NPDC051903 | reverse complement strand
CCGCCGACACAGCCCCCGCCGACACAGCCCCCGCCGACACAGCCCCCGCCGACACAGCCCCCGCCGACACAGCCCCCGCCGACACAGCCCCCGCCCTCCCAAGGGGGCGTCCCCACGTCCATTCTATCGGCCACCACTGACAAAACCGGCGGAAACGGTGCGGATTCGGCCCTTCCTGTGGACAAGCAGTCTCGCTGTGGACAAGTCAGAAACCCGCTTGACAGCACGGATGTTCCGCGGTGTCGAGAGAGTCGCGCGGCGGACGGTCCAGTCGCGACGGCGTCGTGGCGCTGCCACACCTTGGTCGAGCCACTGTGGCGAGTTCGAGCTCCGTACCTTCAGCCATGCCGCCACGACGCCACCGCGTGCCACCTCCGGTCAAGTCACCGCAGCGTGATCGCGGCCAACGCGTTCCGCCACCCGTCGCAGCAAGGACCGCGCGTCCGCGATGCACCGCGCCGGATCCGGTTCCAAGTCGGTCAGAGCGTGCACCGTCGCGAACCCCGCGGCGCGCCACTCCGCCGGGGGGAGCAGGCAGCGGCCCACCACCGCGACCGTCGGAACTCCCGCGGCCGTGGCGGCGCGGAGGACGCCGACGGGGGCTTTGCCGTGCAGGGATTGGGTGTCCAGGGAGCCCTCGCCGGTCAGGACGAGACGGGCGGAGCGGGCGGCGGAGGGAAAGCCGAGCAGGTCGAGGAGCAGCGAGCTGCCCGGGCGAACGCGAGCGCCGAGCGCGGCCACGGCGGCGAAGCCCACCCCGCCGGCGGCGCCCGCGCCCGGGGTCGCCGCGAGTGAACGTCCCAGAAACGAGGACCAGTGCCGAAGACAGGCTTCCAGCGCCACCACGTCCTCGTGGCCGGCTCCCTTCTGCGGACCGTATACCGCAGCGGCGCCGGAAGGGCCCAGCAGCGGGTTGTCGACGTCGCAGGCCAGTTCGAGATCGGGGACGGCCACCCCAGAGAAATCCACAGTGGACACCGACGACAAGCCGAACCCACCCGGAGCCACTGCGGCACCCGAGGAGTCCAGCACCCGAGCCCCGAGCGCCATCAACATCCCGGCGCCGCCGTCCGTGCAGGCGCTGCCGCCGACGCCGAGGACGATCCGGCGGGCCCCCGCGGCGGAAGCGGCCGCGATGAGCTCGCCCGTGCCGTAGCTGGACGCGGTCAGCGGCGCCGGCAACCCTCCGGGCAGCCGGTGGAGGCCGGACGCCTCCGCGAGTTCCACCACGGCGACGTCGTCCCGCAGTGCGAAGAACGCTGTGATCCGCCGGCCGGTGGGGCCGCTCACGCGGGCCGGCACGCGCCGGAAGCCGGCGGCGACCGCGGCCGCCACCGTGCCCTCGCCGCCGTCCGCGATCGGGAATTCCACAGCCGGCGTGCCGGCGGCGCGCAGGCCCTCGGCGAGGGCCGAGGCGACCTGCGCGGCCGTGAGCGAGCCCTTGAACTTGTCGGGCGCCACCAGCACCGTCACGAAGCCGCCGCCCGGTAGGCCCGCCAGTCGCCGATCTCGGTGATGTCCCGCAGTTGCACGTGGGACGTCTGCGGGCGCCGCAGCAGCATCGCGAACGCGGAGCTGCCGTCGGCCAGCTCGATCACGCCCAGCTCCAGCTCGGGCGGCTCGGCAGGCAGCACGCGGTCGCGCAAGGCGTCGAGCGTCAGGTCGTACACCTCGCCCGCCACGGCCGCGCCGCCATGAGCGACCGGTACCAGCGCCGGGCACTGGCCGCCCACGGAGTAGAAGCGGTACTTCGGTGCCGTGGCCGTCGAAGCGACGAGCGGCGCGCCGTCGAGCAGGTGGTGCAGCGGTTCGCCGCGCATGGCGCCGCCGTTGAGGAACATCAGTGCCACAACAGATCCTTCCCTACGAACCTACAACACAGCCTTGACGACGTCGATTCCGAAGTAGACGGTGAACACGAGCGCCAGCACCGTGAGGATCCAGCCGGCCTCGCGCCACTTGCCCTTGCACGTCTTGATGAGCACGAACGCGATCAGGCCCGCGCCCACCCCGTTGGTGATGGAGTACGTGAACGGGATCAGCGCGACCGTCAGGAACACCGGGATCGTGTAATCGGCGTCCTGCCACGGGATGTTGCGGCACTGCGCCACCATCATCCCGCCGATCACCACCAGCGCCGGGGCCGCGGCCTGCGCCGGGACGATGCCCGCGATCGGCGTGAACAGCAGCGTCGCGGCGAACAGCGCGCCCGTGACCACGCTCGCGAGGCCCGTCCGCGCGCCCTCCCCCACGCCGGCGGCCGACTCGAGGAACACGGTGTTGGGCGAGGAACCCGCGACGCCGCCCGCGATCGCCCCCGCACCGTCGACGAGCAGGATGCGGCCCATCTTCGGCACGCGCCCGTCCTTCGACAGGCCGGCCTCGGCCGAGACGCTCGTGATCGTGCCCATCGCGTCGAAGAAGCCCGAGAGCACGAGCGTGAACAGGAAGATCGTGGCCGTCAGCGCACCCGCCGAAGCGAAGCCGCCGAACAGGTCCACGTGGCCGAGCAGGCCGAAGTCCGGCGCCGCCACCACGTGGCTGGGCAACGTCGGCGTCGTCAGGCCCCAGCCGCCGACCCCGAAGCCGTCGTGCAGCACCACACCGAGCACAGTGGACACCGCGATGCTGATCAGCACGGCGCCGGGGACCTTGCGGGACATGAGCACGGTCATCAGCAGCAGGCCGAAGCAGAACACCGCGATCGGCCAGCCGTCGAGGTGCCCGTCGAGCCCGAGCCGCACGGGCACGGTCGAATCGGCCGCGTCCGGGGTCCGCGTCACGAACCCGGCGCTGACCAGGCCGACGAGCGCGATGTAGAGCCCGATGCCCACGGTGATCGCCATCTTGAGCGGGGCCGGGATCGCGTTCATGATCCGCTCGCGGATCCCGCTCACGGCCATGAGCACGATGCAGACGCCTTCGAGCACCACGAGCCCGAAGGCCTGGGCCCACGTCATCGCCGGCGCCATCTGGAACGCCACGATGCCGTTGATGCCGAGCCCGGCGGCGAGCGCGAGCGGCGCGTTGCCGACGAGTCCCATGAGGATGGTCATCACCGCGGCCGCGAGCGCGGTGGCGGTGGTGACCTGCGCGGAGCTGAGCTTCGCGCCGGTGATGTCGGCGGAAGCGCCGAGGATGAGCGGGTTGAGCAGCACGATGTAGGCCATCGCCACGAACGTGGTGAGCCCGCCGCGCACTTCGCGGCCGACGGTCGTCTGCCGGGCCCTGAGCTCGAACAGCCGGTCCATCAAGGACTTCCGAGCGGGCCCTGGTGCCGGGGTCACAGCGTCGTCGATGTGTACCTGGGTCATGCGTCCTCCCCTTGCCGGTGGGTGTGCTCGGCCGCGCCCCGCGGGAAGCGGGGCGGGCGAGCCGGACGAGTTGCCAATCCGGCCAAAAGGAGGCGGGCACGGAGCCGGACGTCACTTACCTGGCAACCGTTCCCGCCGTGACTGTGGTCGGATTGGCGACGAACAGCACAGTGGTTTTTTGTGGTGCTCCGGTCAGCACCGGGAGGTGCCCGGGTGCGGGCTTCCGGTGTGGGGGCGGACCCCTAGTAGTCGACGCGATCGGCCCGGTCCAGCCAGGCGTCGAAGGGCGCGAAGCCGTCTTTGAGCGACAGCCGGGACACGGGTACGTCCCAGGTCTCGCGCGGTTTTTCGAACAGTTCGTAGAAGGCGCGGTCGTCGAACCCGGCCTTGGCGGCGTCGTGGCGGTCGGCCGCGTAGACCACGCGGTCCACGCGCGCCCACAGCGAAGACGCCAGGCACATCGGGCACGGCTCGCACGAGGACACGAGCACGCAGCCGTCGAGCTTGAACGTGCCGAGCGCCTGGCAGGCCGCGCGGATCGCGACCACCTCGGCGTGGGCCGTCGGGTCGAGCGAGGGCGTGACGCGGTTGACGCCGGTCGCGACGACGTCACGGCCCCTCACGACCAGCGCGCCGAACGGGCCGCCGCCGTCCGCGACGTTGCGCGTCGCGATGCGCACGCTCTCGAGGAGCCATTCGCGTTCGAGCTCGGCGTCGAGGGAGAGGGTCATTTCGCTTGCGCTCCAGACGGTTCAGGTGCCGGTGAGGTGTTCGGGGCGGATCGGGGCGCGGGGCAGTTCGAGGCCCGTCGCGGCGCGGATCGCGTTGGCGACCGCCGGTGTCGACGAGATCGTGGGCGGTTCGCCGACGCCGCGGACGCCGTAGGGCGCGTGCGGGTCGGGCCGTTCCAGCACGTCGATGCGCATCGGCGGCATGTCGAGGACGGTCGGGATCAGGTAGTCGGTGAACGACGGGTTGCGCACCTTCCCGTCCACCACCTGGATCTCCTCCATCACGGCCAGGCCGAGACCCTGCGCCGAGCCGCCCTGGATCTGGCCCAGCACGGCCTCGGGGTTCATGGCCTTGCCGACGTCCTGCGCGCAGTCGAGCTGCACGACCTTCACCAGCCCCAGCTCCACGTCGACGTCCACGACGGCGCGGTGCGCGGAGAAGCCGTACTGCACGTGGGCGTCGCCTTGGCCGGTCTCGGGGTCGAGCGGGTAGGTCTTGCGGTGGTGGAACTCGCGCGTCTCCTCCACCACGTCCTCGCCCAGCAGGTCCACAAGGGACGCGACGACCTCGCCGTCACCGGCGACGATCTTGCCACCGGCCAGCGACATCCCCGTCGCCGGGCGACCCAGCCGGCGTTCGGCCAGCGCGTACACCGCGTCGGCCACCGCGCGGCTGGCGTTGCGCACGGCGCCGCCGGTCACGTACGTCTGGCGCGACGCCGAACTCGAACCTGCGTCGCCCACGCTGGTGTCTGCCGGGTGGACGGTGACCCGCGCGACGCCGAGCTCTGTGCGCGCGATCTGCTGCTGCAGCGTCACGAGCCCCTGGCCGACCTCGGCCGCGGCCGTGTGCACCATCGCGACCGGTTCGCCGCCGAGCACCTGCAGCCGCACGCGGGCCGTCGAGTAGTCGTCGAGGCCCTCGGCGTAGGAGATGTTCTTGATCGTCACGCCGTAACCGACGCCGCGCACCACGCCTTCGCCGTGGGTCACGTTGGACGCTCCGCCGGGCAGGTCGCGGATGTCGGCGCCTTCGCCGCGTTCGGGCGGCAGCGGCATCGCCTTGAGCCGCTGGAGCAGTTCCGCGACGGGCGCGGGGAAATCCACGACCTGGCCGGTGACGTTGGTGGAACCCTCGCTCATGGCGTTGCGGATCCGCAGGTCCGCCGGGTCCATGTCCAGCGCCGCGGCGAGTTTGTCCATTTGGGACTCGTACGCGTACGTCGGCTGCACCGCACCGAGGCCGCGCATCGCGCCGCACGTCGGGTTGTTGCTGTACACGCCCCAGCCTTCGATCTTGGCGTTGGGCACGTTGTACGGGCCGACGGCGAGCGTGGTGCCGTTGCCGACGACCACGGGCGTCTTCGACGCGTAGGCCCCGCCGTCGAAGTAGAGCCTCGCCCGGACGTACACGAGGTCGCCGTCGCGAGTGGCGCCGTGCTCGTAGTACATCTTCGCCGGGTGGCGGTGCACGTGGCCGAAGAACGACTCCTCGCGGTTGTAGACCATCTTCACCGGCCGGCCCGTGCGCAGCGCCAGCAGGCACGAGTGGATCTGCATCGACAGGTCCTCGCGCCCGCCGAACGCACCGCCGACGCCGCTGAGCGTCAGCCGCACCTTCTCGAGCGGCAGGCCGAGCGCCCGCGCGGTCTGCTTCTGGTCCACGTGCAGCCACTGCGTGGCCAGGTAGAGGTCCACGCCGCCGTCGTCGCCGGGCACGGCGAGGCCGGACTCCGGGCCGAGGAAGGCCTGGTCCTGCATGCCGATCTCGTACACCCCGGACACGACCACGTCGGCTTCCGCGGCCGGATCGCCCTTCACGATGCGCTGGTAGCGCACCAGGTTCCCGTTCGGGTGCAGCTTCGGCAGCGTCTCGTCGTGCGCGGCGCGCTCGGGATCGGTGACGGGTTCGAGCACCTCGTACTCGACCACGATCTCCTTGAGCGCCTGCCGCGCGATCTCCGGGTGGTCGGCGGCGAGGATCGCCACCGGCTCGCCCTGGTAGCGCACGCGGTCCTCGGCCAGCGCCGGCGTGTCCTGGTACTTGAGGCCGTAGCGGTTCTCACCGGGTACGTCCTCGTGCGTCAGCACCGCGTGCACCCCGGGCTGGGCGAGTGCGCGGGACACGTCGAGGCGCACGATCCGCGCGTGCGGGTGCGGGCTGCGCAAGGTGGCGCCCCACAGCATGTCCGCGTGCCACAGATCCGAGGAGTACGCGAACTCGCCGCGCACCTTGAGCGTGCCGTCGGGCCGCAGCGGGCTGGTGCCGATGCCGCCGCTGACGGTGTCGGTCAGGTCCTGCGGGGAACGGGCGGGAGCCGGGCGCGTCATGCGTGCTCCTTCCGCTGCGCGGCGAGCCGGACCGCGTCGAGGATCTTCTCGTACCCGGTGCAGCGGCAGAGGTTCCCGGCGAGCGCCTCGCGGATCTCCGCGTCGCTCGGATCGCTCGTGCGGGCCACGAGGTCGTGCGCCGTCACGAGGAGCCCCGGGGTGCAGAAGCCACATTGGACGGCGCCGCACTCCACGAAGGTCTCCTGGATGGGATCGAGCCGGTCACCGTCGGCCAGGCCCTCCACCGTGCGGACTTCGCGGCCTTCGGCCTGTCCGGCCGCGACCAGGCACGCGCAGGCGGGCACGCCGTCGAGGTACACCGTGCACGAACCGCACTCGCCCTGCTCGCAGGCGTTCTTCGAACCGGCGAGCCCCAGTCGTTCGCGCAGCACGTAGAGCAGGCTTTCGCCCTCCCAGACGTTGTCCGCCTGCCGCTGTTCGCCGTTGACCACCACGTTCACGCGCATTCGGTTCGCCTCCCTCCGGAGTATTCGGTCCACGCCCAGGTCAAGGTCCGCCGTGCGAGCACGGCGAGGGCGTGGCGGCGGTAGTCCGCGCTGCCGCGGACGTCGTCGATCGGGGCGGCCGCGGCCGCGACCAGCTCGGAAAAGCGGCGCTTCACCGAATCGGCGAGCGCGCGCGGGCGCTCCCACTGGTCGTCGGCCGCCAGTTCGCCGGCCAGGAACTCCTCGGCGGCCAGGGCGCGACGCGGGGTCGGGGCGGCCGAGCCGAGCCCCGTGCCCACGCGCCGCTCGGCCGGGTGCACCGCCAGGCCGAACGCGCACACCGCGATCACCATCGCGTTGCGGGTACCCACTTTGCTGAACTGCTGCGGGCCGCTCGCGGGCGCCAGGTGCACGGCGGTGATCAGCTCGTCGGGCTCGAGGACGGTGCGCTTCACACCGGTGTAGAAGTCCTTCGCCGCCACGCGCCGGATGCCGCGCACCGACGCGATCTCCACCTCGGCGTCCGCCGCCAGCAACGCCGGGTGCGAGTCCCCCGCCGGCGAGGCCGCGCCGAGGTTGCCGCCGACGCTGCCGCGGTTGCGGATCTGCGGCGAGCCGACCGTGCGGGCCGCCATCGCGAGCCCCGGCAGGCGGTCGCCGAGTTCGGCGATGATCCGCGTGTACGGCGTGGCGGCGGCGATGCGGATGCGGCCCTCTTCCCGGTCGTGGCCGTAGAGCTCGGGCACGCGGTTGAGGTCGAGCAGCGCGGCGGGGCGGCGGTGGTCGAAGTTGATCTCCACCAGGACGTCGGTGCCGCCCGCGATCGGCGCCGCGCCGGGGTGCGCGGCCTTGGCTTCGAGGGCCTCGGCGAGCGAGGTCGGGCGCAGGAATTCCACGTCGGCCTCCGGCTCAGGACCAGGCCGGCCCGGCGGGCGGCGCGTCGTCGCGCAGCACGCTGCCCTCGATCAGCCCGTACGGACGGTCGGCGGCGAAGAACACCTCACCGGGGTTGTCAAGACCGAAGGGCGACAGATCGGCCAGGAAGTGGTGCTTGTTCGGCAGCGACAGCCGTACTTCCACGATCTCGGGCACGGTCTCCAGCACGCGCGAGCCCATCGCGTACAGCGTCTGCTGCAGCGAGAGGCTGTGTGTGCCGCCGAACGCGTCGAGCATCGCGGCGAGCGCGGTGTCGTAGGCGCGGGCCCAGTCGGTGTCTTCGGTGCCGAAGCGCCAGCTCGCGGTGACGGCCGTGGCGAGGATGCGGTCCTTCGTCTCGGCGAGCGTCGTGTACTCGTCGCGCGGGAAACCCCAGAACTCCGAACCGGTCGTGTTGAGCACCGTGAGGTCCTCGACGCCGCCGACCACCCAGGCGCGCTCGCCGTCGTGGTGCACGGTCGTCGTGCGCGTGCCGCCGCCCGAGCGGGCGAACGAGTGGTGGGCCGGCTGCCCTCCGACGGTCAGCCGCTGCCACGGGAACGACTCGACGCGCACGCGGGCGCGGTCGATGCTCTCCTGCGACGTCACGAAGTGGCGTGCGAGCCGCATCGCGAAGTCCTCGATCTCGCCGACGCCGTCGCGGGCGAACGCGAACAGCGTGTTCTTCTGCGTGTCGGTGGCCAGCACCTTGTCGTTGGCGCCGGTGAGGTGGGTGTCGCTCATGTCGCCGGACAGCGAAACGCTGACGTCGAGGTCGGTGATCCGGTGCTCGTCGCCGTCGCGGTCGACGCGCACGAGCCGGTTCTCCGCCTTGCCGTAGCGGTTCTCGCCCAGAACGATCGCCATGGTCTTCCTTCCCTTCGCTCGCCGAGCAGTACACACGCCGTGACGTGGCGCGGACCACGGCAGATCCACCGAAACCACGAGCGGTCGGGAGGCCGTTTTTCGTAGGTTCCTCCAAACGACGGGGCGCCCCGCGTGTGCGCTACTGGAGGCCGGAAGGAGGTGCCGCGTGCGGCTGGGTGCGCTGCTGGACACGCCGGGGCTCGGGCTGACGCTGCTGACGGGTGCCGACTCGCTGGAGCGGGAGTTCGAGCGCGTGTTCCAGGCGACGCTGCAGGATCCGACGCGCTACCTCAACGGCGGCGAGATCGTGCTGTGCGGCCTGCGCTGGCTGCCCGGGCCCACCGAAGCCGAAGAGTTCGTGGGCATGCTCGCGGCCGCGGGCGTGATCGCGCTCGGCGCCGGCACCGCTGAGGTCGGCGGGCCGGTGCCCGGGCACCTCGTCCAGGCCTGCCGCAGTGTCGGGCTGCCGCTGTTCGAGGTGCCCGTGTCGGTGTCCTTCGCGACGGTGACCGAACGCGTGATCCTGGGCCTGGCGGCCGAGCGCTCCGCTCCCGCGCACGACTCGCACCGGCGGCTCGTCGCGGCCGTGACCGGCGGCGAGGGCCTGTCCGCGCTGGTCGCCGCGGGTGCAGCGGAGCTGGACGCGGGGTGCTGGGTGCTGAGCGCGACGGGCCGGCTGATCGCCGGCTCGGGTTCGCCGCCGTCCGCCGCCCGGCGCGCGACGCTGGCCCGCCGGTTCCTGCGCGCCGAACGGCTGCCGCTGACCGTCCCGGGCGACGACGGGCCGGTGACGCTGCTGGCGGCCGCGAGCCGGTCGGGCCACCGCGTGGCCAGCTGGTTCCTGGTGGCCGGCGGCGACGTCGGGCGCTGGGCTCCCGAACGCCGCGAGCTCGCGCTGGAACTGGCGCCGCTGATCGGGCTGGAGCGTTCGCGCGTCGACGAAGCCAAGCGCATCGAGAACCGCGCCGCCGAACCCCTGCTCCGGCTGGTGCTCTCGGCCGACGCGTCCGCCGTCGAGCTGTCCTCGCGCCTCGCCGCCCTGGGATTTCCGGCCTCCGCGCAGGTGGTGACGCTGTCCGCGGAGGTCTCGGGCGGCGGTCCGGGTCTCACGCAGGTGCTGGTGGAGGAGCTTCTGGCGGCCGTCCCGCCGCCGACGCTGGTCGGCACGGTCGACGGCGACACGTACGCGCTCTTCCCCGCCCCGGACCGCCTCGGCCGGCTCGCGGACGGGCTGCGCGAGTCCGTCCGGGCGGTCGAACCCGCCCTCGGCGCCGCCCGGCTCTCCGTCGGCCTCAGCCGCGCGCCCGACGCCGCCGGCCTGCGCGCCGGCGTCCAGGAAGCGCGTCACGCCCGCACGCTGGCCGCCCTCGCGCCAGGCCGCGCGACCGTCCTGGCTGGCGACGAGGTGGCCTCCCACGTCCTCCTGCTCGCCGCCGTCCCCGCGGACTTGCGCAGCTCGTTCGGCGAGAAGGTCCTCGGCCCCGTGCTGGCCTACGACGCCGCGCACGGCTCCGAGCTGATGGCGACGCTGAAGGCGTTCCTGGAGCACTCCGGGTCGTGGACCCAGACGTCCGGCGCGCTGCACCTGCACGTGAACACCTTGCGGTACCGCATTTCGCGCATCTCGGAACTGACGGGCCGCGATCTCGGCCGGTTCGCGGACCGGGTGGACCTCTACCTGGCGGGGTGCTTCACCCAGGACTGGGGCTGGTCGTGAACCACCTCCAGGTCCCAGCCGGGACCGCGCTGGGTGTGCAGCCGCCAGTAGTGCTCCGCGATGTCGTCCGGGTCGAACGCCGTGCCGGGCGCGACGGCACCGGCGACCGTGACCGTCGCGAAGTGCAGCGCGGGGTACTGCTCGGCGAAGAGCGCCACCAGCGTGCGCAGCGCCGCCTTGCCCAGCGACAGGCTGCTGTACGCGGCCTTCGGCTCCGGCATGCCGCCGGTGACGAGGAACGTGCCGCGGCCGCGCTCAGCCATCGCCGGAGCCAGGTGCGCGGCGGCGACGTACGCGCCCAGGACGTTCACGCGCCACAACGCGAGGTGCTCGTCCACCGACAGCTCACCAGGGGTGTCGGGGCGGATCACGGCGGCGTTGTACACCACGGCCTCCGGTAACCCCAGTTCGCCGGCGACGCCGTCGAGCGCCCCGCGCAGGGCGTGCTCGTCACCGACGTCCGCGAGGTGGGTCGTGGCCGCGACGCCGAGTTCGCGGTGCGTGCGCGCGACCAGCGCGACTTCGAGCCCTCCGCGGGCGAACCGCTGCGCCACCGCGCGGCCGATCCCCGGCCCCGCCCCGATCACGACGACTCCCGGCACGATCGCTCCCTCCGTATCGCCGTCGACGTTAGCGCGAGCCAAGTCACCGACTGGTTGGTTGGTAAGCTGGGCGGCATGGCTCGCGACGCAGAACAGACCAAGCGGCGGCTCCTCGAGGCCGCGACCGGGGAGTTCGCCGCTTACGGGATCGCCGGGGCGCGGGTGGACCGGATCGCCGCGGCGGCCGGGTGCAACAAGGCGATGATCTACTCCTACTTCGACAGCAAGGACGGCCTGTTCGACGCCGTGTTCGACGAGCAGACGAACGCGTTCTTCGAGGCGGTGCCGTTCGACGCGAGCGACCTCGCCGGTTACCTGGGGCGCGCGTTCGACTACTTCGAGGAGCACCCGGAGAACCTGCGGCTGTCGACGTGGTACCGGCTCGAGCGGTCCGGCTCGGCGCACCTGGCAGCGATCACCGAGGTCAACGACGTGCGGCTGCGCGAAATCGGGCGGGCGCAACGCGACGGCGAGATCTCGGGGCACTTCTCGCCGGTGCAGCTGCTCGTGCTGGTGCAGGCGCTGTCCGCGGCGTGGCACAGCACGAACCCCGAACTGGGCCCGCACGTGCCCGCCGCCCGGGCGGCGCGGCGGCGGACACTCGTCGACGCGGTTCAGGGATTGCTTGCGCTGAAATAGCCAGCCCGGTTTTTGATTCGCATTAACGAAAAGACACCCGTGCCGGCGAGAACGGCGAACGCGGCGGCCGAGAGCGCGAGGTACGCCGGCGGCGCGCCGAACGGCGGAATTCCCGCGAACGCCTCGATTCCGATCACCGCCGTCAGCACCGCGTCTGCCGCCACGGCCACCCGGACGATCGTCAGCCGCGTCCGTTCCGGGAGATCGGTGAAGCGCAGCAGCCACGCGAGCCCGGGCAGCACGAGGATCGCGTGCATCGCGACGGCGTGCAGCGGTTTCAGCGCGCCTGCTGTCGTGTACGCGAGTTGCGCGTCGCCGCCACGGGCCTCGGTGACGCCGCGGGCGATCATCACGGCGCCGGTCGCCAGCGCGACCATCAGCACCACCAACCCGAAGCGCACGGCCAGGCGCATGCTCGGGGCCAGCGCACCGGGGGAGAGAAAAGCCGCCGCGGTGAAGCCGAGCGCGGTCAGCACGAGCACGCCACCGCCGGCCGCCAGCGACGTCGAGACCACCGTGTCGAAGCCGGTCTCGAAGTTGAAGTGCGACGGCACGCCGCGCCACGCCTGCATCGTCACGAGCACGACTTCTCCCACGCACGCCACGAGAAACGCGCCCAGCAGCGTCGCCCTCAGCCGCGGTTTCACCGAAAGGTACGAGGTCGCCCAGGCCACCGAAGCCAGGGTGAGACCGAACGACAACCCGAACGTGACCGCCTTGCGCAGCGACACCGGCCCGAGCCACGTGCCGCCGGACGCCAGCAGCACCACCGCGTTCACCACGCCGCTCGCGAAGAGCACCGCGCCCACCACGTACGCCGCGCGCTCCACGCGCCTGCCCTCCTGCCAGATGCGGCCGACCGCCGCCGTCACCGTCTGAGTCATGCCCCCGATTTTGGTGTCGCGACAACGATTCGTCGTCGTGCCGGTGTCGACACCTCGCGTACGCAGATTTACGTACGTCGGTCGCATGGAAAAAGCGAAAAAAGCGATTGTAAAGAACTCATTGCAATTCGCGGTTTACGGTGTCCGGTGCCACTCGGCAGGAGGATGCGAGTCGGGTGAACGAGTTCTACTCTGAGCTTATGTACATAGCACTGCTGTCCTACACAGCGCCCCGAAACGAAGTCGACTACGCCCTGGCGGAACACGCGGAGTGGCTGCGCGGCCACTTCGCCCGCGGATTGTTCCTGATTTCCGGAAAAGGCGGGGAAGACCACGACCAGGTCATCCTCACCCGCCCCTGCCTGCGCGGCAAGCTGGACGCCGTGCTCGCCAGCGATCCCCTCGTCGCCCAGCACCTCGCGCACTACTCCGTGATCGAATTCTCCGCCACTCGCACCGCCCAGGAATTCCACGCCATCAACGAGGCGCTCGCCTCCTGAAGTCGCCGGCCCGGGAGCAGGTGGCCCTCGGCAAGGAAGCCCGCCACCTGCCCGCCGCACACGAACACCGCTGCCCGTCCCGTCGCCCGCCGCCTGCCACCGTGTCCACGCCGGTCGCTCGCCTATGATCGCGGCAACCGACGTTCCGGTACGGGAGAAGCCATGCAGACGCCCGACCTCGTCTTTCGAGGCCGCCGCCTCGCCAGTGATCGAGCACTGGTGATGGCGATCGTGAACCGCACCCCTGATTCGTTCTACGACAACGGTGCGACGTTCCAGGAAACCCGCGCGCAGGAGGCGATCCGCCGCGCGTGCGCCGAGGGCGCGGACCTCATCGACATCGGCGGCGTGCCGGCCGGCAAGGGACCCGAGGTCACCGCAGCCGAGGAGATCGCGCGCGTGACGCCCACCGTCGCGTGGGCGCGCGAGACGTTCCCCGACCTCGTGATCAGCGTCGACACCTACCGCGCCGAGGTCGCGGACGCCGTCTGCCGCGCCGGCGCCGACATCGTCAACGACAACTGGGCGGCCTACGAGCCCGAGATCCTCGACGTCGCGGCCCAGCACGGGGCCGGGTACATCTGCTCGCACACCAACGGCCTCACCCCGCGCACGGAGGCCGTGAAGCCGGAGTACGACGACGTGGTCTCAGCGGTGATCGAAGGCACCACCGCGCTCGCGGAGCGCGCGCTGGCGGCCGGCGTGCCGCGCGCGGGGATCATGATCGACCCCTGCATCGACTTCGGCAAGAACTCCTACCAGTCGCTCGAACTGATGCGGCACACGCGGGCGCTCGTCGACACCGGCTGGCCGGTGCTGATGGCGCTGTCGAACAAGGACGTGATCGGCGAAACGCTCGACGTGCCCGTCGGCGAGCGCGTGATCGGCACGCTCGCGGCCACGGCCGTCGCCGCGCTGCACGGCGCCGCGATGTTCCGCGCCCACCAGGTGCTCGAAACGCGGCAAGTGGCGGAGATGGTGGCCAGCATCGCGGGCACCCGCGCGCCCGCGCACGTGGTGCGGTCGATCTGATGCACGAGATCTTCCCGGGCACGCGCGAACTCGCCGAGGCGGACCTGGAGGCGCTGTACGCGTACCGGACGCCAGGGCGGTGGCTCGCCGTCAACTTCGTCTCCAGCGCCGACGGCGCCGTGACCGTCGAGGGCCGCTCGGCCTCGCTGTCCACTCCCGCCGACCGCGTGATCTACCGGCTCGGCAACGACCTCGCCGACGTCGTGCTCGCCGGCGCGGGCACCGCCGTGGCCGAGGGGTTCGAGGGCCTACGCCCCGACGCCCACTCCGCCGACCGCCGCCGGCGCCACGGCCTGGCGCCCATCCCGCCGATCGCCGTCGTCACCACGGGCCACTCCCTACCTGCGGACGCTCCGGTGATCACGAAGGCCCTGGTGCCGACCATCGTCGTCACCTCGGCCGCCACCGATCCGGAGCTGCGCGCAGCGTGGGCGGCCGCCGGCGCCGACGTGCTGGTGGCGGGCACGGACGCCGTCGACCTCCGCGAAGCGGTCTCGACACTGGCCGGGCGCGGCCTCACCCGCATCGACTGCGAGGGCGGCCCGCGCCTGTTCGCGTCGCTCGTCGCCGCGGGAGTCGTCGACGAACTGCGCCTCACGATCGCCCCGTTCCTCGTGGCCGGCGAAGCTTCGCGCGCCGCCGTCGGCGAAGACTTCGATCCGGCGCGGCTGGAGCTGGTGTCGGTGCTCGAAGACGGCGGGACGCTCATGCTCCGCTACCTCGTCCACTGAGCACTGTCCACAACGGACATCACGGCGTCAGCTCGAAATCCGCCTTGCCCAGCGAGGTTCCGTTCACTTGCAGCTCCAGGCTGTGCTGGCCCGGGTGGTAGACGCGGGTCGTGATGAGGCGGAACGAGTGGGTGCGCTCGAGCGGCAGCGCCGCGCCCGGAGCGAGGGTTTTCGTGGTGAGCTTGAAGACCTTCGGCGTGGTGGTGCCGTTGGCTTTGCGGTGGTGGACGACGTAGTCCACGACCAGGTTCGCGGGTGAGTCACCGGTGTTGTGCAGGACGCCGGAGAAGCCCAGCTCGCCGCCGACGGCCACGGAGCCGGCCGACAGCGCGAAGTCCGCGAGTGTGATCCCTGCCGGCGGCGCGAAACCCAGCAGCGCCAACGCACCCGGGTCGCCCTGCTTGATCAGGGTGCGCAGACCGTGGCGCACGAGCTGGGCCGTCGGCTTGTCGGCGGACGCGGACCAGCGCCCCGCCGCCTCGACCACGAGGTCGGGCCGCGCGCGGCTCAGGTCGTTGAGGTGGTTGGCGACCGAACGCCGCACGTACGCCGACGGATCGCGGTGCAGCGCGTCGAGGATCGGCAGGGTGACCCCCGGCCGCGCCAGCACCGCGCCCACCCGGCGCGCCCACGGCAGCAGCGGCCGCGTGCCCTCCGAAGCCAGCCGCCGGACGTGCTCGGACGGGTGCGCCGTCCAGGCCAGCACCCGCGGCAGCGCGCGGTCGAGGTCGGCCTCGAGTAGCGGCCGGATGGCGAACTCGGCGGTCAGCCGCGGCGTCAGGTCGGCCAGCAGGTCCAGCGCCGCGTCGAACGCCGCCGGGCTGCCGTCTTCCAGCGCCCGAGCGGACGCGGCTTCGGAGACGGGCCAGATCAGCCAGCCCGTGAACGAGTCGCCGGCCAGCGCCGTCCGCACGACGGCCTCGAGTTCGCGGTAGCCGCCGGGCAAGTCGGCCAGCAGCGCGTCGCGGAGCGCGTCCGCGCGTTGCCGCAGACCGAGACCGCCCAGCCGGACCCGGCGCAGTTCGTCGAAGCCGGACCTGGGCGCCGCGGCCTGCAGCGCCGTCAGCAGGTCGGCGACGACGCGATCGTTGAGCATCTCGTCCGCGAGCGGCATTCCCGGTTTCTCCTCATCGCTATATTTGCTACATGCCCCACCAGAACACCAGCGCGCGGGACCGGCTGCTGCTCGCGGCAGCCCAGCTCCTCGACGCGGCGGACGGCGGACCCGTGTCGACCCGCGCGATCTGCGAGCGGGCCGGCGTGCAGGCACCGACGCTGTACCACCACTTCGGCAGCAAGCAGGGCCTGCTCGACGCCGTGGTCAACTTCGGCTTCACCCAGTATGTGGAGAGCACCGACAAAAACCGGGCGGACGCCGATCCGGTGGAGCGGATCCGCGCCGGCTGGGACCGCCACGTCGACTACGGCCTCGCCCACCCCGCCTTCTACGTGCTGCTCTACGGCCAGATCCAGCCCGGCGTGCCGTGCACCCTCACCTCCAGCGCCGAAGCGATGCTGCTGGACCTGCTCACGCTCGTGGCGCGCCAAGGCCGCCTGCGCGTGACCCCCGAAGAGGCCGCGCGGCAGATCGCGGCAGCGAACTCCGGCGTCACCCTGAGCCTCATCGCGCAGCCCGAAGACACGCGCGACCTGGCGATGTCGCGCCAGGTCCGCGACGCGCTGCTCGCCGAACTCGTGACGGACGAGCCCGCGGAGGCCTCGACGGTCGGCGCACTCGCCGTCGCCCTCGCGACCGCCCTGGACGACGCTCCCGGCCGGCTGACCCCGGCCGAGCACACGCTGTTGCGCGAATGGCTCACCCGCCTCGCGTCGTAGCCATCGCTATATTTGCTACATTCGAGCACCTAGCGAATGTAGAGGAGTAGCTCATGCCCGCAGCACTCGGCCGGTACGGCGCTTGGCTGAACCCCTCGCTCGACGAGCAGACCCGCAAGGCGCTCACCGTCGAAGCGGAGAAGCTCGGCTACGGCACGGCGTGGTTCGGCCTCGGCGCCAGGTCCGCCGGGGATCTCCGCTTCTTCGAAGAGGTCCTCGACGCGACCGAGCACATCGTCGTCGCGACGGCGATCGTGAACATGTGGACCAACGACGCCGGCCGCGTCGCCGAGGCCTACCACCGCATCACCCACCGCCACGGCGACCGGTTCCTGCTCGGCGTCGGTGTCGGGCACCCCGAATCAGTCGCCGCTTACGAGAGCCCGTACGCGAAGATGGTCGGCTACCTCGACCGGCTCGACGCGGAAGGCGTGCCCGCCGACGCCCGCGTGCTCGCGGCGCTGGGGGACCGTTCGCTCGAACTCGCGGGCACCCGCACGCGCGGCGCGCACCCGTACCTCGTCGCGCCCGCGCACACGGCACACGCCCGGGCCGTCCTCGGTGCCGGACCCTTGCTGGCGCCGGAGCACAAGGTGGTGGTGGCCGAGGACCGCGTGGCCGCCCGCGCGATCGGCCGGCCCTTCGTGCACCGGCCGTACCTGGGCCTGCGCAACTACGTGAACAACCTGCGCCGCCTGGGTTTCACCGAGGCCGACGTGAGCGGCGAGGGCAGCGACCGGCTCATCGACGCCCTCGTGCTCCACGGCGCCCCGGCCGCGGTCCGCGCCGGACTCGACGAGCACTTCACCGCCGGCGCCGACCACGTCGGGGTCCACGTGCTCGGTCCCGACCCGCTCACGGGCTACCGCCGGCTCGCCGAAGTCCTTTTTTAACCGAGCTTCCCGTCGAGTGCTTGCACCGCCTCATCCGCCTTCTCGAACGCCGCCTGCGCCGTCGAAAGTTCTTCGGCGGCCCGGGCGGCGCGCTCCTCGGCGTCGGCCAGTCGTTCGCGCAACTCCGTCACGCGCGCGTCGGCCTGTTCGGCGACGCGCTCGGCGCGCACGAGCGCACGCGAAGCCTCAGCGCGGTCGCGCGTCGCGGCCGTGACCTTGCGCTGGTGGTCCTCCCGTTCCGCGCGTTCCCGCTCGCGGTCCCGACGGTCCTTTTCGGACTTCGCCCGGGCGGCCTTCTCGTCGGCTTTGCGCGGCTTTTCCTTCGCCGCCTGGGGTTTCGCCGGTTTCTTCTTCGGCGCGCCCGCCGCGGGAGCCGGCCACGACAGCCACTGGTCGACGTCCTGGTGCGCCACGGAGGTGAGTCGGCCGGCGAGCACGAGCCGCGCGACGTCCGGGTCGGCGACCACCGTTTCGAGCGTCTCCTCCACCTCGCGGGCCACGGCGTCGCTCAGGCCGGGCGCGTCGCGCAGCACGCCGCGCACCAGCTCCGTCCGCCGCTGCGCGAGCTCCCGCAGCTCGGCGCCGGCGAGGTTCGCGTGGGCTGTCCGCAAGCGATCCCCCAGCTCGGCGAGCTCCGTCAGCGCCGCGGAACCGTCGCGGGCGAGGCGGTTCACGAAGAACGCCGCCGTCGTCGGCTTGCGCAGCGCCTGAATGCGACGCGCGAGCTCGGCGTCCCCGGCCTTCTTCGCCTCGCGCGCGGCGGCGGTGCGCGACGCGACGAACTCCGCGGGCTCCCCCGCGTACAGGTCTTCGGCGACGGTGTCGAAATCCGGTGCGGCCACCGCACCACGGAACCACACCGGTAGTCCGAACGCGACGCATCACGTACGGTTGACCCTCATCGCAGGTCGGACGGCTTGCAGGTCGGATGAAGCGGACGGTGCCCATGACGTCACCGGGCAGGCTCGCGCTGGCGGCCAGCCCCCTTCTCGCCGGAGCGCTGCAGGCGCTCCAGCGCGCAACGGGGCTGCCGGTCGCGCTGGGCGGCCCCGTGTCGGCGGGTTCGCGCACGCTGGTGATCGACCAGCTGCGCGGCACGGCCACGCGCTCGCTGCAGCACCTGCACGTCGACACCGGCGCCGGGCTCGGCGGCAAGGCCGTGGCGCTCGGCCGGCCCTCGACGGTCATCGATTACCTCAGCGCGCAGGGCATCACGCACAAGTACGACCGCGCCGTCGCCCCCGAGCAGCTGCGGGCGATGGTCGCGCTGCCCGTGCGCGTCGGCGCGTCCACGCGCGCGGTGCTGTACGCGGCCACGCGCGACTCGATCACCTTCGGGGACCGCGTGCTGCGGGCGGCCGGCTCCGTCGTCGCGCGGCTGGAGCGCGACATCCAGGTGGAGGAAGAGGTCCGGCGCCGCGTCGCGGCACCGCCGGCCACGCCGCCGGGCGACGCCGACCTGCACGCCGAACTCCTCGCCATCGCCGGCTCGATGCACGACGACGAGGCCCGGGCGCGGCTGCTCGCCGTGTGCGAACGCCTCAAGCCAACCGGGGTTGCGCCGGGGATCGCGCTGTCCCCGCGTGAGGTCGACGTGCTGCGGCTGGTCGGCGAGGGCTGCACCAACGACGAGATCTCCGACCGGCTCGGCCTGTTGCCCAACACGGTCAAGTCGTACCTCAAGCACGCGATGCGCAAGCTGGACGTGTCCAACCGGATCCAGGCGGTGAACCGGGCCCGCGCCGCCGGCCTCCTCGGCTGACCACCCCCTTTGTGGGGTGGCCGGGCCCCCGACCGCGGGGGATCATCCCCGCACGGGCGGCGCTGCCCGTTCGACGCGAAGGGATCGGCACGTGTTCTACGACCTCGGTGTCCGCGACTTCCTCGACCGCGCGGAAACGGTGTACCCGGATCGCATCGCGGTGGTGGACGAACCCGACCAGCCCGCCGCCTCCTGGGGCGAAGTCACCTACCGCGAGCTGGCCCGGCGGGCCCGCGCGCAGGCCGCGAACCTCGACGCGCTGGGCGTGCCCGTCGGCGGCCGCGTCGCGATCGTCTCGCACAACTCCGCGCGGTTGCTCACGTCGTTCTTCGGCGTTTCGGCCTGGGGCCGGATCCTGGTGCCGGTGAACTTCCGGCTCGCACCGGCGGAAGTGCGTTACATCGTGGAGCACTCCGGCGCCGAGGTCGTGCTGATCGACCCGGAGCTGAAGCCGTTGCTGGACAGCGTGACGGCGAAGCACGTCTTCGTCCTCGGTGAGCACGACGAACAGATCTGGGGCGGCGACGGCACTCCGCGGCCGTGGGCGGGCGACGAATCGGCGACCGCCACGCTGAACTACACGTCCGGCACGACGGCGCGACCCAAGGGCGTGCAGCTGACGCACCGCAACCTCTGGCTCAACGCGGCCGTCTTCGGCCTGCACACCACGCTGAACGACAACGACGTGCTGCTGCACACGCTGCCGATGTTCCACGCCAACGGCTGGGGCATGCCGTACGCCGTCACCGGCCTCGGCGGGCGGCACGTCGTGCTGCGCAAGGTCGACGGCTCCGAGATCCTGCGCCGCGTGCAGGAGCACGGCGTGACGATCATGTGCGCCGCGCCGGCGGTCGTCACCGCCGCGCTCGACGGCGCTGCCAAGTGGGACGGCGAGATCCCCGGCCGCGACCGCGTGCGCATCGTCGTGGCCGGCGCACCGCCGCCGACCCGCACGATCGAGCGCGTGCGCGCCGAACTCGGCTGGGAGTTCATCCAGATCTACGGCCTCACCGAGACTTCGCCGTTGCTGACCGTCAACCGCTTCCGGTCGGAGTGGGCGGATCTCGACCCGCACGAGCAGGCGAAGAACCTCGGCCGCGCGGGCACGCCGGCGCTGGGCGTGCGCGTCTCCGTCGACACCGACGGAGAGGTGCTCGTCCAGTCGAACATGAACCTCGAGGGCTACTGGAACAACCCCGAGGAAACCGCGCGGGTGCAGGAGGGGAACTGGTTCCACACCGGCGACGGCGGCTCGTTCGAAGACGGCTACCTCGCCATCGCCGACCGCAAGAAGGACGTGATCATCAGCGGCGGCGAGAACGTGTCGTCCATCGAGGTCGAGGACGCGCTGAACTCCCACCCGGCAGTGCGCGAGGCCGCCGTCATCGGCATCCCGGACGAGAAGTGGGGCGAACTCGTCACGGCTCTCGTGGTCACCGACGGCTCGCCGGCGACCGCCGCGGACCTGATCACGCACTGCCGGGAGCACCTCGCCGGCTACAAGTGCCCGAAACGCGTGGAGTTCCTCGACGAGCTGCCCCGCACGGCGACCGGGAAGATCCAGAAGTTCAAGCTGCGCAAGCCGTTCTGGGAAGGCCAGGAGCGCCAGGTCAACTAGCCGGCCGGCCTGTAAGTCATCGGAGCCAGAGGATGATGGCGGCGATGGTGAGTTCGGCTTGGTAGTAGGCGGCGCGTTGGGCGTTGCGGGTGGCGAGGTCACGGAACTGTGTGAGCCGGTTGAAGCAGCGTTCGACCACATTGCGCTGCTTGTAGACCTGGGCGTCGAATGCGGGTGGTCGCCCGCCGCGGGAGCCTTTGTGCTTGCCGCGGGGCGATCTGGTCGTCGCGTTCGGGGCTGATGAATCTGATCCGCCGGATCTGCATTGCCTCGCGGGTCGAGGGATGCGAGTAGGCCTTGTCCGCGATCACCGTTTCCGGCCGGCACCGCGGACGTCCGGGCCCGTCGTGGGCGACGCGGATGCCGTCCAGCAGTGGCAGCAGCTGCGGATTGTCTCCTGCCTGGCCCGGGGTGAGCAGGATCCGTATCGGCAGGCCACGTCCCTCGACCGCGAGGTGGATCTTCGTGCTCAGTCCGCCGCGGGATCGGCCGAGTCCTTTCCCGTCGAGTGCGACGGCTTCGATTCCATCGCTGCATCCCCCTTTTTCCGGGCCCCGGCGGAGTGCTGGTGCGCCCGGACAACACTCGAGTCGACCGAGCCGACCCATTCGAGGTCGCCGACGGCGTCGTCTATGACGACCACCCGGTCGAGGATCCGGTGCCCGGTGCCGTCCTTGGTCCACAGCCGCAGCCGTTCATGCGCAGTTTTCCAGGGCCCGTAGCGTTCAGGCAGGTCACGCCGCGGGGCGCCGGTGCGCAGTTTCCACAGGATCGCGTTGATCACCTGACGGTGATCCCGCGACCGCCGGCCGCCGCCCTGCTGCGCCGGCAGCAATGGCTCGATCACCGCCCACGCCTTGTCCGTCAGCTCACCCCGACCAACCACCGGGCCCAACTACCAGACCCACAGCTCAACCACTCACAGGACACGCCCTAGCCGGCCGGTAGACCAGCTGTAGCACGCCGTTGGCGAAGGCCGTCGAGCGTGCCAGCGCGAAGTCCAGCGGCGGGCCTTCGAGCGGGAACAACCGGCGGCCACCGCCGACGACCACGGGGTACTGCACGAGCGTGAGTTCGTCGACGAGGCCGTGGGCGAGCAGCCACCGGACGAGCGTTGTGCTGCCGCTGGTCATGATCGTGCCGCCGGGCTGGTTCTTGAGGTCCGTGATCGCGGCGCCGAGATCACCCCGCAGCAGCGTGGTGTCGTGCCGGCCGGCGCTCGCGAGGGTGGTCGACGCGACGTACTTGCGGACGCTGTTCAGGAACTCCGCGCCGGGGTCGTCCGCGTTCGTCCCGCCGGGCCACACCCCGGCGAAGCCCTCGTACGTGATGCGGCCCAGCAGCATCGCGTCGGCGTCGGCCACGGCGGTGCCGACGGCCCGCTCCAGCTCCGGCGTCCAGTACGACAACGACCACTGGTCCGGCGCCTCCACGACACCGTCGAGCGAAACGAACACCGTGGACACGACCTTGCGCATCGAAGCTCCTCCCTCGGGGCAACCCATGATCCCCGAGGTGCAGCCGCGATGGCAGGTGGTTACGCGGAATGGCGGCTACGCGCGGACGGCGGCCACCCGTTCGCTGTCGCGCTGAGCCCGGGCCCGTTCGGCCTCGGTCGCCGGTTCCAGGCGGGCCGGCACGTCCTTGTGGTGCGGAGTACCGGCGATCGGGTCCCGGTCCGCCGACGACGTGAGCAGGTTGATGCGCGGCCCGTTCACGACGCGTTCGCCGTGGCCGTCCGGGTGCGCCATGCCGTAGCCGTGCGGCAGGGCGAGCTGGCCCGGACGCAGGGTGTCGTCGGCTTCCGCCCGGACCACGACGCGGCCCGCCGCCGTCACCACCGCGACCCAGTCGCCGGGTTCGGCGCCGATCGCGGCCAGGTCCGCCACCCGGGCGCGCAGCGCGCCGTCCGGGTCGGTCCGGCGCCAGCGCGGATCGCGCAGGATCTGGTTGGCGTTGTGGGCGCGGCGCTGCCCGTTGACGAGCGACAGCGGGAACGCCGGATCCGGCCGTTCCGCGGCGGGATCGAGCTCGCCGAGCCAGTCCAGCAGCGCCGGCACCGCCAGCTGGACGCGGTCGCGGCGCAGGAGCGTCCAGATCTCGTCCTGGGTGTGCGTGGAGAACGGGGTGCCGCTGGGGCTCGCCAGGATCCGGTCGAACAGCCCCTCGCCCAGCGCCGGTCCCGAAGCCGTCGTGCCGAGCGCCCGCTGGACGGCGACGGGCATGGTCGCGGCGGCGCGGTGCGCACCGGCCCACAGCGGGGCAATAGCCGCGGCGCCGTCCGGCAACGTCGCGCCCAGCGTCCGGTACAGCAGCACCGGCAGGAGCGCGGCCCGTTCGGGCAGCTGCGCCACGAGCTCCTTCAGCCGCGCCTGCAGTTCGGCCCGCGGCGCCTGCGCGACGGCGGCCAGTGCCTCAGCCGACGGGAGCACACCGAGCTGCGCGAACAGCCGCGTGTAGATCTCGGCTTCCACGAGCGTGCCGGGCAACGGGTCGAACAACGGGCGCCGGAGCTGGAAGTAGTTCGTCGGCCATTCGAAGGTGAAGAGCGTGTACTCCCACTTCTCGTGCTGCGACGCGGCGGGCAGCACGTAGTCGGCCAGCGCCGCGGTCTCCGTGTACGCGACGTCGACCACCACCGACAGCTCGGCCGCGCGGATCGCGCGCTCGACGTCGTGCGTGCCGGCGAACGTGTTGGCCGGGTTCGACGACTCGACCCACAGCACGCGCACGCGGTGGTCGTGCTCGCTCAGCACCTCCTCGGCCATCGTGTTGGCCGGCAGCAGACCGCCGATGTACTCGAAGCCGGTGAGCTCCGAACGCCGCCCGGTCGACCCGCCCCACAGCGGCATCAGCCACGAGTGGAGGTTGTTCGTGCCGGTCCGGCCGAAGTTCCCGGTGAGCAGGTACAGCAGCTTCTCGAGGTAGCTGTTGAGCGTGGAGTGGCGCCCCTGCTGGATGCCCAGCTCGACGCGCACCGTCATCGCTTTCGCCGCGAGGATCAGGTCCACCGCGCGTTCGACGTCTTCCCGCGCCACCTCCGCGTGCGCGAGCCACTCGTCGACCGGGACCTTCGCGAGCGCAGCGGCGACCTCGTCGAACCCTTCGGTGCGCGCGGCCACGAACGCGGTGTCCACCCCGCCCCGCTCGAGGATCAGCGCGAGGATGGCGCCGAGCAGGAACGCGTCGGTGCCCGGCCGCAGCGGCAGGTGCAGGTCGGAGATCTCCGCGGTCTCCGTGCGCCGCGGGTCGATCACGATCATCCGGCGGCCGGGGTCGTTCTTGATCGTGTTGAGCGCGTGGCGTGCGTTGCTGAACCCGTGGGCCTGCCAGGGGTTGCACCCCAGGACCACGAGGAGGTCGCAGTGCTCCACGTCCTCCGCGGTGTGCACGGCCGAGGACCCGAACAGGGCGCCGTTGACCCAGAAGTCGCCGGTCTTCTCCCGCGACAGCGCGTTGAAGTGGCGGTCGGCGTTCATCCACTTCATGAGCGACGTGCCGTACGCGCCGCCGGAGTGGTTGCCCTGCCCGCCGCCGCCGACGTAACCGAAGGAACCCGGCCGGCCGGCTGCAGTGTCGGCGTCGCGCACTTCGCGCAGCTTCGCGGCGATCTCCGCCAGCGCCGTCTCCCAGCTGACCGGCTCGTGCGTGCCGTCGGCGCGACGGCGCAACGGGGTGGTCAGCCGGTCGACGTGGTCGCCGTACCACGTCAGGCGCTGCGCCTTCTGGCACAGGTACCCGCCCGAACGCGGGTGGGCCTTGTCGCCTCGGACGCGGGTGATGCGGCGGCCGTCGAGCTGAACTTCCAGCCCGCAGTTGAGGTAGCAGAGGCTGCACGCCGTGCTGTGCCACCCAGCCATCAGCCCACCTCCCGCACGAGGTCGAGCGCCCGCCCGAGCGTGGTGAGGCGGGCGTCGAGGGTGTCGCCGGCCGGGTAGAGGCGGACGGTGTCGACGCCGGCGTCGCGCCAGACGCGCAGCCGTTCGCGCACCATCGCCTCCGTGCCGATCAGTGTGGTGCCGAGGACCATTTCGTCGGTGACGAGCGCGGCGGCGCCGTCGCGGTCGCCGGACTGCCAGCGGTCGCGGACTTCGGCGGCGACCTCGGCCCAGCCCTGCCGGCTGTAGGCGTCGTTGTAGTAGTTGGTGGAGGCGGAACCCATGCCACCCAAGGAAAAAGCGAGCTCCTTCTTGCGGCTGCCCACCATGGTGCGCAGCTCGTCCTCGTCGGCGGCGAACGCGACTTCCGCGCCCTGGCACACGTCGAGGTCCTTGCGCACCCGGCCGGACTTCGCGAGACCCGCGTCGAGGTGGCTGAAGTACGCGTCGGCGCCTTCGGGCACGAAGCTGGTGCCGAGCCAGCCGTCGGCGAGTTCGCCGGTGAGCTCGAGCATCTTCGGCGAGAGGGTCGCGAGGTAGATCGGGATGTCCTCGTTGGGTTTGGCCGACAACCGCATCGGGCGGGCTTCGCCGGGCAGCGGGATGTCGAAAGCCTTGCCGGAGAAGGAAATCTTCTCACCGGCGAACGCACTGCGCACGATCTGCACCGTCTCGCGCAACCGGGTCAGCGGCTTCGCGAACGGCACGCCGTGCAGCCCCTCGATCACCTGCGGACCGGACGGGCCGAGGCCCAGCGAAAACCGGCCGCCGGACATGTCGGCTAGCGTGAGCGCCGCCTGCGCGACCGCGACGGGCGTGCGAACGCCGACCTGCATGATCCCGGAGCCGAGCTGCAGCCGCGTCGTGCGCCCGGCGAGGAACCCGAGCACCGACGGCGCGTCAGACCCCCACGCCTCGGCGACCCAGCACACGTCGAGGCCGAGCTTTTCGGCCTCCAGCACGAACTCCAGCGTCTGCGGCCAGCCGGCGGAACCCTCGACCGTGGTCGCCGTGCGCATCACCGCGCCGCCTCGACCCGGTCCTTGATCGCCGCGACGGTCGCGGTCATCGCGTTCTCGAACTCGCGCATGCGAACGAAGACGATCTTCTGCTCCTTGTCCGGCATGCGGTCGATCGCCAGCGACAGCCCCGAACGCGCCGGACCCATCTGCATCCACTGCGTGAGCCGCGTGCCGCCGTTCTCGGGCGCGAGCGTGAAGCGCCACGTCGCCGTCGGCGCCTCCGGATCGGCCACCGCCCACGCGAACACGCGCGGTTCCTCGCATTCGACGATGAACGACGTCGTCGACCACTCACCGAGCGCTTCGTGCTTGCTGTACCCGACGAAGCTGCCGCCGACCCGCGGCCCGGACGCGCCACCGGCCCACTCGACGCGCTGCAGCTCGTCGCTCAGCTCGGGCATGAGCCGCACGTCGGCCACGAACGGCCAGACCACTTCGGGATCGCCGTCGATCCACGTGGTCGCCTCGGCCGTGGGCTTGTCCGCGTACCGCGCGCCGGTCCACTCCATCGTGGTGCGCCTCCTCAGCGTCGACCGTCAAGGTGCCTCTGACCACGATAGTTTCGTAACTAGACCCTGATTGTCAACGCGAGCAGCCCGTCAGCGCGGCGCCTCCTGCTTCGCGAACCGGGCCTCGACGTCGGGGCGACGGGCGATGCGCTCGGGGAAGCCGGGGCCGCGGCGCATGCGGGTGTCCTCGGCGGTGAGGGGTTCGCCGCAGTGCGCGCAGACGACCTCGGCGTGGGTGTCGTGACCGCACGCCTCGTGGTGCGTCGTGATGGGCGGACCGGCTTCGGTGGAGAGCCAGCGGTCCCCCCACGCCGTCATGGCGGCGAGCACGCTCCAGAAGTCCTTGCCCTTGTCCGTGAGCACGTAGTCGTAGCGCACCGGCTCGGTCTGGTACGCGACCTTCTCCAGCAGCCCCTCGTCGACCAGCCGCCGCAGCCGGTCGGCGAGGGTGTTGCGCGCGATGCCGAGCGCCCGCTGGAACTCGTCGAAGCGCGTTTCGCCGTAGAACGCGTCGCGCAGCACGAGCGGCGTCCACCAGTCGCCGAGCAGGTCCATGGTCCGCGCGATCGAGCACGGCCACTGCGCGAACGAAGTCCGTTTCATGGTGCGCAGCGTACGCCGTCTCAGTCTGAAACTCAGCAGTTGGCGGCGCTGATCAGGCGGTTTCGACGCGGTGGCCGACGGTCACGTCCACGTGGCCGGGGACCTCGTCGTGCTCGTCGCCGACCGAGAGCGTGCCCGAAGGCTCGACCAGCAGCACGACCGCACCGCCCTTCGACGACGGTTTGTGGAACGTCCCGCGCGGCACCACGAACACCGAACCGCGCGCGACGGTGACCACGTGCTCGCCGGCGGGCTCGCGCAGCCCGATCTCGATCTCGCCGTCGAGGACGAGGAAGAACTCGTCGGTGTCCTCGTGGACGTGCCACACGTGCTCGCCGCCGAAGCGGGCGAGGCGGATGTCGTAGTCGTTGACGTTCGCGACGATGCGCGGGCTCCACACGGCGTCGAAGCCGGCGAGCGCGGAGTCCAGGGCGATGGGGTTGGTCATACCGTCGATCGTCGTCTGGTCCGCGGCGGTGCGGGAGTGCTAGGAATAGCACATGTCGCAAGGATCCTCGCACCGCGTGGTGATGGTCGTGGACGGCGGCTCGAACCCGTTCGAAATGGGTGTGGCCACCGAGCTGTTCGGCCTGCGCCGGCCGGAGCTGGGGCGGCCGTGGTACGAGTTCTCCCTGGCCGCGCCGCACGAGCGCGTCGGCATGCACCTGGGGATGTTCACGCTGTCCGGCGTCGCGGGCCTCGAGGCGGTCGACGCGGCGGACACCGTGATCGTCCCGAACCGGCCGGACCCGCACGTGCCGGCGGACCCCGCGGTGCTCGCCGCGATCCGCCGGGCCGCCGCGCGCGGGGCGCGGTTGATGAGCTTCTGCACGGGCGCGTTCACGCTCGCCGAGGCGGGTGTGCTGGCCGGCCGCCGCGCGACGACCCACTGGCGCTGGGCGGCGGAGTTCACCACGCGCTACCCCGACGTGCAGCTGGAACCCGATGTCCTGTTCGTCGACGCGGGCACCGTCCTCACCGCCGCCGGCAGCGCGGCGGCGCTCGACCTCGGGCTGTACGTGATCGCCCGCGACCACGGAGCGGAGATCGCCAACGCCGTCAGCCGCCGCCTGGTGTTCCCCGGCCACCGCGACGGCGGGCAGCAGCAGTTCGTGGAACGCCCGGTGCCGGTCGTGCCCGACGCGTCGCTGGCACCCGTGCTGGAGTGGGCCCGCACGAACCTGGGCCGGCCGCTGACCGTCGCCGACCTGGCGGCCCGCGCGGCGACCAGCGCGGCGACCTTGCACCGCCGCTTCCGCACCGAACTCGGCACGACGCCGCTCGCGTGGCTCACCGCGGAACGCACCGCGCTCGCCTGCCGCCTCCTCGAACGCGGCGAACTGCGTCTCGACCGCGTCGCCACCGACAGCGGCTTCGGCACGGCCGCCAACCTCCGGGCCCAGCTGCGCAAACACACGGGCCTGAGCCCGTCGGAGTACCGGCGGCGCTTCGGCCCGGCCGCCTGAGGGGGCAGCCTTCACCGGCAACGCGCGGAGCTCGCGCTTCAGCGGGCCGGCTGCCTTCGAACCCCGGCGGCGGCCTTGGAGACAGGGCTCACGCCGAGGCAGCCGACCCCAAGCGGCGATGGGCGAGCCAGGCCGCGGGCGCCTTCGACCGCCCCGCCGCCTGAGGGATCAGCCTTCGAGTTCCCGCACCGCCGTGTTGACGGCCTCGCGGTGGGTGGCCGGCGGGTACGTGTCCGGGTCGGCGGCGGTCAGCGCGTTGAGGCCCTCGACGAGCGCGACCAGGCGTTTCGCGGTGCGTTCGCGGCGGGCGTGGGACCAGCGGGGCCGGCAGGCGCCCACGAGCCGCGTCAGGCGGGCGACGAAGGAGCGGTTGTGCGCGCGGTGCCGCGCGGCCAGCTCCGGATCCGCCAGCGCGGCGGCGAGGAACCCGACCCAGACGCGCGCCTCGTCCGCCGCCTCGGGGGTGAGGGTGACGGCGTGGCCGAGCACGTCCCGCAGAACGGCCGCGGGCGGGCCCCCGGCGGACTCGGTGGCGTCGGCGCGCTCGGCCGTGCGCTGGTGCAGCAGGTCGCGTGCGTGCAGCAGCAACGCGCGCTTCGTCGGGAACGCGTGCATCACCAGCCCGGTCGTGCAACCCGCCCGCTCGGCGACGGCCCGCACCGTGAGCCCGGGCAAGCCGTCGGCCGCCAGGACCTGCCACACGGCCCCCGACAGCAGCGCGCGCTGGGCGTCGACGTCGCGTGGTTTCGGCATCGCGGCCTCCGTTCCGGAACATCTGTTACCGTAACACCTGTTCCGAAAAGGGGGTACCGGTGATCGAGATCGGACAGGAAGACTGGGACGCACCCGATGCCACCGCACTGCGCGCGGCACAACGAGCGGAACTGGACGCCCGTTACGGGACCGGCGATCACGAAGCGGGCGAACCACCGACTGCGGCCTCGATGTCCGTTTTCCTCGTCGCCCGCCGCGCCGGCGTCGCGCTCGGGTGCGGTGGCCTGCGTTTTCTCGGACCGGGCGAAGCGGAGATCAAGCGCATGTACGTGGTCCCGACCTCTCGCGGCACCGGCGTTTCCACCGCGTTGCTGCGGGCACTGGAAGATCACGCCACAGCGCGCGGCATCACCAGGCTGGTACTGGAAACCGGGCTGCGCCAACCGGAAGCGATCCGGTTCTACCAGCGGGAAGGGTACGAACCCATCCCCGCTTTCGGTGCCTACCGTGAAGATCCGCTGGCCCGGTGTTTTTCACGGCTACTCCATTTGGCGCAACACCGGGAAAACGGCGCTGACCCCGTCAAACCCCGGTGAAAATGGACAGTCGACCAACCAAAGATTTAGGCCGGATGTACAAGACTTCTCTGTCTCGGACAGATTTCACTCGCCCCCTCACAAAAAAGCACCCGCATCAGCTAGCTTGACGAACGAAGCAGGGTCGAGGGGAACGGGGACTCACGATGGCGAAACACCGGCCAGGCTCGCGGTCGGTCCGGCGCGGCACGGTGGCAGCCCTCGCAGGAGGCGCGCTCGTCGTGTTGCCGACGGTAGCCGCGTCGGGACTGCCGACGCCGCTCGCCAATCCCGCTCCCGCCGCCGACGCGCAGCAGCAACTGCCGGCCGCGATGCCGTGGCTGCCGCCGAACTTGGTGCTGCCGCCGCTCGCCGTGGACGGCAGCCTGCCGCAGCCGCCCACGCCGCAGCCGCTCACCGTGCCGGGCTTCGCCCTCGGACTCGGGTCGGCGACGCCGTCCGGGCCGCTCGGGATTCCCGCCAGCATGCTCAAGGCGTACAAGAACGCAGCCGACATCATGGCCCGCGAACAGCCCGGCTGCCACCTCGACTGGGCGCTCATCGCCGCCATCGGGCGCATCGAGTCCAACCACGCCCGCGGTGGTTTCGTCGATGCGGAGGGCAACACGCTCGAACCCATCCTCGGCCCGGTGCTCGACGGGTCGGGTTCGTTCGCCGCGATCCCCGACACCGACGGCGGCAAGTACGACGGCGACCCCGTGTGGGACCGCGCGGTCGGCGCGACGCAGTTCATCCCGGGCACGTGGCGGGGTTACGCGTCCGACGGCAACGGTGACGGCGTGTCCGACCCGGACAACATCTACGACGAAACCCTCGCCACCGCCCGCTACCTGTGCTCCGGCGGGCTCGACCTGTCCACGGACCAGATGCAGCGCGTGGCCGTGCGCCGCTACAACAACTCGCAGTCCTATGTGGACACGGTGATGGCGTACGCGGCCGCCTACCGCGGCGGCGTGTCGAGCCTGCCCGACAGCCACGTGCCCATCGGCGTTCCGCCCGGCCCCGACGCCGTCGCGGCCGCTGCCGGCAGCCCGCTCGGCGACGTGGCTCCCCCGGCGGCGCCGATCGTCACCCCGCCGGGCTCCCCGACGCAGCTGCCGTTGAGCTCCACCGCGCCCGGTTCGAGCTCGGGCAGCCCCTCGACCACGCCGACCAGCCCCGGCACCACGTCCACGAGCCAGCTCCCGCCGACGTCCGGCAGCTCGTCGCCGCCGGAATCGTCGAGCCCGTCGCAGGGCGACACCAGCACGCCGACGACCCCGCCGCCGTCCAGCACGACGACGTCGACCACGACGTCGGCCAACTCGTCGAACAGCGGCACGGACTCGTCGAGCACGAGCACGACCACGTCGAGCACCACCACGACGACGAGCACCCCGCCGGCCGGCTGAGCCGCGATCAGGCCCGGTGCGCCTCGTCGTAGCTGCCGCGCGCCTCGACGACGGCCGGCAGCTTGCGCTCGACCCAGTGCGCCAGGGCCCAGACCTGTTCAGCCGCCTCGCGCCCCAGCGCCGTGAGCGAGTAGTCGACGCGCGGCGGGATGACCGGCTTCGCGTCGCGGTGCACGAAGCCGTCGCGCTCGAGCGTCTGCAGGGTCTGGGCCAGCATCTTCTCGCTCACGCCGCCGATCTCGCGGCGCAGCTCGCTGAACCGGAACGACCGGTCCAGCAGTGAGGCGAGGACCAGCAGCCCCCAGCGACTCGTCACGTGTTCGAGCACGCCACGCGACGGGCAGGTCGCGCGGTTGACGTTGGGCGCCTCGGGCAGCGCGTCCTCTTCGGTTACGGCCACACCAGTACCTTACTTCAAAGTGGGTACTTACGATGAGAAAGTGACTCTCTTAGGGTGACTGTCGGAAGCACACCGACCACCTCGAAGGAAGATCATGAGCATCGTCATCACCGGCGCGACCGGGCAGCTGGGCCGCCTCGTCATCGCCGACCTCCTCGCCACCGGGGTGCCCGCGAAGGAGATCACGGCCGTCGCGCGCAGCGCCGAGAAGGCGGCTGGCCTGGGCGTTCGCGTGCACACCGGCGACTACGACCGCCCGGAGACGCTCGCCGGCGCGTTCGGCGCCGGCGACCGGGTACTGCTGGTGTCGGGCACGGAACCGGGCCACCGCGTCGGGCAGCACGCCGCGGTGATCGACGCCGCGAAGGCCGCCGACGTCGCACAGCTCGCGTACACCGGCGTCTTCGGCGGGCCGGACGCCGACTTCCTGCTCGCCGACGACCACCGCGCCACCGAGGAGCTCGTGCTCGCCTCCGGGCTGCCGTACACGTTGCTGCGCAACAACTGGTACACCGAGCTCGCCGTGCCGGACCCCGCCGGCGCGCTCGCCCGCGGCGCCGTCGTCAACAGCGTCCCGGCCGGCGCCCGCATCGCCACCGCGCCCCGCGAGGACTACGCGAAGGCCGCCGCCGAGGTCCTCCGCACCGACGGTCACCTCGGCGTCGCCTACGAACTCAGCGGTGACCACGCCTGGACCTACGGCGAGTACGCCGAAGCCCTCGCCGCCGCCGGCGGCCGCCCGGTCGAGCACCGCACGGTCCCCGGCGCGGAGTACGAAGCCGCCCTCACCGCCGCCGGCGTCCCGGCCCTCATGGCGACCATCCTGGCCGACGTCGACGTCGCCATCGGCCGCGGCCGCCTCGCCGGCACCCCGGGCCACCTGAGCAAGCTCCTCGGCCGTCCGACCACGCCGATCGCCGCCACGATCGCCCAGCTGATCGGCTGACGCCGAGCCGAAGAGTTCCGCGGGCCCGGGGAACGCCTGGCTGCGATCCCGGCGCCGCCCGGATGCCGGACACCTTGAGTTCTCAGCATCCGCGCCCGCCCCAAGGCCTGCCGAACGTTCAGGCCGGCGGTCCGGCGACCCGGGGCTAGGCTGGGCTTCGGTCCGAGCCCGAGGAGCGAACGTGTCCTGGAATCCCGAACAGCTGCCCGACCTCGGCGGCCGCACGTACGCCGTCACCGGTGGGAGCGCGGGGATCGGCTACTTCATCTCCGAGCAGCTCGCCGGGGCCGGCGCGCACGTGATCGTCCTGGGGCGCAACGCGGAGCGGCTGCGCAACGCCGTCGAAACGATCAAGCGCCACACCGGAAGCGCCGACGTCAGCACGATCCGGCTCGACCTGGCGGACCTCGATTCGGTGCGGGAAGCCGCGGGTGAACTCGGCACCCGCGGCCGGGTCGACGCCCTGATCGAGAACGCCGGCTCCACCTCCCCCGGCCGCACGCGCCACACCACGAAACAGGGCTTCGAGCTGGCGGTGGGCACGAACCACCTCGGGCACTTCGCGCTCACCGCACTCGCGATGCCGGCCCTCACCGCGTCCAACGCCCGGCTCGTCCCGATGGGCAGCCTCATCACGCGGCTGGCGCCGTTCGCGCTCGACGATCTGCTCACCGAGCGCAAGTACTCCGAGTCGCGCGCGTACGCGAACTCCAAGCACGCCGTGCAGTCCTTCGGGTTCGAGCTCGACCGGCGGCTGCGCGCGGCCGGGTCGAAGGTCGAGTGCGTCCTGGCCCACCCCGGCTTCAGCCTCGATCGCGCGAGCCCGCGCCGCGAGCACATCACCGAGCCGAAGGCCTGGCTCCGCCTCGCAGCGCCCATCACGCAAGGCAAGGACCGCGGTGCCTGGCCCGCCGTCCGCGCCGCCGTGGACCCGGAGGCCCGCGGTGGCCAGTTCTACGGGCCCGCCCGCGGCGGCGCCGGCAAGCCGGTGCCCAAGACCGCCGTCAAGGCCGACCGGGATCCGGCGATCGCGGCGAAGCTGTGGACCCGGTCGGAGGAGCTGACGGGGGTCGATTTCACCGTCGGCTGATCGCGTGTCCACGATGGACGGAACCGTCCACAAGGGACCTCAGGATCGCGGCGGTTCGAGCCCCGCCGCCAGCACGTCCATCGCCCGGTTGACCAGCGCCACCAACCCCGGCCCGCGGCCCGGGTGCCAGCAGGTGAACGCGGTCCGGGTCGCGGCGAACGCGGCCAGCACGGTCATCCGGACGTACACGTCGTCCACGGGGCGGCCGATCCGCTCGGCGATCGCCTCGGCCGCCGCTTCTTCCACGAACCGGCTCGTCTGCGCCAGCCGCGCCCACAGGTCGGGGTGCTCGCGCAGCAGCAGCGCCCGCTCCTGGACCGTCGAATCGTTCTCGACCTGCTCGAACCGCTGCGTGAACACCGCCCGCAGACTCGCCAGCGGGGCTTCCCCCGCCGGCCGCGCGGCGAGGCCGGCCCCGACCCCGTCGGGCGTCAACGCCAGTGACAGGACCGCTTCTTCCTTGCTGTCGAAGTAGTTGAAGAAGGTGCGGGAGGAGACGCCGGCCCGCGCACAGATGTCGTCGACGGTCACCGCCTGCGGACCACGTTCGCGGTAGAGCACGACCGCCGCCGCCCGGATCGCCTGCCGGGTGGCTTCCTTCTTGCGCTCCCGGAGCCCGGGCTCTGTCATGTTCGTTACACTACTGCAAATTTGCAGTGCTGCAAGTTTAGCCTGCGACCATGGCTGATCAGCCCGCGGCGAAACCGTCCCTCGTCCGCACGCTCGCGGAGAACCTGTGGTTCTGCGTTGTCCTGTTCGCTGGATTCGCGGTCGTCTACCTGATCGCGTTCCACCACCCGCAGCCGCACCACGTGCCGGTGGCCGTGGCCGATCCGGCGGCCGCGACGCGTGTGCAAGCCGCGCTGGACCAGGTCAGCCCGGCCGGGTTCGACGTGCGGGTGGCGCCCGGCGCGGACGCGGCCCGCCGCAGCGTGCTCGACCGCTCGGTGACAGCCGCCTTCGTGGCCGACGCGACCCACCCCGTGCTGTACGTCGCGAAGGCCAACGGCGTCCCGCTCGAAACGGTGCTCACCCAGGCGTTCACCCCGCAGGCGGCGCGCGGGCTCACCGTGACCGACCTCGCGCCGACCGCACCCGGTGACGCCACGGGCAACGGGCTGTTCTACCTCGTGCTCGCGTGGGCGTTCCCCAGCTACTTCGCCGTGATGATGCTGCTGCGCGCCGTCGGGCTCACCCGCCGCGGCAAGGTGCTGACGCTCATCGGCTGGGACGCCTTCCTCGCCGTGGCGGGCTATTTCATCGCGCGCAGCATGGACGTGGTCCCCGACGCCCCGGCGGTGATGGCCGTGGCCTTCCTGTTCTGCCTCGTGATTTCCCTGACCTCACAAGGACTCGTGCCGATCTTCAAACAGTTCTTCCCCGGCGTCGCGGTGGTGCTGTTCATCATCCTCAGCGTGGCCTCCAGCAGCGGCGCGATGCCGTACCTGCTGGAACCCGCGTTCTTCCGGGCCCTGCACCCGATCCTGCCGATGGGGAACCTGATCGACGCCGTGCGCGGGATCGGCTACTTCCACGGCGCCGGGGTCGCCGGACCCGTCGTCGTGCTCGGCGCGTGGTTCGCCCTCGGCACCGCGCTGAACGTCGGCCACGCGGTGTGGGTGCGGCGCCAGACCGCCGCCGGCGACGGCCCGCCGGTGGAGGACCCGTCGATCGAAATGCCGATCCCCACCGCGCTGCCGCCCCGCGAGCACCACTTCGGCGAGCTCACACCGATGCTGATCGGCACCGTGCGCTCGACCACCGGCGACCGCGTCGCCGGCGCGAACCTGACGGTCACCGACGGCCGCGGCCGGCAACTGGTGCGCACGCGAACGGACGCCGACGGCGCGTTCGCCGTCGGCGGGCTGCCTGAGCAGTTCGTGGACCTCGTGGTCACCGCCCGCGGCCGCCGGCCGGCCGCGCGGCGGGTCTTCTTCCGGGAAGGCGTGTTCCGCCGCGAGGAGTTCGTGCTCGCACCGGAACCGGAAACCACCGCGATCGCGCCGGGCCGCTAGGTGGACGAGGGCCGTCGGCCACGAGCCTCGGGACTGGTGTCACCACAAGTGGAGCAGTACGGCGGAGCGGTAGGCGATGGCCGGCTTGTCGACGCGGGTGGCCAGGCCCCGCCATTGCTTGAGCAGGGTGAACCGTCGTTCGACGACGTTGCGGCCGCGGTAGTCGACCGGATCGAACCCCGGTCGGGTGGCTTCCCGGTGCACGCGGCCAGGTGCTCGCCAGCCGCCGCCGTCGGGGCTGCGGCCGATCTTTGTGACGTCCCTGTGGACCAGCTCGCCGGGTCGGTCCCGCGCATAGCGCACGGCCGTGGTCATGCTGGCCCGGATCACCAGTCCGGTGATCGGGTCCGGCGCAGCCAGCCGCGGGATCTGGTGGCGCGCCAGCACCCGTGACACCGTCCGTGTCGGGACACCGAGTTCGTGGCCCAGCCAGGCCGGGCCACGGCGTTCACGCTGTCGCAAGGTGATGGTCTGTTGTTCGAGCTCGCTGGAGGTTTGCCGGGGCGAGGTGTGTGGGCGTGAGGATCGGTCCCGCAGCCCGGGTTCGCCTTCGGTGGCGTAGCGCTCGAGCCAGGTCTTCACGCATTCACGGGAGATGCCCATCGCGGCGGCGATGTGGGCTTGGGGCCATCCCGCGTGGTGACGTTGGACGATCAGCAACCCCCCAGGAACGTGGTCCGGGCGTTACGGTCAGACACGAGGGCCTCCGGCTCGGGTGCCACGCGCCTTGGGGCTGGTGTCACGACAAGTGGAGCATTCCCGTGGGGCAGCGCTCATGCTCGTGCCGCGGGGGTTCGGGCAACGTCGATGGTTCGGGTCCAGCCGTCGCTGCCGTGTCCGTCGTCGATGGCGCGGCGGTAGAGCGCTTGCACCGCCCGAGGAAGCTCGGCGTCGATGCCGGCCGACTCGGCGGTGGCGACGATGTGCTCGGCCGTTGCCCCCATCATGGTGGTGGTACTGCCCTCGCCGGGATGGTCGCCGGCGTCGATGCGACCGCCGAGAGCGGCAATGCCGTCGGGGGCGATCAGGTCGGGGATCGCCCTGAACAGGTGCACGGCCTCGGGCAGGAACGTCTCGGCGGTGATGCCGGCGGAGCCGACCAGGGCGGTGGCGTGGGCGAAGCCGGCCAGCGTGGTCAAGAAGATGTCGAGATTGGCCTGGTACACCAGCTGAGCGCGGCCGGGATCGGCACCCAGGAATCGTGGCTCCCCGATGCGGGCGAGGGCGTCACGGTGAGCGTCAAAGCCCCGTTGGTCGCCGCTGTAGTACACGTGGGCGAACTCGGTGCCGACCAACGGAGCGGGCACCATCACGCCACCGGCCACGAACGCGGCACCGTGCGCGGCAGCCCACTGAGACGCCTCGCGGGTCCTGTCCGGTGTGTCCGAGCTGAGGTTGACGAGTGTTCGTCCTGCGAGCGAGGCGGTGGCGTCGCCGAGCACGTCCCACATCGCCTGATAGTCAGTCAGGCTGAGGATGATCAGATCGCCGGCTGACACGGCCTCGGCCGGGGTGGCCGCGAGCTGTGCCCCGGCGGCGACCACACCTTCAGCGCGCTGAGCGGTGCGGTTCCACACCGTGACCGGGTGTCCCGCGCGCAGCAGTGAGTGGACCATCGCCTGGCCCATGGGGCCCAGGCCGATCAGGGTGACCGGCGAGGCGCTCACGCGACACCACCGGCCTTCCGGTCAACCGCGCGCAGGCTCTCGTAGCTGCGTGCGGGGCCCTCGGAGGCGATCGCGTCTTGGGGTGTGGATGTTGTTGGCATGCGTCCATGCTGGGCAAGGACCCGCGGGCTGGGAAGTACCCACTATTTTCTGCGGTACTCACCATTGGGTAAGCATCTTGACCCGCAACAGCTAGGCCGTCCAGCCCCCGTCGACGGTGAGCGTCGAGCCGGTCGTGTACGTCGACGCGTCCGAAGCGAGGTACACGGCCGCACCACCGAGTTCCGGTGGCGCCGCGACGCGGTTCTGCGGGATGTTCGCCAGGATCCGCTCGCCCCACCGGCTCGTGACGAGCCCTTCGGACAGGTCGGTGTGGAAGTAACCGGGCGCCAGCACGTTCACCCGGACCCCGCGCGGCGCCCACTCCACCGCGAGCACGCGCGACAGCGCTTCGACGCCGCCCTTGCTCGCGGCGTACGCGGCGATGCGGTCGAAGCCCGACCGCGCGTGCACCGACGACACCGTGATGATCGATCCCGCACCCTGCTCCAGCATCTGGCGTCCGGCGGCGCGGGCGCAGTAGTACGTGCCGGACAGGTTGACGTCCAGGACGTTCGCCCAGTCGTCGTCGCTGCCCTGTTCGCTGCGACGGAACGTCGGGCTGATGCCGGCTGCGGTCACGGCGACATCGACGCGGCCCAGCTCTTCGACGATCCGCGCCACCGCGCCGTCCGCAAAGGACGGTTCCGCCACGGAACCCGGCAGCACCAGCGCGTCGCCGACCTCCTCGGCCAGCGACTTCAGATCCGCCTCGGTCCGCGACGTCACGGCGAGCGTCGCGCCGGCCGACGCGAGCGCCACCGCGATCGCGCGGCCGAGGCCCTTGCCCGCGCCCGTCACCCAGGCGACCTTGCCCGTCAGGTCGAACTCGTTCATCCGCGCAGGTTCCTCTTCAGCACCTTGCCCGACGGTGTCCTCGGCAGTTCGTCGAGGAACACCAGGTCGGCGGGCACCTTGAACTTCGCCAGCCGATCCCGGCAGAACGCTACCAGCGCGTCGCGGTCGCGCGCGGCGCCCGGACGGAGGACGACGAACGCCTGCGGCACCTCACCCCACCGCGGGTGGCTCGTGCCGACCACCGCGGCTTCGACGACGTCCGGGTGCTCGTAGAGCACGCGCTCCACCTCGGGCGTCGCGATGTTCTCGCCGCCGGACACGATCATGTCCTTCTTGCGGTCCTCGACGTAGAGGTAACCGTCCTCGTCGAGGCGCCCGACGTCGCCCGTGTGGAACCAGCCGGCGCGGAACGCCTTGGCGGTGGCCTCCTCGTCGCGCCAGTAGCCGGTGCTCACCTTCGGGCCGCGCAGCGCGATCTCGCCGAGCACCCCGGCCGGCACCGGCGCGCCCGATTCGTCGACGATGCGCACTTCCAGGTGCACCACCGGCCGTCCGACGGAGCCGACCTTCGTGAGCATGTGCTCCGCGTCGTTGAAGGTGTCGCCGGAGACGGTCTCGGTCAGCCCGTACGCGTCGGAGAACCACGCGCCCGGGAACGCCGCGAGGATCTTCTCCACGAGCGGCACCGGCATCTTCTCGCCGCCGCCGATGATGAACCGGATCGACGACGTGTCGCGCTCCAGGATGTCGGGCAGCTGCAGGATCGCGTTCATCATCGACGGCGCGAGCCAGATGTTGGTGGGCCGCTCGCGTTCGATCGTGTCGACGACCTCGGCCGCGTCGAACTTCCGCAGCACGATCAGCGAACCGCCCGCGTGCAGCGTCCCGACACCCGGCAGGTCGAACCCGCCGACGTGGTAGAGCGGACCGCACACCAGCGTCGTGTCCTCGGCGGTGAGGCCGAACTCCACGAGATGGCCCAGGTTCTTCCACACCAGGTTGCCGTGGGTGATCTGCACGCCCTTCGGCCGCGACGTCGTCCCGGACGTGTACATCAGCCGTTGCAGGTCGGCAGCTCCGGCCGCAACCGGCTCGACGGATCGGCCGAGGTGCGCGTAAACCACGTCCTCGTAAGGGGTCCAGCCTGAGGCGCGCCCGCCGAGCAACAGCCGCTGCTTGAGCCCCGGCAGGGTGAGACCGTCCACAGCGGACTGGAACTCCGGCTCGGTCAGCAGCGCCACCGCGCCCGAGTGGTCGAGGATGTAGCGCCACTCCTCGGGGGAGAGCCGGTAGTTGAGCGGCAGGAACGCCGCCCCGATCCGGTTCACGGCGAACACCGCTTCGAGGAACTCGAGGTGGTTGTACAGCAGCAGAGCGACGACGTCGCCGCGGCCGATGCCCAGCTCGGTGACCCCGGACGCGAGCGCGTCGACGCGGGTGAGCAGCTCGCGGTTCGTCAGCGTCCGCGGCCCCTGGCTGAGCACGACCTTGTCCGGGTACCGGCCGGTGTTGTGGTCGAGGATCGTGGCGAAGTTCGACATCAGCGCTCCTGCGCGTGGAAGCTGTGCAGCTCGCCCCCGGCGGCACCCCAGTGGATGGTGCTGATCATGCCGCCGTCGGCGACCAGGTCGGTGCCCGTGACGTAGTCGGCGCCCGGCCCGGCGAGGAACGCCACGACGCGCGCGATGTCGTCCGGTTCGCCGATCCGGCCCAGCGGCGTGTTGGCCACCGTGGCCGCGCGGATGTGCTCGTTGCCCAGCGTGTCGCGGTTCAGTCCGCTGTGGACGACGCCGGGGCTCACGGAGTTGATGCGGATCCCGTCGGGCGCGAGCTCGGCGGCCAGTTGCTTCGTGAGCGCCAGCACGCCGCCCTTCGCCGCGGTGTAGGACGAGAAGCCGTACCCGGTGTGCCCGGCGATCGACGCGATCTGCACGATCGAGCCGCCACCGCCCGCGGCCATCAGCGGGATCACCTGCTTGAGCAGGATGAAGTAGCCGGTGAGGTTCACGTCCAGCACACGCCGCCATTCGTCCACCGTGGACTCCAGCAGCTTCTTGCGGATGATGATGCCGGCCGCGTTCACGAGCACCTTCGGCGGCCCGAACCGTTCCGCGGCCTGCGTGATCGCGCCGGTCACGGCTTCTTCGCCGGTGACGTCGACCGCGAACGCCGCCGCCGGTCCGTCGATCTCCTTGGCCGTGCGTTCGGCCGCCGCACCGTCGGCGTCGAGCAGCACCAGCGGCCGGCGGTCCTCGGCCAGGCGCAGCGCGCAGGCCCGGCCGATCCCCGACCCGGCGCCCGTGACGACCGCGCACCCTGTTCCGTCCACAGCGGACCTCCTTCTCCCAGGGCGCTCAGCCCATCGCGTAGCCCCCGTTGACGTCGACGACCGCACCCGTCATGTAGCTCGCCGCGGGCGAGGCCAGGAAGGCCGCCACGCGTGCGATCTCCTCCGGCCGCGCGAGGCGGCCGAGCGGGTTGTAGTCGTCGGAGTACCCCTTGCCCTTGATCATGTCCGTGTCGACCACGCCGGGGGCCACGGCGTTGGCGACGATCCCGTTGCGCGCTTCGGTCTTGGCCAGCCACTTCACCACCGCGTGGACCGCGCCCTTGCTCGCCACGTAGTGCGGGCCGGCGAGCACGCCGCCGACCTTGCCCGCCACCGAGCCGATGCACACCACCCGCGCGTCGTGCCCGCGCAGGAACGGCAGCGCGCCGCCGATGCACCACAGGGTGCCCTTGACGTTCACGCCGAGCACGGCGTCCACTTCGGACTCCGGCAGCTCGTCGAGCGCCATTGTGTCGCCGTAGATCGCCGCACACGTGACGAGCACGTCGAGGCGCTCGCCCGGGCCCGCCGCCTCGGCCATGGCCGAGGCGACGGCGGTGCGGTCGGTGACGTCCACGGTCAGGCCGGCGGCGGACCCGCCGGCCGCCGTGATCTCGGCGACGGTCGCAGCCGGGTCGCGGGCGTCGAGCACCGTGACGTGAGCCCCGGCGAGCGCGAGCTCGACCGCGATCCGGCTGCCGATGCCGCGCGCCGCACCCGTCACGACCGCGCGCGACCCGGCCAGGGAAGCCGGGCCGCGCGGGTCGAGCACGCCGGCTGTCACGCCGTCTTCTGCTCGTGGGCCGCCAGTTCCTCCATCAGCACGGGGACCCCGAGGGTGCAGGTGTGGATCCCGAGCACGCTCGTGAGCTCCAGCACCTCCATGATCTCCTCCTTGGTGGCCCCGTAGCCGAGGGCGTTGCGGATGTGCTGGCGCAGCCCGGGTTCGTACAGGTGCGTGGTGGACGCGTCGATCGCCGTGTAGATCAGTTCCTTGACCTTCGGCTCCAGCACGCCCTTGCGCCACGGCACCGCCGAGAAGTTCAGGTACGCCTCGAAGAAATCCGGGTCGAGGCCCAGCAGCCCCTCCCAGAACGTGTTCCAGTACCCGCGCTCCTCGAGGAAAGCCGCACGCAGCTCGTTCTGCCGGTCGACGTCGGTTCCGTTCTCCGACAAGGGATCCTCCTACTTCGCGGCCAGCTCGGCGCGGCGCTTGGCGGTGGCGTCGTGGTCGATCTTCAGGTTCTCCGGGTCGCCGTGCGGGTCGCCGGTGATCACCACGCCGTAGTGGCGGTACGCGCCGTCGATGGTCACGTACTCGTCGCGCACGTCGCGGCACACGCGTTCGGGATCGCGCTGCAGCGGCGAACCCCAGCCCCCGCCGCCGTTGGTGAGGTAGCGGAACACCGCGTTGGGCTTGGTGTGCCACACCGGCGTGCTGGCGAAGTAGAAGTACTCGCCGGCCGGGTCGACGGTCTTGGTCTCCGGGTTCAGCATCCCGGCGACCGGTGTCGCGGCGGCGTAGACCTCGGGCTCGGTGCCGATGAGGTCCTTGTCCTTCGTGACGTTCTTGTAGTCCGGGTGGAACACCCACGTCGCCCCGAGGGCTCCGGCTTCACCGCCGTACACGCCCACCCCGCTGGCCGATTTCGTGTGCAGCGGGCTCGACCAGTGCTCCGCGTCGGTGAGGTACAGCGTGTCCTTGAGCACCGCCGCGCCACCGCGGTTCTGGCCCGCGCCGCCGCTGTCGGGCGAGTACTCCTTGCGCAGCACCACGGCCGGCAGCTCGGACTCGATGGCCTCGGTGGCCGGGTCCAGGTTGTTGGCCTGGTACACCACGGAGTAGCTGTCGGCGTCGCCCGCCTCCGTCGCGCCCCACGGTCCGTGCTCCCCGCCGCACTGCGCGGTGGTGACCCACGGGGTGCCGTCGGCGAGCACGCCGTTGGCGTTGTGGATGTTCAGCGAACCGTAGTCGCCGCCGACGGCCTTGCGGCCCAGCGCCTTCTCCAGCGCCCGGAACACCGCGAGCAGCACGGGCCCGGTGCTTTCCCAGTAGAGGAACACCGCGCCGTCCGGTGGCGTCGCGCTGATGAACGTGCCGGCCGGCAGCACGATGTCGATCGGCCGGTACGCGCCGGAGGTGAACGGCGTCGCCGGGTCGATGAGGAACTTCAGCGCGACACCGACGGCCGTCTTCGTGTCGAGGATGCCGGCGTTGATGCTCGTGCGCGCCTGCGGTGACGTGCCCGAGAAATCGAGTTCCATCCGGTCGGCGGCTTTGGTGATCTTCAGCCGGATCTTGTACTCGACGGTGTCGTCGACGCCGTCGCAGTCGATGCCCTCTTCGGCTTCGTACACGCCGTCGGGCAGCTCGGCCAGCGCGCTGCGCATGGATTCGGCCGAAACGTCCGTGGAGTAGCGGATCGCACCGAGGTAGGCCTCGACCCCGTAGCGCTGCACGCTCTCCAGGATCAGCTTCTCGCCCAGCAGCAGGTTCTGGTAGATCGTCTTGATGTCCGGCAGCAGCAGCGCGCAGAAGCGCGCGTTGTCGAAGATCAGGTTGAACGCCGACTTGACCGGCTTGTTGTTGCGGTACAACAGCATCGGCGCGATCACGAGACCGTTTTCGTACACGTTGCGCTTGGTGCCGGAGAAGCCCGCCGGGATCACGCCGCCCATGTCGAGCTGGTGCGCGCGCAGCGTGACGAGCGAGACCAGCTTGCCCTCGTGGAACACCGGGCGGATGAAGCAGATGTCGTTCACGTGGTTGCCCGCGCGGTACGGGTCGTTGCAGATCACCACGTCACCCGGCTCGAGGTTCTCCGGGCCGTACTCCTCGATCGTGTTGCGCACGGCTTCCGACATCGTGCCGAGGAACATCGCGAGGCTGTTGCTCACCGACGACATCGGGTAGTTCTGCTCCGGCGGACCGGAGATCGTCGCGGCGAAGTCGTACCAGTCGCGGAGGATGAGCGAGAACGCGTTGTTCAGCAGCCCCGTGCACATGTGCTGCACGATGTAGCGCATGCGGCTCGACAGCACCGACGCGGTGAAGCGGTCGGCGCCGTACAGTTCGGCGAACTGGGCGTCGTCGAGGTCCTTCAGAGAGGTCATGGTTCACGCCTTCCGGATGCGCAGCTCGCCGTAGGTCCCGACGGTCGCGACCTGACCCGGGACGAGGAACGTGGTGGACAGCGGTTCGCGGATGACCGCGGGTCCGGGCACCTGGTCGCCGACGCGCAGGTCGGCGCGCTGGTACTCGCCGGCCTGGAGCACGTCTTCGGTGAGGTACCGGATCTGCAGCGTGCGCGTGGGCTGCAAGGTCTCGCCCGCGGCGCGCTCGGGCACCTTCGGGTACTCGACCTTGTCGGCCTTCGCGACGGCCTGGACGCGGTAGGTGACGCCCTGCACGGGCAGCGCCTCGAACTTGTTGCCGGAGCGCTCGGCGTAGGCCTCGTGGAAGTTCGCGACCATCGTGGCCACCGCTTCGGCGTCGATCGTGCCCGCGGGCACGCCGATGAACGGCGTTTCCCACGTCTGGCCGGCGAGGCGGCCGTCGAAGCTGCGGACGAACTCGATGCCGTCGCGGTCCTTCTCCTGCAGCCGTTCGCGCAGCCGCTCCTCCATGGAGTGGTACACCTTGTCGACCTGCTCGGCCGCCTCGGCGGTGAGCAGCGTGTAGGCGCTGCGGCTGTCGGCGTAGACCAGGTCGGAGCTCACGAGCCCCAGCGCGGAGAACAGGCCCGGGTGCGGCGGCACGATGACCTCGGCCGCGTGCACGAGATCCAGCACCGCGGGCAGCAGCATCGGGCCGGCCGCGCCGTAGGCGACGAGGCTGTAGTCGCGCGGATCGACACCGTGCTGGATGGCGATGTTCACGACGCCTTCGGCGATGTTGTTGACACCGATGTTGAAGGCGTAGCTCACGCGCTGCTCGAACGACAGCTTCGAATCGAGCGCCTCGAAGGCCTGCCGGGAGAGGTCCGGGTTGAGCTTCATGCGGCCGCCGGCGAACCCGTCGGGGTCGATGACGCCCATCAGCAGGCACGTGTCGGTGGTCGTCGGCTGCGTACCGCCGAGCCCGTAGCAGGCCGGGCCGGGGTCGGCGCCCGCGCTGCCCGGGCCGACCTTGAGCTCACCCGCCGCGTTGATCGTCACGAGGCTGCCGCCGCCGGCGCCGATGCTGGAAACCTCGTTGGACAGCGCGTTCACGATCAGGTCGTGTTCGAGCTCGAACGTGGTGTTCACGAACGGCTTGCCGTCGGTGACCATGCTGATGTCGCACGAGGTGCCGCCGACGTCGGCGCACAGCAGGTTGCCGGCGCCGATCAGGCCGCCGAAGTGCGCGCTGGACACGGTGCCCGCGGCGGGGCCGGCGAAGACGATGCGGAACGGGTGTTCCATGGCGACGTCGGAGCGCACGAGCTGCGCGGCGCAGTCGGCGAAGTTGAGGTCGCCTTCGAAGCCGAGCTCGCGCAGGCCGGTGTCGAGGCGCCGGGTGTAGGCGTCGTAGGTCAGGCGCATGAAGACGTCGATGACCGTGGTGGACGCGCGCGCGAACTCCTTGGCCAGCGGGGAGACTTCGCTCGAGATCGACACCGGGACGTCGCCGAGCTCTTCGTGCACGAGCTGGCGCAGGCGCTCTTCGTGGTGGTTGTTCACGTACGCGTTGATGAGGCAGATGGCGACGCCCTCGACGCCGCACTTGCGCAGCACCGCGAGCTCTTCGCGCGCGTGGTCCTCGTCGAGCTGGATCAGGATGCCGCCGTCGGCGGTCAGCCGCTCGCGGATGCCGCGCCGGAGGTACCGCGGCACGAGCGGGCGGTTCGCGTCGCCGTAGGAACGGCGCCACGCCGGGTTCGTCAGGCCTTCGACCGGGCGCCAGGTGCGGCCGATGTCGAGGATGTCCCGGTGTCCCAGCGTGGTCAGGAACGCGATCTTCGGCAGCCGGCGCGTGATGATCGCGTTGAGACCGTGGGTGCTCGCGTGGTTGAACACCGCGGAGTCGGCCACGCCGACCTCTTCGGCACCGCGCAGCACACCGCGTTCGGTGGTGCGCACGTCCGTGGCGACCTTGACGGTCTTGATCTCGCCATCGGCGATCGCCACCACGTCCGTGAACGTGCCGCCGACGTCTACTCCGATCATGGAACTACCCGCCTTTCGGTGATTCGTGGTCAGTAAACGTCGAGGCCGTCGGAGGTGAGGACGATCGGACCGAGCAACGGGCCCGTTTCACGGCTCACCGATTCGAGCGTTTTCTGGTGCTTGACGACGGTGAACCAGCCGCCTTCCGAGAGCACCGGGTAGCGGCGGAAGTCCGCTGCGGTGGAACCGGGGAAATCCCGTTCGAGGTTCACGCCGAGTGCCTTGAGGTCCTCGTCGGTGACCGCTTCCCGGGCTACCGAAAGTCCTTCGGGGACGGATGATTCGACTGCGTCCATGGGCCATCACTCCGGTGTGTTGTGCCGCTGCCGAGTTTCGTGTACCAATCGGTCTAAGAAACCGTGATGGGAAGCACTGTAGGACCCTGATCGCGGCCTGACAAGCCCGGACCGGGTGAGGTGAGGAGCTTCAGTGATGACGGAACGGCTACACGTCGAAACCACCGGCCGGGTCGCGACGGTCCGCCTGGACCACCCGCCCCTCAACGCGTTCGACACGGAGATGCGGCGCGCGCTGGAGGACGCGGCGGCTTCGCTGGCCGACGCTTCCGATGTCCACGCCGTGGTGCTCTACGGCGGGGAGGAGGTGTTCGCCGCGGGCGCGGACATCAAGCAGCTGGCGGGGTTCTCGTTCGAGGAGGTGCTCGGCTGGAACCGCGCGCTGCAGAAGGCGTTCACGCGGTTCGCCGAACTGCCGATGCCCGTCGTCGCGGCGATCAACGGTTACGCGCTCGGCGGCGGACTGGAACTCGCGCTCACCGCCGACTACCGCGTCGCAGCGGAATCCGCGGTGCTCGGCCAGCCGGAGGTGCTGCTCGGCATCATCCCCGGCTCCGGCGGCACGCAACGGCTCGCGCGGCTGATCGGCCCGTCGCGCGCGAAGGAGCTGTTGATGACCGGGCGGCGGGTGCGCGCTGGAGAAGCGCTCTCGCTGGGCCTCGTCGACCGGGTCGCGGCGGATCCTCTCGCGGCCGCGCTCGAGTACGCGCAGGAGCTCGCGGCCGGGCCGCGCTTCGCGATCCAGGCCGTGAAGGAGGCCGTGGACCACGGGCTGGACTCACCGATCGCCGCCGGCCTCGCACTGGAGCGGTCACTGATCGCGGGCCTGTTCGCGACGGCCGACCGCGACACGGGCATGGCGTCGTTCCTGCGCGACGGACCGGGCAAGGCCAGCTTCGGCGACGAAGCCTAGAGTGGACGTTCGAATGAGCCGCGGAGGGGAACCATGCCGAGACCACCGGGACACGGACCCGGCTACGAGGTCAAGCGCCAGGAGATCATCGACCAGGCGGCGGCGCTGTTCGCCAAGCAGGGCTACGCCGCCACGGGGATCGCGGAGATCGGCCAGGTCGCGGGGCTCGCGAAGGGCGCGCTCTACTACTACATCGGCTCGAAGGAGAACCTCCTCGTCGAGATCCAGGACCGCGTCCTGCGGCCCCTGCTCACCGCGGCGCGCCGCATCGCCGCCCTCGACGAGGACCCGGTCCTACGACTGCGTCTGCTGTCGGAGACCCTGCTCGACATCATCCTCGAACGGCTCGACCACATCTGGGTGTACGAGCACGACTACCGCCACCTGCGCGGCGCCAACCGCGCCCGCCTGCTGCGCCAGCGCCGCGAGTTCGAGCGCATCGTCCTGGACCTCCTCACCGCGGCCATGGACACCGGCGCCTTCCGCCGCGTCGACCCGCGGCTCGCGATGCTGCAGTTCCTGAACCTCCACAACCACACCTACCAGTGGGCCCGCCCCGACGGCCCCTGGGACGCGGCGTTCCTCTCCCGCGAGTACTGCGCGACGCTGATCTCGGGCTTCTGCAGCCCGGGCTACGACGTGGCGAACCTGGAGGAACGGGTGGCCGAGTTCCGGGCCCGGGTGCCGGCTTAGCCGCGAGCCGGTTTCGCCCCGTCGACGGCGCGCGGCCGCGCGTCCCGGCCGCGGCCGGCCATGGTGGGCTCCGGTTCGGCGTCGGATTCCCCCGTGATCTGGAGGGCCTCGCGGACCTGCCGGCGAAGCCCGTCCAGCAGGATCACGAGGTAACGCTGCTCTTTCACCGGCGCGTTTAGCTCCCGGCGGCCCAGCGCGTAGTCGTGGCACCGGCGGAAGTCGACGTAGACGTTGTCCGCGGCGGTGGCGAGGGCCGCGGGGCCGAAGACCATCAGGCCGGACAGCACCTGCTGCGCCTGGTCCTCGAGTGCGACCAGCTCGTCGGCGGTCGGGCCGTCCGGCTCGTGCCCGGCCTCGCGCGCGGCGACGGGTTTCGCCAGGGCGCGGTCCCAGTCGCGGAAGGCGGCGAGGACGGAGACGTGCACGTCGAAACGCTTCTCCCGCCAATGGGCGTCGATGTCGCGCTGGCGTTCGCGAGCCCAGCGCCGGTCGTCGCGTTCGGCTTCGCGGGCAAAGCGGCGGTCTTCGCGCCAGACGTTGATCAGCTGGCCGCTCACCACCCCCAGGATGCCCAGCACCGCGACGACGATCGGCACCCACACCGAGACCTGGCCGGAATCCATGCGGGCAGCGTAGTCACGCGCGGGCCGACTCCCGTACCGCCGACGCGATCCTTTCCTTGGACGGCAACCACACCCGTTCCAGCGACGGCGCGTACGGCGCGGGCGTCCGCTCGGCGCCGACGCGCAGCACGGGGGCGTCGAGCGTCCAGAAGCCCTCGCGAGCGGCCACCGCGGCCAGTTCCGCGCCCACGCCGAAGTCGCCCACGGCCTGGTGCGCCACCACCAGCCGGCCGGTTTTCGCCAGGGACTGCAGGACTGTCGCGGTGTCCAGCGGCGCGATCGTGCGCAGGTCGATCACCTCGACGCTGATGCCCTCGCCCGCCAGCTCTTCCGCGACGTCGACGCAGTCGTGCACCAGCTTCGAGTACGACACGAGCGTGACGTCCGTCCCGGACCGGCGCACCGCCGCCCGGCCCAGCGGCACCAGGTGCGAGGGCGGCGGCTGCGGTCCCTTGCGCCCGTACATCAGGCGGTTCTCCACGAACACCACGGGATTGGGGTCGCGGATCGCGGCGCGCAGCAGGCCGTAGGTGTCCGCCGGCGTCGACGGCATCACCACGGTGAGGCCCGGGATGTGCGCGAGCAGCGCTTCGAGGCTCTGCGAATGCTGGCTGCCCGACGACTTCCCCGCCCCGAACTGCGTGCGCACGACCATCGGCAGGCTCACCGCGCCGCCGGTCATGAACCGCAGCTTGGCGGCCTGGTTCATCAACTGGTCGAGGCACACGCCGACGAAGTCGAAGTACATCAGCTCCACGACCGGCCGCAGCCCGGCCATCGCCGCGCCCACGCCGGCGCCGATGATCGCGCTCTCCGAGATGGGCGTGTCCCGCACGCGGCCGGGATACTTCTCCGCGAGTCCCCGGGTCAGGCCGAAGACGTTGCCGCCGGCGCCGACGTCGATGCCGGCCAGGAACACGGCGTCGTCGGCGGCCAGCTCGTGGTCCAGCGCACCCCGGATCGCGTCCATCGTCCGGAAGATCTCGCCCGTCGCCTCGGGTGGTTCCGGCACGGGTTCGCGGGGCACCCCCACGAAGTGGTGCAACGTGTCGGGCGACGGCTCGGCCGCGGCGCGCGCGGCGTCGACGGCCGCTTCGATCTCCCTGTCGACCTCCGCGTCGAGCGGGGCGACGTCCGTGCCCAGCTCCCGCAGCCGGGCGGCCGCGCGCACGAGCGGGTCGCGTTCCTTCCACTCCGCGAGTTCTTCGGGTTCCCGGTACTTCTCGGGGTCGCCTTCGTAGTGGCCGTGCCAGCGGTAGGTGTCGGCCTCGACCAGCACGGGACCGCCGCCCGCGCGCAGGTCCCGCACGAGGCCGTCGACCAGCGACGCGACGGCGGCGACGTCGTTGCCGTCCACGTGGTGGTAGGCAAGCGCGTACCCGGGCGCCCGGTCGGCCAGCGACGCGCGCGTCTGCGTGGCGATCGGCGAGAACTCGGCGTACTTGTTGTTCTCGCAGAAGAAGATCACCGGAAGCTGCCACACCGAAGCGAGGTTCGCCGCTTCGTGGAACATGCCCTGCGCGACCGCGCCGTCGCCGAAGAACGCCAATACCACGCCACCTTCCGCGCGCAGCTGCGCGGCGGTGCCCGCGCCGACCGCAATGGGCAGGCCGGCCGCGACGATCCCGTTCGCCCCGAAGATCCCCTTGCGCGGGTCGGCGATGTGCATCGACCCGCCGCGGCCGCGGCACGTGCCGGTCTCCTTGCCCATGAGCTCGGCGAACATGCCCTCGACGTCGAGTCCTTTCGCGATGCAGTGGCCGTGGCCGCGGTGCGTGGACGTGACGACGTCGCGATCGTCGAGCGCCTGACACGCGCCGACCGCGCACGCCTCCTGGCCGATGGACAGGTGCAGGAAGCCGGGGATCTCGTTGTTGCGGTACAGCCGAGCCGCCCGGTCCTCGAACTGCCGGATCAGCCGCATGCGCCGGTACATCTCGGCCAATGCGTTCGGGTCGCCGTCGAATGCCGTGGCGAGGTCGCTCACCCGGGTGGAAGTCATCACGCTCCTGCCCTTGCCGTTCAGTGGTTTTCGCCCGGCCCCTTGACATCACGCCGGGAACCACGATTCTTGTACCGACTGTTCGAAAAAACAACTCCAGTTCGGAGGTGGTCGCGTGCACGCGCTGCGCTGGCACGCCAAGGGCGAGCTGCGCCTGGACGACGTGCCGGAACCGGCGGCGCCGGGACCGGGCCAGGCGGTGCTCGCCGTGTCCTGCTGCGGGATCTGCGGCACCGACCTGCACGAGTACGCGCACGGCCCCAACCTCATCCGCACCGGACCGCACCCGCTCACCGGTCTCGAACCACCGTTCACCCTCGGGCACGAGATGAGCGGCACGGTCGTGGCGCTCGGTTCGCCGGTGCCCGGCGTCGAAGTCGGCACGCGCGTGGCGGTGGACCCGTGCCTGCGTTGCGGGGTGTGCCGCTGGTGCACCCACGGCGAGTACCACATCTGCGCGAAGGGCGGCTCGATCGGCCTCGCGGCCGACGGCGGGTTCGCGTCGAAGGTGACCGTGCCCGTCGAAGGGCTCGTGCCGATCCCCGACGGCGTGTCCGACGAGCTGGCGGCACTGGCCGAACCGCTCGCCGTCGGCCTGCACGCGATCCGGCGCGCCGGCGTCCAGCCGGGTGATCACGTGCTGGTGCTGGGCGCCGGCCCGATCGGGATCGCGGCGCTGCTGGCGGCGAAGCTCGCGGGGGCGGCAGGCCTCTACGTGAGCGAGCCCGTGCCCGATCGCGCGCGCAAGGCGGCCGAGATCGGCGCGACCGAGGTGTTCGACCCGGCCCAGGCCGACGTCCGCCGCGAGGTGTTCCTGCGCACCGGCCGCGTCGGGCCCGACGTGGTGGTGGAGGCGACGGGCCACCCCGAGCTGGTGGAGCTGGCGGTGAACACCGTGCGCCGCGGCGGGCGCGCGGTGCTGTGCGGGATCAGCGGTGCTGCCGCGTCGCTGCCGATCACGCAAATCGTGCCGTTCGAGCGCACGGTGCTGGGTTCGCTGGGCTACAACTTCGACATCCCGCGGGTGCTCGACCTCATCGCGACGGGCCGCCTCGACGCCACGCCGATGCTCACCGGCGTGCGGCCGCTCTCGGCCGGGCTCGACGCGTTCGCCGAACTCGAAGCCGACCGCGGCAGCCACCTCAAGATCCTGCTGAAGCCCGAGGAGCACTGATGGACTTCGACCTGCCCGAGGAAACCGTCGCGCTGAAGCAGCTCTGCCGGGACTTCGCCGCCAAGGAGATCGCGCCGCACGCCGCCGACTGGTCGGAGCGCTCCCACTTCCCCGTCGAGGTGTTCCACGACCTCGGCCGGCTCGGCCTGATGGGCATGCTGGTCGACGAGAAGTACGGCGGCGCCGACGCCGGGTTCGTGTCCTATGTGGCTGCCATGGAAGAACTCGGCGCGGCCGACCAGTCGATCGCCTCGGCGTGGAACGCGCATTCGACCATCGCGTCGCTGCCGCTGGCGACGTTCGGCACGCACGAGCAGAAGGAGCGCTGGCTGCGCCCGCTCGCGTCGGGCGAAGCGATCGGCGCGTTCGGCCTCACCGAACCCACGGCGGGCTCCGACGCCGCCGGCATCCGCACCCGCGCCCGCCGGGCCGACGGGGGCTGGCTGCTGGACGGCACGAAGATGTTCATCAGCAACGCGGGCACCGAGATGAGCCTCGGCGTCACCGTCCTGGCGCTCACGGGCTCCGACGAGGACGGCGGCAAGCGGTACGGCACTTTCTTCGTCCCCGACGGCACTGCGGGGTACACGAAGGGACAGCCGCTGAAGAAGCTCGGCTGGCACGCCCTCGACACCCGCGAACTCGTGTTCGCGAACTGCTGGCTGCCCGACGACCACCTCATCGGCGACGAGGGCGCCGGCTTGCGGCAGTTCCTCGAGGTCCTCGACGGCGGGCGGATCAGCGTCGCCGCGCTGTCGTTGTCCCTGGCCCAGAAGGCCCTGGACCTCGCCGTCCGCCACGCCGGCGAACGCGAGCAGTTCGGCCAGCGGCTCCACCGCTTCCAGGCCGTCGGCCACAAACTCGCGGACATGGCGACGGAGATCGCGGCCGCGCGCTGGCTCGTCTACCACGCCGCCTGGCTCGGCGACCAGGGCCGCCCGTTCAGCACCGCGGCCGCCATGGCGAAGCTCTACGCGTCGGAAGTCGCCAACCGCGCGGCCAGCGAAAGCGTCCAGATCCACGGCGGCTACGGCTTCATCCGCGAGTCCACCATCTCCCGCTTCTACGCCGACGCGAAAATCCTGGAGATCGGCGAGGGCACCAGCGAGGTCCAACGCAACGTCATCGCCCGCGCCCTCGCCCGCGGCGCCCGCTGAGCCGTCGCGCCGTGGCCCGTCCGGACGTTCTCGACGCACGGGGTCCCGCTTCGGCCGTTGGGCCGACACACCGATCTGCCCGCGGCAGCACGCGACTGTTCCGGCAGGGCGGTCAGTCCGATCGGCGTCCTCGACGCACCGAACTGGCCGCCACGACCGGGAATTCGGCCGCGCACGCTCGCCGAAACCCGCGCGGCAACCGGCGGCAGACCGTGCGGTGATCAGCGATGCGCGAGCGAGCCGCGCGCACTCGTCCAGCGAGTGACCGCGCGCGATCGAGCGCGGCACACGTGCTCGATGCATCGCATCGGCCGCCGCCTGCCGATGCGATGCATCGAAGGCGGGAGTCCGACGCGAGTACACTTCGCGGTCAGCCGCGCGGAAGAACGTGCGGCGGATGCCCACCGCGCGAACGCGCGCGATCGAACAAGGGGCCGTTCACCCGGTGGCGCGAGCCGCCTGGTGGGCGATGCCGTCGAGGAGGCGGGCGAGGCCGAATTCGTAGGCGGCGGCCGCTTGTTCGCCGGCGGTGGTGGCGAAGCCGCCGGCGAGCCAGGTGGCGTTCATGGCCGGGTGCGCGGTGATGTCGAAGTACTTGGTCCAGAAGGCGGAGCGCTGGTTCCACCACGCGTCGGTCGATTGGCCGGTGCTGCGTTCCAGGTGGATGCTCTCGGCTTCGAGCGTGGCGTTGGCGTCGACGTAGCTGGTGATGCTGTTGGCGGCGGCGACCGTTTCGCGCGGGGACAGGCCGAGACCGTCCACAGTGGACAACACGTACTCCTGGCCCGCGAGCTGGCCCGGCCCGAGCGCCGGGCGCACGCGCGACATCTCGCGCAGCCACGGGTGGCGGCGGTGTGCTTCCCGCGTGCGGTCGGAGTACAGCTCGACCTGCGCGCGCCAGTCGCCGGAGCGCGGTTCGCCCGGGCCGGGCAGCCCGCGTTCGACGAGGACGTCGTCGACCATCAGGTCCACGAGCTCGGTTTTGCCGGGCACGTAGGTGTACAGGGTCATCGTGCCGGCGCCGAGCTCCTTGGCGACGCGGTGCATCGACGTCGCCGTGAGCCCGTCCGCGTCGGCGACCCCGATGGCCGCGCGGATGATCTGCCCGATGGTCAGCGTGGGGCGCCGGCCACGGGTGGGTTCGGGCGGGGTCGTGTCGCGGTCTCGCCAGAGCAGCGCGAGCGTGCGGTCGATGCGCTCGGCTTCGGTGCACACGCCCCGGCGGCGCAGTTCGGCTTCGGAGGGGCCCTGACCAGCGCCGGCTTCGTCGTCAACGGTCATCGTCGCAGCCACTCCCCGCTCCGGCGCCGATCGGTCGTCGGGGATCGTACCGGGTGGGTCGGGACCTTCGACCCGTCCGCGGACGCGACCGCGCGGCTAACCTGGGCGGGGATCGGAGGTGATCGAGGTGGCCGAGCGCAAGCCGCACGGGATGTCGTTCGGGTCGTGGGTCGACCGGCAGATCGCGGCCGCCGAGGCGCGGGGCGACTTCGAGGACCTGCCGGGGGCCGGCAAACCCCTCCCGCCGCCGACCGGGCGCGACGCCGCCACGGACTGGGCCCTGCGGCGCGCCAGGGACGGCGACGTCGAAGTGAGCTCCTTCCTGCCCCCTTCGCTCGCGCTGCCCCGCGAGATCCAGGACCTGCCGAAGAAACTCGCCGCCGTGCGCAGTGAGCAGCGGGTGCGCGAGATCGTCGAGGACCTCAACGCCCGCATCCGCGAAGCCCACCGCCGCCCTCAGGAAGGCCCGCCGCTGCGCGCCTGGCCCCTCGACGTCGACGAAACCGTCGAGCAGTGGCGCGCCTCGCGCGCGTGATCCGTCCACAGTAGAGCCGAGCGCAACCGGCCGGACCGGCCGCGACGCGCTCGAGCGATCGCGCCAGGCCGTCAAGACCTCACCAACCGAGCGTCGCCGACGCGGCTCATCCACGCGTCATTCCAGCAGCCCATCCTGTCGGCTGCAAACTGTTGACAGCAGACACTGCGCTTCTTATGGTTCTCCCCAACCCAAGTCCCCCTGGTCGAAACCGAAGGCTGGAAGCCATGGAAAATCCCAGCGCAGCGGTGCAGCCCACCGCAGAACCCGTCACGGCCGTACCGGCGAACGTCGACCGCAGGGTCGTCGCCGCGGGCCTCGTCGGGTCGATCGTCGAGTACTTCGACTTCGGCATCTACGGCTACCTCGCGACGGTGCTCGCGGTGGTCTTCTTCGCGTCCGGCTCGGACCCGACGGCGGCCCTGCTCGCCACCCTGGCGACGTTCGCCGCCGCGTTCGCGCTCAGGCCGCTCGGCGGGCTGGTCTTCGGCCACCTCGGCGACCGCCTCGGCCGCAAGCGCATGCTGGCCACGACCGTCCTCGCGATGTGCGCGGCGACCTTCCTGGTCGGCGTCCTGCCCACCTACGCGGCGATCGGCAGCGCGGCGGCGTTCCTGCTGGTGGCGGCCCGGTGCGTGCAGGGCGTCGCGGCCGGCGGTGAAGTCGGCGGAGCCGCGTCGTACGTGGCCGAGTACGCGCCGCCCGCGCGCCGCGGTTTCCTCTGCTCCACCGTCCAGTTCGGCGCGCTCGGCGGTGCGCTGCTCGCGTCCGCCGTGGTCACGACGCTCACGAGCGTGCTCACCACCCAGCAGATGGCGGCGTGGGGCTGGCGGCTGCCGTTCCTGCTCAGCCTGCCGCTCGGCGCCGTCGGCATCTGGATCCGGCTCAAGCTCGAAGACTCCCGGCAGTTCCACGACCTCGCGGCCCGCGGCGAAGTGGCCAAGGCGCCGGTGCGCGAGCTGTTCACCGACCACCGCGGCCCGCTGGTCCGCACGCTTGGCCTTTCGATCCTGCTGTTCGCCCTCTACTACGTCGCCTACGTGTACGCGTCGATCCACCTGCAGCGCGTCGGCGGGTTCAGCTCACGGGAGGCGTTCTGGTCGACGACCGTCACGCTGATCGTCTCGTGCGCGGCGATGCCGGCGTTCGGCGCGCTGTCGGACCGCATCGGCCGACGACCGGTGTTCCTCGGCGCCACGATCGCCACGCTCGTCCTCACCTTCCCGGTCTTCATGGTGATGAACTCGGGCCACTACGTGCCCGCGCTGCTCGCCCAGGTCGTGCTCGGGCTGCCCGAATCGGCGCTGATGGCCGTGGCGTTCTCCACGTTCGCCGAACTGTTCACCACTCGCGTGCGCTACAGCGGGATCGCGCTGGGCTTCAACCTCGCGAGCACCGCGGTCGGCGGCACCGCCCCCTACATCTGCACCTGGCTCGTCCAGCGCACGGGAAGCAGCCTCGCGCCGGCCGGTTTCCTCGTGGTGACAGCCTTGATCACACTCGCCGCGGCAGTGCGGCTGAAGGAAACCCGCGCGACCGTGCTGCGCGCCCACTGAACCCGACCGGAGAAGGCAGGACATGGCGACACCGCCCCCCTTGGAACGACGGACCGACACCTACGCCGGGCGAAGCCTCGACGTGCTGCGCGGCATGGTCCTCGACGGCCAGCTCCAGCCCGGGCAGCGGCTGAACGAGGTCGAGCTCGCCCGCGCGCTGGGCATCAGCCGGGGACCGCTGCGCGAGGCGATCCAGCGGCTGGCCAGCGAAGGACTGCTGGCCGTCGTCCCGCACCGCGGGTCCTACGTCCGCACCTTCGACGCGGCCGAGCTGCGCGACCTGTACGAGCTGCGCACCGCGCTGGAGACGCACGCCGTGCGGCTGGCGGTGCGCCGGGCCGACACCGAGGACCTGCAGGACCTCGACGACCTGCTGGGCGCCACGGAAGAGGTCCTCGAGTCCGATGTGGACACCGCTTATCCCGGTGAGCTCGACTTCCACCACCGCGTGGTCGCCCTGTCCGGCAACCAGTCGATGCTGCGCGCCTTCGGCGACGCGAACAACCAGATCCAGCTCGCCCGTTCCCGCTCGGGCCGCCAGCCCCGGCGGGCGCGCGACGCGTACCAGGAACACCGCGAAGTGCTGCGCGCGATGGCCGCGGGTGACGCCGAGCTGGCCGCGCGCCTGCTCGGCGAGCACCTGCAGCACTCGCTCGACAACGCGCTCTCGCTGTTCGACACCACCGTGCCCGACAGCCCCGGCGGGCTCGACGAAGACAAGGAGTAGTACCCCGTGACGAGTTCTCTGGGCGCCCGGCTCCGGGAGCGGGTGACCGCCCCCGGACGGCAGCCGCTGCTGCTGGCCGGCGCCCCCAACGCGCTCACCGCCCGGGTCGTGGAGGAGGCCGGCTTCGAGGCCGTGTACCTCTCCGGAGCCGGCATCACCAACACCTACCTCGGTGCACCCGACGTGGGCCTGCTGTCGCTGCCCGAGCTGGCCGGGCACGTCGAAGCGACCCGCGACGCGGTCGGCCTGCCGCTGGTGGTCGACGCGGACACCGGGTTCGGCAACGCGCTGGGCGTGCAGCGGACCGTGCGCACCCTGGAGCGCGCCGGCGCGAACGCGATCCAGCTCGAAGACCAGGTCTCCCCCAAGCGCTGCGGCCACTTCGCCGGCAAGGACGTGATCGAGGCCGACGAGATGATCGGCAAGATCCACGCCGCCGTCGACGCCCGCGCGAGCGACGACCTCCTCATCGTGGCGCGCACCGACGCCCGCGCCGTCCACGGCCTCAGCGCGGCCTGCGACCGCGCCGCCGCCTACCTCGAAGCGGGCGCCGACATCATCTTCGTCGAGGCGCCCGGTTCGCCCGAGGAGCTGGCCGAGATCACGCGACGGGTGCCCGGCCCGCACGTCGCCAACATGGTCGAGGGCGGGCTGACCCCGATCCTGCCGCTCGAACGGTTGCGGGAGCTCGGTTTCGCGATCGCGCTCTACGCCAACACGGCGATGCGCGGCGCCGTGGCCGGCATGCGGATCGCCTTGCGCCACTTGAAGGACCACGGCGACACCACCGAAATCGGCGACGCGATCATCAGCTGGGCCGACCGGCAGAACCTGGTGCGCAAGCCGCTGTTCGACGCTCTCGACGAGAAGTACGCGGGAAGGACCACCGAATGAAACCGTACGACCTGCGACTGCACGGCGGCGAAGTCGTCCTGCCCGGCACGGGACTGAGCCCGGTGGACGTCTGCGTCCGCGACGGGAAGATCGCCGCGCTCTGCGCGCCGGACGACGAACTCCCGGCCGCCGAGACCGTCGACGTGACCGGCCGCTGGGTGCTGCCCGGCGCCATCGACGCCCACGTCCACCTCGGGCAGGACCTGTCCGTGCCGAAGACCGTCGAGGACGCGGCCGCGGAAACCGCCTCGGCCGCCGCGGGCGGCGTGACCACGATGCTGGCGTACCTGATGAGCCCGCAGCCCTACGACGAGCTCTTCCCCACGGCGCGCGACCTGATGGCCGAACACGCCCACACCGACTTCGGGTTCCACTTCTGCGTGGTGACCCCGGAACACGTCGACTCGATCGGCCACTACGCGCGTGATCTGGGCGTGTCGAGCTACAAGGTCTTCACCAACTTCCGCGGCAACGAGGGTGCCTACCTCAACCTGCCGGGCAACGACGACTCGTTCCTCTTCGACGCGCTGCAGGCCGCCGCCGACGCGGGCGCGATGATCGCCCAGCACGCGGAGAACATCGAGCTCGTCTGGCGGTTGCGCGAACGGCTGAGCAAGGACCCCGACGCCGGCCTCGACGCCTGGCACGCCGTGCGCCCGCCGTACGTGGAGGCCGAGGCCGAGGGCCGCGTCGCCTACCTCGCGAGCGTCGTCGGCGCCTCCAGCTACGCCGTGCACGTGACCAGCCGGGAAGCGCTCGCGGCGCTCGAGCGCCAGCGCGCTGAGTACCCGGACGTGTTCGTGGAGACGTGCCCGCACTACCTCACGCTCGGCATCGACTCCGGCCTCGGTTCCCGCGGCAAGGTGAACCCGCCGCTGCGCACGCGGGACGACCGCGAGGCGCTGTGGGAGGCCGTGGCCGACGGCCGCGTCGACGTGATCGGCTCCGACCACGTTCCCCGCCACTTCAGCGCGAAGGACAAGGACCTGTGGAGCGCCTCGGCCGGTTTCCCCGGCACGGGCACGCTGCTGCCGCTGCTGCTCAGTGAAGGCCACTTCACCCGCGGGATCCCGGTGGAGCGGCTCGTGGACCTCACCGCGACGCGCCCGGCTCAGCTGTTCGGCCTGTGGCCGCGCAAGGGCGCCATCGCGATCGGCGCCGACGCCGACCTCGTCGTGATCGACCCGGCCAAGCCGGCCACGGTCGCGGCCGAGACCCAGCACTCCGGCGCCGGCTATTCGGTGTGGGAGGGCTGGGAGTCGAAGGTGAGCGTGCAGCACACGGTGCTGGGCGGCGTTTTCTCCGTGCGCGACGGCGAAGTGCAGGCTCCGCGCGGGCAGTACCTGTTCCGGCCCCGCAGCGGCCGCGCGGCGCTGGCCGCCCTCGACACCGAGAAGGGGGCGCCGGCATGAGCGACCGCCCGTGGTCCGACGTGATCACCGCCGACGACGAAGCCCGCTACGAGGCGGCAGGGTTCGGCCGCCCGTCCGGGCTGGGCGAACGGCCGGCGCTGCTGATCATCGACGTGCAGTACCGCACCGTCGGCAACACGCCCAAGCCGTTCTTCGAATCGGTGGCGCAGGACTACCGCACGAGCTGCGGCCAGGCCGGCTGGGACGCGGTGGCCAACATCAGCCGGCTGCTGACCGCGTTCCGCGAAGCGGGCCGGCCCGTGCTCTACCCTTACGTGGCCCCGAAAGCGGCCTACGACACCGGGCGACTCGGCGCGAAGGTTCCGTCCATCATGGACGTTCCGGAGCGGGGGTACGACTTCGTGGCCGAGGTCGCGCCCGTCGAAGGTGACGTGCTGCTGCCGAAACGCCACCCGAGCGCGTTCTTCGGCACACCGCTGGTGAGTTACCTGATCGACCGGGCGGTGGACACGCTCGTCGTGACCGGCTGCACCACCAGTGGGTGCGTGCGCTCCAGCGTGGTCGACGCGTTCGCGTACAACTTCCGCGTCGCCGTGCCGCACGACGCCGTGTACGACCGCACACCGACCGTGCACCAGGCCAATTTGTTCGACATGGCGCAGAAGTACGCCGACGTCGCGAGCACCGCCAAGATCCTCGAGGAGCTCTCGGCATGACCGCCGGCGAACCCGAAGTCGACGTGATCGTGGTCGGCGCCGGTGGCGGCGGGCTCACCGCCGCGCTGGCCGCCCACGACGCCGGCGCCAGCGTGGTCGTGCTGGAGAAGGCGGAGACCGCGGGCGGCAACAGCGCGCTGTCCACCGGCTCGGTGCCCGGCGCCGGCACCCGCTTCCAGGCCGAGGCGGGTATCGAGGACTCGGCCGACCGGCTGGCCGCCGACCTGCTGGCCCAGTCGGGCACCCACGACGCCGACGACCTCGCCCGGCTGCTGGCCGCCGGCTCCGCCGGCCTGGTCGAGTGGCTGATCGACGCGCACGGGATCGACCTGCGCCTGATCACCGACTACAGGCACGTCGGCCACTCCGTCCCGCGGCTGCACGCGCCGCCCTCGCGCAAGGGCCGCGACCTCGTCGCCGACCTCTTGCGCGCAGTACGCGCGACCGGCACCGAAGTGCTGGTGCACTCGCCGGTGGCCGCCCTCCTGCACGACGGGGACGGTGTGCACGGCGTGCGGGTGTCCGGTCCGCGCAGCGGCACCTACGACATCACCTCCCGCGCCGTCGTCCTCGCCGGCAACGGCTTCGCCGCCAACCGCGAACTCCTGCGCGAGTGGGCACCCGCGATCGCCGACTTCGAGTACTTCGGTTCCCCCGGCAGCACCGGCGAATCCCTGAAGTGGGCGCTGGAACTCGGCGGCCGCCTCGGCAACACCACCGCGTACCAGGGCTACGCAGCCGTCGCGTACCCGCACGGCTCCATCACGTCGTGGACCACGGTCGAGATGGGCGGCGTGCTGATCGACGGAACCGGCCACCGCTTCGGCGACGAATCCCGCGGCTACTCGGGCTTCGCCGACGCCGTGCTCGGCGCCCCCGGCCCGTGGCACGTCGTGTTCGACACGACCATCCGCGACTACGTCGCGAGCCACGAACAGGAGTTCGCCGAACTCGTCGCCATGGGCGGCGCCCGCGAGTGCGCGACGATCCCCGACCTCGCCACCTTCTGCGGCGTCGACGAACCGGCCCTGGGCGCCACCCTCGCCTCCGCCGCAACCACCGCCACCGGCGACGACAATGACGAGTGGGGCCGCACCGAATGGGGGTTCGGACCCCTGAAGCCGCCCTACGTCGCGGTCCGCTCCGTACCCGGCCTCTTCCACACCCAAGGCGGCGTCCTCGTGGACCACCACGCCCGCCCCACCACGGCGACCGGCGTCATCAACGGCCTCTACGCCACCGGCGGCGTCGCCACCGGCATCAGCGGCGCCACCGGCGGCGCCGGCTACAGCTCCGGCAACGGCCTCCTGGCGGCCCTCGGCCTCGGCCACCTCGCCGGCACCCACGCCGGCTCCCTCCCACGATGACGAGCACGGTGATGTGCGCGGTGACGGGCGCGATGACGGGCGCGATGACGACAGCCCGCGCCCTCTTTCCCCACCTCGGCCATTCCGGTTAGCCAAGCCGTCGCAAGCTTCGTCGGCACCACCCTCAACTGGCACGCACCTACTGCGCCACGCCGGCTTTAGCCTCCCAGCAAGCTGTTCCCCGAAGCCCACCAGCGTCGCAAACGCCCGGACGTCGCGCTCCACTCACTCCACATCCACGCCCTTGCCCGACTCACCTCACCCCATCCCCCGCACACCCACCACGGCCCACCCTCCACAACGTACGTCCACAATGGACCACCCCTCACGTCACCCAGCTCCACTCCTTCCTCCCCGGCGCCATGACCGACACCGCCAACCGCGCCTGCTCCACCGGTAGCTCGCCCGCCAGCACCGCCCGATCCACCGCCGTCTCCAGGTCCACCTCGCCCCTGATCAGCGCGTCCAACCCGCCCGACAACGCATCCCCCACCGCGCGGAACGCCGCCGCCTCCTCGACCGACAGCGCGACGCACCGCGACACCTCCCTCGTCACATCCAGGTTCCCGATGCTGCACACCCTGACCGATCGCCTCATGTCCACCACGGTATCGAACACCTGAGCGATTACGCAGTCGCTGGACCAGGTGAACCGCTCCTAACAGCCCATCGGGCCGTTAACCTCGGAATCCGGCTACTCTGGGTAGACCAGATCGAAGGGACGGCAACCGTGGTGCGTCGGATTCGTCGGGCTGCCGCCCTGGTCGCGGCCCTGCTCCTGGTGTTCGGGGAGCCGTGGTCGGTGTTCGTGCTGCTGCCGGACTGGCCCGCGGCGGCCACGATCGCCGGCACCGTCTTGTTCGCGGGCGCGATGCTCGCCTTCCCCGTGCTGATGTTCCAGGGCCACGGCCCGAAGCAGAACGACGCGGCCGCCAGGACCGGCGACGTCCTGCTCGGCATCGCCTGGGTCCTGTTCACCTGGAGCGTGCTCGGCCACGTCCTGCGCCTGGCGCTGCTCCTCGGGGGCGTCGACGACCCCACGCGCCCACGCATCGTCGCCGCCGCGACGCTCGTCGTGGCCGCGGCGCTGCTGATCACCGGCAACCGCGTCGCCATGCGCGTCCCGCCGGTCAAGGAGGTCGACGTCGTCCTCCCCCAGCTGGGCCGGGGCGCCGACGGCCTCCGCATCGCCGTCATCACCGACACGCACTACGGTCCGCTCGACCGCACCAAGTGGTCCGAGAAGCTGGTCAGCGAGCTCAACCGCCTCCAGGCCGACGTCGTCTGCCACGCCGGCGACCTCGCCGACGGGTCGGTCGCCAAGCGGCGCAAGCAGGTCGACCCGCTCGGCGGCGTCCAGGCCGCGCTCGGCCGCTTCTACATCACCGGCAACCACGAGTACTTCGGCGAAGCACAGGCCTGGCTCGACCACATGGCGAGCCTCGGCTGGGACACGCTCCACAACCGCAGCACCCTCGTCGAACGCGGCGGTGACCGCGTGCTCTTCGCCGGCATCGACGACCCCACCGGCGCCGCCTCCGGCCTGCCCGGCCACGGCCCCGACTTGCCCGCCGCGCTCGCCGGCAGAGATCCCGCCGTGCCCGTCGTCCTGCTCGCCCACCAGCCCAAGCAGGTCGCCCGGGCCCGGGAAGCTGACGTCGACCTGCAGATCTCCGGGCACACGCACGGCGGCCAGATCTGGCCCTTCCACCTGCTCGTGCGCCTCGACCAGCCCACCCTCTCGGGCCTGACCACCCACGGCCTGACCCAGCTCTACAACAGCCGCGGCTCCGGCTTCTGGGGCCCGCCGTTCCGCGTCTTCGCGCCCAACGAGATCACCCTCATCACCCTCCGCCGCCCCTCCTGACCTGCGCAGAACCACCCGTCGGGCCGCCTCGTACCCTACCGAACACTTTTTTTGTCTTGACAATCAGATCGTTCGGTGCGACTGTTCTCCCCACCAACCGAGGGAGACGACGATGACCATCACCGCACCGGCCACCCCGGTCGTCCCGACCCGCGCCCTCCTGGCCTGCGGAACCGCCGCCGGCCCCGTTTACCTCGCCACGGCGCTGGCCCAGGCACTCACCCGGACCGGCTTCGACCCGCTCCACGACGACGTCAGCTACCTGGCCCTCGGCCCGCTCGGCTGGATCCAGATCACCAACTTCGTCGTCACCGGCCTGCTCACGATCGCCGCCGCGGCCGGTCTCCGAAGAACCCGGGATCGCAGATCGGCCGTCCTCATCACCGTCTTCGGCGCCGGTCTCATCGCCGCCGGCCTGTTCACCGCGGACCCGACCGGCAGCTCCTGGCACGGGCTGCTGCACCTCGGCACGGCCGGAATCGGATTCCTGGCTTTCGCCGGCGCCTGTTTCACCGTCAAGGGAACCAAGAACTACCGCCGGTACTCCCGCGCCACCGGAGTCTTGTTCCTCGTGGGTTTCCTCGGCGTCGCCTCCGGTTCGGCGAGCCCCGCGGTCGTGCTCGGCTTCTGGGCCGCCGTCGTGCTCGCGTTCACCTGGCTCGCCGTCACCAGTAACACCGGCACCACCACCCGCTGACTACACCAAGGAGGAGGAACTCCCATGCCCACCACCGTTTCCGCCGACGGCACGACCCTCGGCTACACCCGCACCGGCTCCGGCCCCGCGCTCGTCCTCGTCGACGGCGCCCTGTGCTTCCGCGGCTCGACGCCCAACGACGCCATCGCGAACGAACTCGCGGACCGCTTCACCGTCTACACCTACGACCGGCGTGGCCGCGGCGAAAGCGGTGACACCCAGCCCTACGACGTGGAGCGTGAGGTGGAGGACGTCGCCGCCCTCGTGAAGGAAGCCGGCGGCGAAGCGGGGCTCTTCGGCATCTCGTCGGGCGCCGCGCTCGCACTGGAAGCCGCCCACCGTGGCGTCCCGGTGAACCGCGTCGCCGTGTACGAACCGCCGTTCGTCGTCGACGGTTCGCGCAAGCCGCTCGGCCCCGAGTACGCCGCGAGCCTCGACACCGCGCTGGAGAACGGCAAGCCCGGCGAAGCCGTCCGGATCTTCATGCGGGTCGGCGTCGGCCTCCCCGCGCCGATGGTCGCGATGATGGGCCTCATGCCCGCGTGGCCCAAGCTCAAGCGCGTCGCCCACACGCTCCCGTACGACGTCGCGCTCATGGACGGTCACCAGTCCGGCCGTCCGCTGCCCGAAGGCCGCTGGTCCGGCCTCACCGCGCCGTCACTCGTCATCGACGGCGGCAAGAGCCCGAAGTGGATGCGCGCGGGCTGCGAAGCGCTGGCGAAGAACCTCGCCGGGGCCACCTACCGCACCTTGCCCGGCCAGACGCACCTCGTGAAGGCCAAGGCCCTCGCCCCGGTGCTTGCGGAGTTCTTCACACCGCGCTGACACCGCACCTCCCGTCCGGCAAGCTGGCACCCGTGGCCACGCGAGCGCTGATCTTCGACTTCGACGGAACGCTGGCCGACACCGAAGCCGCCGTGCTGCAGTCGTGGCAGGAGATGTTCCGCGACCACGGCGTGGAACTCCCGATCGACGTGTGGCACACCGTGATCGGCACGCAGAACACGGCCGCGACGATGTTCGAGCTGCTGGCCGAGCACGTCGCGGGCATCGACCCGGAACGGCTGCGGCCGAGCATGCGCGCCCGCGTCCGCGAACTGCTCGAAGCCGAGGGCCCGCGCGAAGGCGTCCTCGGCTACCTCGACGAAGCCGCCGCGCGAGGGCTCACGCTCGGTGTGGCGTCCAGCTCCAGCGGCGGGTGGGTCCACGGCCAGCTCGACCGCCTCGGCCTCGCCGCCCGCTTCACGTCCGTCGAGACCGGCGACGTCCATGCCGCCAAACCCCGCCCCGACACCTACCTCGCCGCGCTGGCCACCCTCGGCGTCACGGCGGCCGAGGCCATCGCGTTCGAAGACTCGCCCCACGGCGTCAGCGCGGCGAAAGCCGCGAACATCCCGACGGTCGCGGTGCCGAACCCGATCACCGTGAGCCTCGACTTCGGCCACGCCGACCTGGTGCTGCCGTCGTTCACGGCCAAACCGCTCGCCGAGGTCCTGGAGCTACTGGCCTAGACCACGTCGGCAAGCCGGTCCAGGAACGCCCGCTGCCCCTTCACCAGCTTTTCCGCGGCGACGGCCAGCCCGAACCACCCGACGCGGTCCACCTCCGGGAACTCCTGCTTCTTCCCGGACCGCGGCGGCCACTCCAGCTCGAAGGTCCCCGGCACGATCGCGGCCGGGTCGAGGTCCGCCTCCACCGCCCAAGCGGTGACGACCTTGCCGGACTGGCGGACGTCGCCCAGCGCGTGCCACTCGCCCTCGGGCGCGGGCAGGCCGAGTTCCTCGGCGAACTCCCGCCGAGCCGCCGCGGCGGGGTCCTCGCCGTCCTCCAGCTCACCCTTCGGCAGCGACCAGGCGGCCTCGTCCTTCTTCGCCCAGAACGGCCCGCCCATGTGCGCGAGCAGCACCTCGACCTCGGCGCGCCGGCGGAAGAGCAGCAGGCCGGCGCTGTGTTTGGCAGCCATCGGGACAGTCTCCCAAAACCGCCGGAAGAAAGTTCAGCGGTGGTGTCGATCCGCGGTGAGCCCGATCGACGCGTGGGTGAAGGCACCCGAGAGAGGAACTCGAAATGACCACCATCACCCGCACCCAGACCACCACCGCCACCACCAGCACCACCAAGCTCACCGAACGCGTCCGCCCGATCGTGCTGGCCCTGTTCCGCGTCGTCACGTCGGTCCTGTTCCTGATCCACGGCCTGGCCGGCTTCGGCTTCTTCGGCGGCATCGACGGCCACGGCGCAGCTGTGCCGTTCGGCAGTTTCCCCGGCTTCTGGGCCAGCGTGATCGAAGTCGTCGGCGCCGTGCTGATCCTGCTGGGCGTCGCGACGCGACCGGCCGCGATCGTCCTGTCGGGCGTGATGGCGTACGCCTACTTCACCGTCCACGCGCCGATGGGCCTGCTGCCGATGCAGAACATGGGCGAGCCGGCCGCGCTGTACTCGTGGATCTTCCTGACGATCGCCGTCACCGGGCCGGGCGCGTTCGCGCTGGGCCGCCTCAAGCGCTCCTCGGCCAAAGCGGGTCAGTAACCCGCGGCCGCCAGGTCGTTGTGCTTCATCACGTGTTCCATGAGGATCGTCAGCACCTGCTTGGTCGACTCCCGCTCGCGGGCGTCGCACAGCAACAGGGGAACGTCCGGGTCGAGGTCCAAGGCGGCCCGGACCTCTTCTGTGCCGTACCGGTACGCGCCGTCGAAGCAGTTCACCCCGACGATGAACGGCAGACCGCGGCGCTCGAAGAAGTCCACCGCGGCGAAGCAGGATTCGAGCCGCCGCGTGTCGGCCAGCACCACGGCGCCCAGCGCGCCCTCCGCCAGCTCGTCCCACATGAACCAGAACCGGTCCTGCCCGGGCGTGCCGAACAGGTACAGGATCAGATCGGGGTTGATCGTGATGCGGCCGAAGTCCAGCGCCACGGTCGTGGTGGTCTTCTGCTCCACGCCCGCGAGGTCGTCGATCCCCTCCGACGCGGTCGTGATCACCTCTTCGGTGCGCAGCGGCGGGACCTCGCTGACCGAGCCGACCATCGTGGTCTTGCCGACCCCGAACCCGCCGGCGATCAGCACCTTGACCGCGGTCGCGGTCAGTGAGCGCCGGGGGTCAGAGCTTCCGGATGCCATCGAGAACCGCCTGGAGTACGTGTTTGTTGGGAGCTTCGGTCGGAGGCGCCGCCGTGCGGAACAGCACGAGGTTGTGCTCGATCAGATCACTCAGCAGCACCTTCACCACCGGCAGGGGCAGGTCCACGCGCGCGGCCACCTCGGCGACCGACGTCGGCTTCTGGCACAGGCTCAGGATCTGCGCGTATTCAGGCTCGATCGAGGCCACCTCGCGCGCCGTGCGCATCGCGACGACGAGTGTGATCAGGTCCAGCCCGAGCGTGTCGGACCGGGTGCGCCCGCCCGTGACCGCGTACGACCGGACGAGCGGGCCGGCCTCGTCGTCGAACCAGGACTCGTGCCGTCCGCTCATGGCGAAGTCCGCTGGACCACTCCGGCCCGCGGCGCCGCGGTGAGGACCGCGCCGACCCGCTTGACCATCAGATTCATCTCGTAGGCCACGAGCCCCATGTCCGCGTCGGCGTCGGCGAGCAGCGCGAGGCACGCACCGCGGCCGGCGGCCGTCACGAAGAGGAACGCGTGGTCCATCTCCACCATCGTCTGCCGCACGTTGCCACCGCCGAAGTGGCGTCCCGTGCCCCGCGCGAGGCTCTGGAACGCCGAGGCGACCGCCGACAGGTGCTCACCGTCCTCTTCGGACAGATTGCTCGTCCGGCCGATGAGCAGCCCGTCCGACGAGAGCACCACTGCCCGCTCGGCACCGGCGACCCGCTTGACGAGGTCGTCGAGCAACCAGTCGAGCTCGTTGACGCCGTTGTTGGCCATCAGTCGTGATCTCCGTACCTGTTGTCGTAGTCGACGTCCGTCTCCCGGGCGCGCCGGGTGCCCTGCTGGAACGCGGTGAGGCGGTTGCGGGCGAGCTCGGGTGAGTCGTCCCGCACGTCCTCGTGCTCCTGCACCGGACGGTCCTCGCGCAGCTGCGGCACGAGGTTCTGCTGGCGGCGCCGCTGCGGCAGCGGCGGCCGTCCCGGCGCTTCGGGCCGGTAGGGCTGCTGCGGCCGACCGTTCTCCGGCGCGGGCCGCGGCTCGTGCGCGGGCCACGCCGGTTGCTGCTGCCGCGGCGCGCGGGCGGCTCGCGGTGGCGCGGGCGGCGGCTCGGGCGGGGCGGCCGCGGCAACCGGGACGGGTGCGGCCGGGGCGGGCGCCGCGGCCGGGGCCGATTCGGGCCGCAGCCGGGCCGCCCGCCGGCCCACCCGGCTCAGGCGCACCGGGTCGGCGGTGGCCTGCGCGGGCACGGGCGGAGCCGCCTCGTCGGCGGTGCTCTCCGGCGCGACTTCGCTGACCGGCGCGAGCAAATCCTTGCGCACCAGCACGATCGCTCGCGTCCCGCCGTAGGCCGATTCGCGCAGGTGCACCGAGATGCCGTGGCGCGACGCGAGCCGCGCGACCACGAACAGGCCCAGGCGGGGCTCGTCGGACAGCGCCATGATGCCGAAGTCGGGCGGGTCGGCGAGCATCGCGTTGAACTCGTCGGCCTGCTCCTTCTCGAGTCCGAGGCCCTGGTCCTCGACCTCGATCACCACGCCCTTGCCCACGATGTTGCCGCGCAGCTCCACCCGCGACTCCGGCGGCGAGAACGACGTCGCGTTGTCGATCAGCTCCGCGAGCAGGTGCACGAGGTCACCGACCACCGGGCCGCGCACGGCGACCGACGGCAGGGTCGCCGTCTTCACGCGCGCGAAGTCCTCTGTCTCGGCCGCCGCGCCGCGCACCAGCTCCGTGAGCGCGACGGGGTTGCGCCACTGCCGGCCGGGCTGGCCGCCGCCGAGGATGATCAGGTTCTCGGCGTTGCGGCGGGCGCGCGTGGAGAGGTGGTCGAGCTGGAACAGCGTGTCCAGCTGGTCCGGGTCCTCCTGCTTGCGCTCGGCCGCGTCGAGCACCTTGAGCTGGCGGTGCACGATGACCTGGCTGCGGTGGGCGATGTTGAGGAACACCGTCTTCGTGCCCTCCCTGGTCTTCGCCTCTTCGACGGCCGCGGCGAGGGCCGCGTGCTGGGCCTTGTTGAACGCCTCCGCGACCTCGCCGATCTCGTCGGTGCCGTGGTCGAGGAAGTGCCCGCCTTCGTCGATGTCGACGGGTTCGCCCGCCCGTACGCGCTCCACCAGCTCGGGCAGCCGGACCTCCGCCGCGTCCAGCGTGTCCTCGCGCAGCCGCGCGAGCCGCGCGATGAACCGGCTCGAGAGCCGCAGCGCGATGAACACGACGATGATCGCGAGGAGCACGGCCGCGGCACCGGCGATGATCGAGTCCCGCAGCGTGTCGTCCGCGTCGGAGATAGCCGCGTTGGTGGCGTTCGCACTCTGCGTCACGAACATCGTCATCAGGGTGGTGGCGACCTGGTGCGCGGAGTTGCGCCACTGCTGCTGCGGCACGGGCAGCTGCTTCTCACCCGCGAGGAACGCGTTCTCGACCTGCGTGACGGTGCGCCAGTCCGCGCCCGCGACGAGCTTGTCGTAGGCCGCGCGGACCTGCGGGAGCATCTGCGGCACGGACTGTTCGAGCTGCGCGTGGTAGGCACCGATCTGCCCGAGGTACGCGCGCTGCTCGTCACCGGAGAGGCCACCGGACGCGAGCCCGGCCGAGGCGAGGGCGTCGCTGCGCTGCATCTCCTCGGCGGCGTTGAAGATCGGGATCGCCGACAGGCGGGCGAACGCGTTCTCGGCGCCGCGCGCGGCCTGCGCGAGCCCCGCCACGCCCTGGGTGAACTGGTCGATGATCTGGTTGTAGAAGGTGAACGTCTGCAGCAACGGCAGCTGCCCGGCGTCCACCTGCCGGCGCAGCTGGGGCATCTTCGCGTACAGCCCGGCGAAGGTCGCGATGTTCTGCTTCACGCTCGCCGGCACGGTGCTGTCGTCGGCGAAGTTGCCTTGCAGCACCGCGCTGATCTGCGCGGCGGCCGCGTCGGTCTTCGGCCGCGCGGCCTGCAGCGCCTGACGCGCTTCGTCCTGCCCGGCGAGCAGGCTCATCGACAGCTGCCGCTCCTGCTCCGCGGCGACGATGAACGGGATGCCCGGGCCTTCCGAAGTGCGGATCTTCCGCGCGTAGTCGCGCGCCTTGATCGCGTCGGTGATCAGGTAGCCGGCCAGCGCGACCCCGACGAGCAGGAGAGCGAGACTCGGAATCAGCGCGATCGCGAGCACGCGGGATCGAATCGACGACCCGCGGTTGCGTCGAACAGAATTCTGCTTCACCGTGGTCCGTTTTCCTTCCGGCAGTACGAGGTATTCGGGTCGCCGGGGTTTTCTCACCCGGTTCCGACCAGCCGGATCAACTCACCGTGGTCCATCGCCCGCGACGACGGTATGCAGGCCGGATCGGCACGTCAAGTCCGGATGCGAATCTTGGTCGCGTTCCGGTGACCGTCTCACAACTCCAAGCAGGGCTTTGGAAAATCGGCCACAGGGAGGGTGCGCTCGGTCGCACGGGTAATCGGCCGGACGGCGGTGCCGCCGTGACCTGCGGCGCGCTAATGGCGGCGTCAACTGCGGGCGCGCGAAGCCGAAACTGGTCGGTGAGGTCCGTCACGGACGCACCGGACGGTCCGTGCCGATCACCCTACGCGGCGCGGTGAACGGCCGCGAAGACGAAATGGCGTGAATTGGACTACACCAGCTGCGGAATCACTGTCCGCGCGGGATCGATTACCACATTTCAGCGCCGAACGCCGTTCGGTCGCGGGTCGTTCGGGCGGTACAGCACGAGACGCGGCGGGTCGGGCCAGTCGAGGTCCTCTTCAGCGCTGCCGCGGGAGCGTCGGCCGCGGCGGACGAGGTCGCCCAGCATCTCGCGGCACGCCCAGCCGAGCACCACCACCGAGCACACGAGCACGGCCACGAGCGCCGATTCGACCGGGAACCGCACGAACAGGTCGCCGAATTCCGCGAGGACAATTCCGATGACCACACCGATCAGGAGCGTGACGAGGTGCGAAAGCGGGACCTCGCGAACCCGTGCGCCGGCCATCCCGTTCCCCTTCGCCCCTCGACCGCGCGCGGTTTCCGTGGTCTCGCAAGCACTGTCGGGCAAGCACGGTGCGAGCACGGATCGCCGGGCAGCGGTGCGCCCACCAGCGGAAATGCCGGCACCGATCATAGCCGGGAACCGTGGAGAACTGTCCCGGTCGCTCACCCGAAGGGGCGATGCCGGACGTGGCCCGGAGGTGAAAACCGCGATTTTCCGCGAATTCCGTTCGCCTTCGATTCCTGCCGTCAGGTCAGCTCGGCCAGCGTCTCGGCGGCGCGAAGCACTTCGGCGTACGACGTGTACAGCGGCGCGAGCCCGAACCGCAGCACGTCCGGCGGCCGGAAGTCACCCAGCACGCCGCGCTCGTGCAGCGCCGCCATGACCCGCTGCGCGTCGGGCACCCGCACGGAGATCTGGTGGCCGCGCGCGTGGTCGCGGGGTGTCGGGACGTCGGCGCCCGGGAGTAGTTCGTCGAGGCAGCGCAGGAAGAAATCGCCCAGTGCGAGGCCTTTCGCACGCAGCACGGCGAGGTCGACGTCGTCCCACACGTCCAGCGCGGCGTCGAGCGCGAGCAGCGACAGCACGTCCGGCGTCCCGGCCCGCGCCCGCGAAATCCCCGCGCCGCCGCGGTAACCGGCCTCCATCGCGAACGGGTCGGCGTGCCCGGCCCACCCCGCGAGCGGTTGGTCGAACCACTCCTGGTGCCGCCGCGCGACGTAGACGAACGCCGGCGCGCCCGGCCCGCCGTTCAGGAATTTGTACGTGCACCCCACGGCGTAGTCGACGTCGTGGTGGTCGAGCCGCACCTCGATGGCGCCGACGCTGTGGCACAGGTCCCAGACCACCGCCGCGCCGGCCGCGTGCGCGGCCCGGGTGACCGCGCCCATGTCGTGCAGCCGGCCCGTCACGTAGTCGACGTGGTTCACGAGCACCACGGCGGTCTGCGCTCCGCACGCCGCGGGCAGTTCGGCGACCGGCACGCGCCGGACGGAGTGTCCGGTGAGCCGCGCGACCTGCTCGGTGACGTACCCGTCGGTGGGGAACGTCGCGGCGTCCAGCAGGATCTCGCCCCGTTCCGGGTTGGTCCGGACCGCGGCGACGAGCACCTTGAACAGGTCGACGCTCGTCGAGTCGGCGACCACGACCTGCCCGGGCGCGGCGCCGACGAGCGGCGCGATGCGTTCGCCGACGCGTTCCGGCGCGTCCCACCAGCCGTCGGTCCAGGACCGGATCAGCCGCCCGCCCCACTGCTCGCGCACGACGGCGGCGAGCCGATCGGCGACGTGCCGCGGCGGCGCGCCGAGCGAGTTGCCGTCGAAGTACGCGACGGCCGGGTCGAGGTCGAACTCCGCGCGCTTGGCGGCCAGCGGGTCGGCGGCGTCGAGGCCGGCGGCTTCGGCGAAGAGCGTCATGCGGGGAACTCGTCGGCGAGGGTGTTCCAGAACATCAGCTCGTAGCTCTGGAACAGGCGCGCGTACGTCCGGGCGCGGTCCGCGTCGAGCCGGCCGGCGTCGAGGCCGGCCTGGATCGCGGTAAGCGCTTGCTGCTCGATCTCCGGGGCGTCGGTGGTGAAGAAGTCGAAGAACGCGCACGCGTCGTCGGCAAAGCCGTAGTGCTCGCGCATCCCGGTGGCGATCGTGGCGCAGTAACGGCCCCACGCGGCGAAGTTCGCGAAGATCGCGACGGCGGCTTCGGCCGCTTCACCGTTGAGTGCGAGCCACGCGAAGTACGCCGGGTACGCCTGACAGCCGGCGCGCGGCAGTTCGGTGCCCGGGTCGTCGCCGGCCGCGGCGGCCAGCGCGTCGAGTTTGCCCAGCGCGAGTTGTTCACCCGGGGCGAGCCCGCCGAAGAACTCGCGAGCCCGCGGCTCGTCGGTGCGGGCGGCGAGCGCGTGGAAGCTGCGCCAGTCGCTGCGGACGATCCAGCGTTCCTCGGCCGCGATCGCGGCGAACACGGCCCGCGGCGCCCGGCCGGCTGCGATGAGCGGCACGAGCTGGTTGTCGTCGTCGCGCGGTGCGAGCTCGCTCTGGATCGCGTGGAGCAGGTCACGAGCGGTCATCGGCCCTCCTTCGTGCGGGGGCTTCCATTCAAGCAGGATCGATCTTCGCCCGGCCGGTGATCAAGTGACCGTTTTGCCCGGATCACGGCCAGGCACCCGCAGGCAACGGGACTGGCCGCGATTCTCTATCCACACCGGCCGGGACCCCCTATTGTGGTCGGTCATCCGCAACCGGAGGAGGGTCCAGCGTTGACCACGCCGCAGTCCGTCGCCGCACGAGCCGAGGGTCTGACGATCCCCCGCTTGCTGCACCGCAACGCCACCGAGTACGGCGAGCACCCGGCCGTCACCTCACTCGACCTCGAGGGTCACCCCACGCTGAGCTGGAGCGAGTTCCGCACCGCGATCGCCGAGTTCTCCCGCGGCCTGGCCGGGCTCGGCCTCGGCAACCGGGACCGTATGCTGATCATGGCCGCCAGTAGTCCGGACCACCTCATCGCCGACCTCGCCGCCGTGCACGTGGCCGCCATCCCGTGCACCGCGTACGCGACGCTGAGCCCCGACCAGATCCGCTACGTCGCGCGGCACAGCGCCGCGCCCGTCGTCGTGCTCGGCGGCGCGGGTGAGCTCGAGCGCTGGCTGCCGGTGCTCGACGACCTCCCGGCGCTGCGCCACGTCGTGGTGATGGACGCCGCCGCGATTCCCGCCGGCGACGAGCGGTTCGTCTCGTTCGCCGACGTGCGCGAAGCCGGCCGCGCGGCGCTGGCCGAGGACCCCGCGGCGTTCGAGCAGGCGTGGCAGGGGATCGGGCCCGACGACCCGCTCTCGATGATCTACACGTCCGGCACCACCGGCGACCCCAAGGGTGTCGTGCTGTCGCACCGCAACGCCGTCCACGAAGGACTCGCGGTGCAGCAGCTGCACGACGCGCCCATGCACGCCAAGAACATCGCGTACCTGCCGCTGGCGCACATCGCCGAGCGCGAGCTGTCGATCTACCTGCCGCTGCTGTGGGCGGGCCACGTGCACACGGTCGCCGACGCGTCCGGCGTCGTCGCCGCGCTCGGGCAGGTGCACCCGGAGAGCTTCTTCGGCGTGCCTCGCGTGTGGGAGAAGATGGTGGCCGGCATGAAGAACATGCTCGGCGGCGTGCCCGAGGAGCGGCGCGAGGCGCTGCTGCAGGCCAACGCGTTGCTGCAGGAGGGCTACAAGCTGCGCTCCGACGGCAAGGAGGTGCCGGCGGAGCTGGCCGAACGGATCGCGAAGACCGACGAGACCGTGCTCGCGCCGGTGCGCGCGCTGCTGGGTCTGGACCAGGTGCTCGTCGCCTCCAGCGGCGCGGCGGCGCTGCCTGTCGAGGTCCTGTACTTCATCGCCGGGCTCGGCGTGGAGATCGTGGAGGTCTGGGGTCTGTCGGAGACCACGGGCGCGGCGACGTCGAACAGCGCCGGCTCGTTCCGCGCGGGCACCGTCGGCAAGCCCCTGGACGGCGTCGAGGTCAAGCTCGCCGACGACGGCGAACTGCTCGTCCGCGGCCCCATCGTCTTCCTCGGCTACCTGCAGGAAGACGGCTCCATCGCCGACGCCACGGACGCCGACGGCTGGTACGCCACCGGCGACATCGGCACGATTGACGAAGACGGCTTCGTGCGGATCACCGACCGCAAGAAGGAACTCATCATCACCTCGAGCGGCAAGAACATCGCCCCCACCCGCATCGAGGGCCTCCTCAAGGAAAACCCCCTCATCGGCCAAGCCGTCGCCATCGGCGACGACCGCCCCTACGTCACCGCCCTGATCGTCCTCGACGACGAAATCGCCCCGGGCTGGGCCGCCGCCAACGGCATCGAAGCACCGGACCTCGACACCTTGGCCGCCCACGACCAGGTCCGCGCCGAAATCGAACAGGCCGTCGCCTCCGCGAACAGCCGCCTGGCGCGGATCGAACAGATCAAGCGCTACCACCTGATCACCCAAGCCTGGACCCCGGAAACCGGCGAACTCACCCCAACGCTCAAACTCAAGCGCCGCATCATCAACGACCGCTACAGCGCCACGATCACCGAGCTCTACGCGGCCGCGAGCCCCGCATCCTGAACCCGCGCGCCCGTCCGGTGGTGGTGCGCCGACGCTCACCACCACCGGACGAGCGCAGCCTTGCTCAGCCGGCCGCCCCTCACCGATCTAGTGGCCCCAGCGCCTCGATCCTCTGACCCCATACCGGGCGTTGTCACGCGCCCACAACCACCGCCGCGCACACGCGACCTTGATCAAACACGCCCCCACCGCACGAACGGTCCCCTCGGGGCAGGCCATGCCGCGCGCGGAAGGCTCGAATGGTCCCCTCGACCCAACCCCGGCGTTGCCACGCGCCCACACTCACCACCGCACACACGCGCCTTGATCAACCACGCCCCACCGCACCGATCTACAAACCCCACCAGCGCACCCAACCCACCAGCACCGATCTACAAAACCCACCAGTGCACCCAGCCCCTGGCCCTGCACCTCGATCCCCGCCTTCTCCGCGGTCTGGACCACGTGTCAAGGTACGCTTTCCCGCCTTGACACGTGGTCCAGACCCCGGCGACCGATCAAAGATCGGGGTGCCCACGCACCCACCCCGTGCGCAACGTTGCGCGCCAGCGCAACGAGCCGCCCGCGCACCCCCCACCCCCCAAGGCACCACTCAAGCAATCCGTGAACTATCCGTCCACTTCCTCAACTTCGGCGGCACCCTCTTCTCCAACCCGTAGTTCTCCAGATGCGCCGAGAACACCTCGTCGAACGCGTTCTTCACCGTCTCCGTATCCCACACCGGCCGCTCCAAGATCGGCTGCTTCAGGAACGGCTGCCCCATCACGTGCAACTGCGGCCCGTTGCACCGGATCATCTGCCCGGTGATCCCGGCCGACCCGTCGCTGAGCAGGAACAGCACCACCGGCGCGATCCGAGACGGCGTGCGCTCCGGCGGACAGGCCCGCAGCGCCCGTTCCGACTTCCACACCATCCGCGTGTGCGCGACCGGGCACACGGCGTTGACGCGGATCCCGGGCTCCTCCAGGTCCAGCGCCCACGAGTACGTCAGCGACGCCACCGCGCCCTTCGACGCCGCGTACACGCCGAGCTTGCGCTGGCCCAGTGACGCGCCGGACGAGATGTTCACGATGGAGCCGTGCGTGCCGGCGCCGACCATGGCCTTGATGGCGGCCAGCCCGGTGTACATGACGCCCAGGACGTTGACCTCGACCAGCTCCCTGGCCTGGTCGACGTCGTCCTCCCACGGCAGCGCTTCGTAGTTCAGGCCGGCGTTGTTGACGAGGCCGTCGATGCGGCCGAACTCGGCCACGCACAGGTCCACGATCGCCTGCGCCTGCGCCGGGTCCGCCACGGTGTGCCCGCTGGCGACGGCCCGGCCGCCGTGTTCGCGGATGGTCGCGGCGGTGCGTTCGGCGAGCGCGGCATCGACGTCGTTGACCACCACGGCCCCACCCGCCTGGGCCACGTGCACGGCGAACGCCTCGCCGAGCCCCCGGCCGGCGCCCGTCACCACCACGGCCTTGTCCTGCATGAGCCTGTCCATGTTCTGCCTCCCCACTGCGTGCGCCGGCGGGGCGAGGGGCCGCACCGCCGGGCTCCCCTCCAGTCTTCGACCGTTCGGCACAGCGGGCAGTGGGGTGGCGACGAACGGTGCCCGGGCTGCGCCGAACGAGTGGGACACGACCAGTTCCCCGGTACCCCCGGACCGGTCAGAGCCGAGAGAGGAGCACTCCTTCCGGCGTAGCCCGATCGGCCCAGTTGAAGAGAAGACCCGGATCTTCCGTTCGCCTCCGCGTAATCAGCGGCATACTGATTGTCGTCCCACTGCTCAGGATCTGTGACTCCCTCGGGGCCGCCGTCACAGCCCAGGCAGAATGCGACACGACACGTTCACCCGATCGGGGAGGGGGAAGTGGTCACCCGGTGACGACCCACGCCACGCCACGGCTGACGGCACCGCTGCGGAACGTCGAGTACCGCGTTCTGTGGGCGGCCGAGGCCATCTCGAGCGGGGGCGACCAGCTGGCGAAGGTGGCGCTCGCCATTCTCGTCTACAACCGCACCGGCTCAGCGCTCTGGGCCGCTGTCGTCTACGCCCTCACGTTCCTGCCGGCGCTCGCCGGCGGGCTCGGCCTCGCCTTCCTGGCCGACCGCTACCGGCGGCGCACGGTGCTGAGCGCGAGCTTCTCGGTGCAGGCGGTGCTGGTGGGGCTCATGAGCGTGCCGGGGATGCCGCTCGTGGTGCTCTGCTGCCTGCTCGTGATCGTGCAGCTGGCCGCGTCGCCGGCCAACGCGGCGCAGAACGCCATCACCCGTGAGGTGTTCACCGACGACGAGATCTACCTGCGCAGCCAGGACCTGCGCGGCATCACGACCAACACCGTGATGTTGCTCGGCCTCGCCGGCGGCGGGGTGCTGGTGACGCTCGTCGGCACGTCCTGGGCACTCGCCATCGACGCGGTGAGCTTCGCCGTCGCGGCCCTGATCGTGCGCGTGTGGGTGCACGACCGCCCGGCCGCGGGCGGCGAGCAGTCGACGTGGTTCGGGGCCACGCGGTACGTGTTCGGACAGCGCCGGCTGCGGGTGCTGATCGCGCTGTCGTGGCTGGTGGGGCTCGCCGTCGTCCCCGAAGGGCTGGCGGCACCGCTGGCGGAGCAGCTCGGCTCGTCGTCCGCCGCCGTCGGCTGGCTCCTGGCGGCCGACCCGCTGGGGTTCGTGGCCGGCGCCTACTTGCTCTCGAAGTTCGCGTCCGCCCAGGTCAGGCTCCGCCTGCTCGGGGTGCTCGCGACGACCTCACTGGCCCTGCTGGCGCTCTTCTTAGTCCAGCCGAACCTGGCCCTCGCGCTCGTGCTCCTCGCGCTGGCGGGTGCGATGGGCGCGTACATCATCACGGTCACCGCGACGTTCGCCACCTGGGTGCCGAACGAACTGCGCGGCGGCGCCGGCGGGCTCTACCGCACGGGCCTGCGCGTCGCGCAGGGTGTCGGGGTCGCGCTCGGCGGGGTGGTCGCGCAGGTGACCGGGTCTGCGATCACCGCCATCGCGCTCGCCGGTCTGCTCGGCGTCGCGCTCGCCATCCCCACCGCGTTCTCGTGGACCCGGGTGCGGCACGCGGTCGCCGCCGACACCGGGATCTGAGTCATGGCCGGCGCGTACACCAGCCGGGCCGATCCGTTACCCGGATCGCAGTCTTCTCACGCCTCGCGGTCACGCATCGCCGACCTCCCCTGCTCTTGTCGTCACGAAACCCACCGTCAGGAACCACCGGGTCACAGGACGCCGGATCACCGGCGCGGGGTTCCCGGTCACCGGAATCACGCCTCGCGGTCACGCATCGTCGGCCACCCCCTCGTCAGGTCGCGCACGTCGGCAATTTCGCAGCAAAAGGACAGGAGCGATTCAGGCTTCGCGGTCGCGCATCGGGAAAACACCTCCTGGAGGGCACGGCGGAGAGACCTGCACTGCAATTCGCATTCAGGGTTCACCAGCCATCGGGGGAAGGCGCCTCCTGGTGAGAGGCGCACGGTTGGACGGACCACGAATTCTGTGGCTCGTGGAGTGCTCACCGCCGGGAAGTCGGTGAGTGCGATGATACCGGTAACAGATAACAGCACCACAGCGGATACCACCACAAGCGATCTGCCCGAGAGACCGGAGGAGGCCGAGCCCGATGCCCGAGAACGGACACGCGCACGGTGAACCGACGGACTCCAAACGCTGGGTACCCACGCGGAACCATGATCACTCCTCGGGTTCACAAGATTTTTCCAGTGGTTCACCAGCCGCGACCGAACGGTCGCAGGGCGTTGGCAAACGGCTTCACGAGTTGATTTCCCGCAATCACATCAGGTCGTGGGATCTGTGGACGAAGCCGCGTCCAATGATCGTTTTCCTGCTTTCCTGGGAAGCGCTGGCCGTCGGGGTGCTGACGTTCGCGATCGTCACCACGGGTACCACGACGCTGGTCGACTGGGCCCGGTTCGGCATCCTCGCCGTGTGCGCCACGGTGCACATCCAGCTGACCCGGCGGCAGGAGGAGCGGCGGCGCAACCGCGTGACGGCCGTCCACATCGACCTGTCGGGCATCTGGGTGTTCCCCGGAGCGCTGCTGCTGCCGATCCACCTGACGCTGCTGCTGATCGTCATCGTCCGCGTGCAGCGGTGGTTCAACTCGCGGCGGCCGCCGCACAAGTTCGTGTTCACCTCGTTCACGCACGCCGTGGCCGCCCTGGTCGCGCACGAGCTGTACCAGACCTTCGCCTCGGCCGACATCCAGCACCTCACGCCCGGGAACTCGCTGAAGGTCTTCGGCATCCTGATGCTCGTCGGCTTCGTCTACGCGGCGCTGCAAGCGATCGTGATCGGCAGCCTGCTCGCCCTCGGCGGCACGTCCGCGCCGACGCTGAGCAACGTGCTGGGCACGAAGGACGACAACCTGCTGGAACTCTCGACGATCGGGCTCGGCACGATCGCCACGATCCTGCTGGTGAACATCCCGCCGGCGATCGTGATCCTGGTGCTCATCACCGTGCTCGGCAACCGGCTCGCCGAGATCAACCAGCTGCAGTCGGAAGCCCGTACGGACCCGAAGACCGGCATCTTCAACGTGCGCGGGTGGTCCGAATCAGCCGAACGCGCCCTCGCCCGGTCCGCGCGCGGCAACGAAATGCTGGCGCTGCTGATGATCGACCTCGACCACTTCAAGTGGATCAACGACACCTACGGCCACCCGGCTGGTGACGACGTGCTGCGGACCGTGGCGCAGACGCTCGACGACATCACCCGCCCGCGGGACATCATCGGCCGCTTCGGCGGCGAGGAATTCCTGATCCTGCTGCCCGATGTGGACCAAACGGCCGCCAAGGTGACGGCCGAACGGATCCGCACCGCCATCGCCGACCAGCAGATCGTGACCACGGACAAACGCGGCGGGCGCGCCCGCATCACCGGGCGGACGACGTCGATCGGAGTGGCGCTGCTCGGCCCGAACGGAACGACGGTGGAACAGTTGCTCCACGCGGCCGACGCCGCCGTGTATGCCGCCAAGGAAGGCGGCCGGAACCAGGTGCGGTTCGCCGACGCGGATCCGCCGCCGCGCCCGGCCTGATCTTTCGCGAATCACCCGCGCGAATCACCGCCGACCCCAATTTCGATTAATCGCGTTCGCTTCGCGAACCACCGATAACGAGCCGGAGAATTCATCCGCTTTCGCTCTCCGTGACCGAGCGGGTTAAATGGGGTCGCGGTCAATTCATCACCACCTGAAATGTGTTTACCGACATTCGCCCGAACGGCCGTGGGGATACCCCCACCCCGTCCAGGGGGCCGTCCCCGTACCGCCTCCCGTGAACAACTGGCACCCTGGAGCGCATGCCAGCCATCGACGACCGACCGGCCGCCGTCCGCATCCGCCGTCCCTGGTCGACATCGGGCTGGCTCCTGCTGGTGCTCTTCGTGGTGTTCGCCTTCGGGCTCATCGCGTCGCGCCCGGCGTCGCCACCGGACCAGGGCCCGCCGACCGGCGACGTGCTGGCGGCGCAGAACGCGATCGAGGCGCTGGTCCACCCCGGCCCGCAGCCGACGGCGCTCGCGCTGCTCCCGAAGGACTTCACCGCCGTCAGCGGCGTGCGCCCGGGTGCTCTGCCCGCGCGCGACGGGACCGTCCGCGCCGTCCACGTGGACGGCGGGTGCTCCACCCCGTGGGGCGACGACAACACCAAGTGGGACTACGCCGTGCCGTGCAAGGCCCACGACCTGGGCTACGACCTGCTGCGCTACGCGGACAAGAAGGGCCACCCGCTCGACCAGAGCGTGCGGGCCTCGCTCGACGCGCAGCTGTCGCACGACATGCACCACGCGTGCGTGGTGAACCCGATGGACTCGCCGCGCACCTGCCAGCTCGTCGCGACGCTGTACTCGGCCGGCCTGGTCGTGAACTCGTGGCACCAGCGCTGGGGCCCGCCGGTCGCCGACCCGATCGGCCCCATGGTCGCCGGTGTGCTGGTGATCGGCTGCCTGCTCGTGTTCCGGCTGCGCGGGTGGCACACCGCGCGGCGCACCACGCCCCGGCCCGCCCGGTTGCGGACCGGTCCGCCCGCCCGGTGGGCGATCCTCGGCGTCGGTGGCGCGGTGCTGCTCGTGCTCGGCGAATCGGCGACCGCGCTGGCCGACTGGGCCGGCGCGCCCGAGTCCGCGTGGTGGCCGGTGACGTGGCTCACCCAGCTCACCGCGGTGCTGTTCTTCGCCGGTGGGCACGCCAACGCCGTGGGCTGGCGGGCCGAACGCGACCGCGGCTACCGCCACTACCTGGCCGAACGCGCGAGCCCGCTGCTGCGGCCCGCGCTGATCTTCGCCGTCGTCGCGCTGGTCGTGCCTCTCGCGCTGGAGCTGCTCGGCATCCCGGCGGGCACGAACGCCACGGTCATGCGCATCGCGCTGCACCCCCTGTGGCTGCTCGGCGTGTACCTGCTGACGATCGTCGGCGCCCCCGTGCTGCTCGCGCTGTACCGCCGGATCCGGTTGTGGTCCGTGGCGGCGCTCGGCGCGTTGGTCGTCGGCGGCGAAGTGGCCGCGGCGTGGTCGGGCTCGCCGCTGCCGGGGTACGGCGCGACGCTGGCGCTCGCGCTGCTGGCCCAGCAGGTCGCGTTCGCCCACGCCGACGGCGTCCGGCTCCGCCGGCCCGTGCTCGCGGTCGCGGCGGTGGCCGGCGTCGGCGCGCTCCTCGTCGCGACCTTCGCGCTCGGTGCGTCGCCGATCCTGCTCGGTAGCCCCGGTGCGCCGGCCGCACTGTCGGCGCCGCCGTGGGAGGTCCTGCTGCTGGGGATCAGCCAGCTGGGCGTCGCGGGCCTGCTGGGCGCCCGGCTGCTGCGCGTCGCGGCGCGGCCGCGGGTCAGCCGCGTGACCGGGTTGGTGCTGCGCGCGCCGATGAGCCTGTACCTGGCGTTCCTGGCGGCGATGCTGCTGCTCGTCGCCGTCGTCTACCTGCCGGGCCCGATCGCCGACGGGCTGGCCTGGCTCCTGCACCCGCGCATCGCCGTGGCGATCGCGCTGCTGCTGGTGCCCGCGGGCCTGGTGTTCTGGTGGTTCGAACGACACGGCGGGGACCGGAAGGGCACCGAGGGCGATCCGGTCCCGCCGCCCCGGCCGCGTGCGGTGACCGGCTGGCGCCCGGTGCTGCTGACGCGGGCCGCCGCCGCGCTGGGCATCGGCTACGCGACGCTCGGCGTGTTCGGGCTCGCGCTGGCCCGCTTCGGCAACGTCGCCGCGGACGCCGACTTCCTGGGCCTGCACCTCGACCCGGTGCAGAGCCTCGTGCACCTGCTGCTCGGCGTGCTCCTGCTGCACACCGTCCGCACCGGCGCCGCGCTGTCGGGCGGCACGTGGCTCGTGTGCGCGCTCGCCTGCGCCCCGTCGCTGCTGGCCGCCGGCGACGGCCAGCCGGGCGGCGCGACGACGGTGGTGCTGCACACCACGACCGCCGCGTTCGCCCTGCTCGCGGCGGCTTCGTGCCTGGTCGTGGGCCGCCGTGCTGCGAGCGCCACGCCCTGACGAGAAACTCGGGACGCGACACGCAAACAGCCGACCAGGCAAAAGGGCCCGGAATGGCGGACGATGGTGGTGCAGGCCACAAGACCCGGGGGAGGTGCGGGCCCACCGCAACCCCGGCCAGGCACCATGCGTCTTCAGGTCCGGGGGTACCGGACACGGACGACGAGGAGTGAGGAGCGGACCGCGTGGACAATCCGCCACGGAACGGGCAAGGCGGCCGACGCCCCGCCCGCACCTGGCAGGACACGCCGGGCAGGCGCAACCCCGGCCGCGTGCCGCCACCCGGGCGCGATCGCCGGGACCGCGACTACGGCCCGCCCCGCTCTTCACAACGCCGTTCCGGCCCACCGCCGCGGCGTGTGCGCCACCGCTCGTTCCGCGGCACCAAGATCGCCGTCACGGTCGTGTCGCTGCTGGTCATGGGCCTCACCGGCTACGCGTGGGCCGCGATGCAGGGCCTGGTCAACGGCCTGAACTACGCCGACGTGATCAACCCGAACTCCGGCGGCGACAAACCCGCCGACGGTGCGCGCGACATCCTGCTCGTCGGCCTCGACAGCCGCACCGACGCGCAAGGCAACCCGCTGTCGCCGCAGCTGCTGGCCCAGCTGCGCGCCGGCGTGTCCGACGGTGAGCTGAACACCGACACGCTGATCTTCGTGCACATCCCGAACGACGGCAGCAAGGCCGTCGCGATCTCGATCCCGCGCGACTCGTACGTCAGCATCCCCGGCTACGGCCAGCACAAGATCAACTCCGCGTACGCCCGCGCGATGCTCGACGCCCGCAAGCAGCTGCAGGCGCAGGGCGTGTCCGACCCGAAGGAGCTCGACGTCAAGGCCAACCAGGCCGGCGCGAAGGAGCTCATCTCCACCGTCGAGGGCCTCACCGGCTCCACGATCGACAACTACGCGGCCATCAACCTGCTCGGCTTCAGCGACATCACGCAGGCCATCGGCGGCGTCGACGTGTGCCTGAACGAGAACGTGAACGACCAGTACTCCGGCGCGAACTTCACGAAGGGCGTGCACACGATCTCCGGCGTGCAGGCGCTCGAGTTCGTCCGGCAGCGCCACGGCCTGCCGCGCGGCGACCTCGACCGCGTCGTGCGCCAGCAGGTGTTCATGGCCGGCATGGCGCGCAAGGTGCTGTCCGCGGGCACGCTGACCGACCCCGGCAAGCTCAACGCGCTGATCGACGCCATCAAGAAGTCCGTGGTCCTCAACCAGAACTGGGACATCTTCAGCTTCGCCCAGCAGATGAAGGGCCTCACCGGCGGCCAGCTCGAGTTCCGCACGATCCCGACCGAGGACGTCGCCTACCAGACGCCGAACGACGGCGTCGCGATCAAGGTCGACCCGCACCAGGTGAAGAACTTCGTGCAGGGGCTGGCCGCTCCGCAGACCGGCCAGCAGGCGCAGGCGCCGAAGCCGGACGACGCGAACAAGGGCACCACCGTCGACGTCCGCAACGCGTCGGGGCGCGACGGCCTGGCCGCGAGCGTGTCGAAGCAGCTCGCCGGCAAGGGTTTCACCGCGGGTGAGACGGCCAACGCGTCGTCGCGCAAGACCACCGTGATCTGGGTGCCGAACGGGGGCGAGACCGCCGGCAACGCTGTCGCCGACGCGCTCGGCACCAAGGCCACGGTGCAGGAGGACAAGAGCGTGTCCCCCGGCCACGTGATGGTCTTCCTCGGCTCCGACTACCAGCCGAGCGCCGACAACGCGGCCAACGGATCGGGTGCCCCGGCGGGCTCGGGCAACGCGCCCGCGTCCTCCCCCGCGGCTCCGCCGGCCGGCTCGGGTGATGACAAACCCATCACGGCCGACGGCGTCCCCTGCGTCAACTGACCTGTTCAGCGCACCCGTGGTTGCCCCGAACGGAGCAGTCTGCGAAATCGTCACCAAAGACTTGGCGGAAACCGCGTAAGGAAAAGCGCACTGCCCACTTTCATACACGTGAGACGCGCGCACGTTCGCAGCCACGACAGCGGACGCGGGCGCGGAGGAGCGTTGAGCAGGGCAGGGGACGAGGAAGTGGTGATCGACGCTGAGCACTACCAGCGGATACTCGGTGACGAGCTCCGCAAGCTCCGGCGCAGGCGAGGGTGGACGCGCAAGGAGCTGAACACGCATCTGCAGAGCGAGATCTCGCTGCAGACGCTGGCGACGTACGAGCTGGGCACGCGGCAGTGTTCCGTCGTGCGCCTGGTCGAACTGTGCGTCGCGATGGACGAGCTGCCCCAGGACTTGCTGGCCAAGGTGCACCGGCGCGTGTTCGTCGAAGAACCGGGCCGCGTGCGCGTCGACCTGAGCCGGGTCGTCGCCGAGGCCGCACCGGAGCTGCTGCCGCTTCGCCGCTGGGCCGAAGACCGCCTGCGGCGCGCCCCGGAGCCCGGTGCCGGGTCGGGCTCGGAGGTGTCACTCGACCTCCCGGCGCTCGAGCGGATGGCCGAGCTGTGCGACCTGCCGGTCGTGGAGCTGATCAGCCACCTGCGCAAGCTCGCCCCGGCCTGAGGCCGGCGCCGGGTTTCATCCGGACCGGGGGCTTTCGCGTTGTCGGAGGCCGCGAAAGCCCCCACACCTCCCCGCGTGGTTCGCGCACGCCCACGGTCCGCCCGTGGTCCGTGCGGCGATCCCGCACGCCTCCACGAATCACGAAGGGGACTTTCGCGACTCCTCCCCTGCCGCGAAAGTCCCCTTCGTACCCTCGTCCGTCAGCCGAGCAGTTCGTAGTCCTCGCGCCGCACGGTGCGGGTGTCGAGCCAGTAGCGCCACGTGAAGCCGGGCCAGATGGTGCGGTTCACGCCCTTCGCGTCGAGGTACCAGCTCTTGCAGCCGCCCCGCGTCCAGATGCCCTTGGCGAGCTTGCGCTGCACGTCGGTGTTGAACGCTTCCTGCACGTCGGCCCGCGGGTCGAGCGCGCGGCCGCCCGCGAGCCGCAGCGCCCGGGCGATGTAGGAGATCTGGGCTTCGATCATGAAGACCACGGAATTGTGCCCGAGGCCGGTGTTGGGCCCGAGCAGGAAGAACAGGTTCGGGAAGCCGTTGACGGTGATGCCGAGGTGCGTGCGCATCCCCTCGGTCGCCCACTCCTTGGCGAGGTTGCGCCCGTCGCGGCCGATGATCTCCAGGGTGTCGAACGCGTCGGTCACGTGGAAGCCGGTGCCGTAGACGATGGCGTCCACCTCGTGCTCCACACCGGCCGCGTCGACCACGCTGTGCTCGCGGACTTCGGCGACGCCTTCGGTGACCACGTCGACGTTTTCCCTCGCCAGCGCCGGGTAGTAGTCGTTGGAGATCAGCACGCGCTTGCAGCCCATGGTGTAGTCCGGCGTCAGCTTCGCCCGCAGCACTGGGTCGGACACGGCTTGGTCGATGTTGCGCTGCGCGATCCGCTGGCCGAGCTTCATCACCCACGGCTGGCCGTTGAAGCCGATCGCGCGGGCTTCGAGCGTCCAGTACAGGAGATCGCGGTACGCGCGTTGCGCGAGAGGCAGTGCCTTGAACAGCCCACGCGCCCAGCCCGGCATGTCGTGGTCGGCCTTCGGCATGACCCACGGCGGTGTGCGCTGGAAGAGGGTGAGGTTGTCGACCCGCCCGACGATCTCCGGCACGAACTGCACCGCGCTCGCGCCGGTGCCGATCACGGCGACGCGCTTGCCGGTGAGGTCGACGCCGTGGTCCCACTGCGCGGAGTGGAAGGCGGGGCCGGCGAAGTTCTCGATGCCGGGCAGGTGCGGGATCTGCGGCCGGTGCAGCGCACCGACGCCCGCGACCAGTGTCCCGGCCACGAACTCGTCGCCGCTCTTGGTGCTGACGTGCCAGCGGTTCTCGTCGGCGTCCCAGCGCGCGCCGGTCATCTCCTGCCCGAAGCGGATGTGGCGGCGCAGGCCGTACTTGTCCGTGACGCCGCGGAGGTAGCGCCAGATCTCCGGTTGCGGCGAGTACGCGCGCGACCAACTGGGGTTCTGCTCGAACGAGAACGAGTACATGTGCGACGGGATGTCGCACGCGCAGCCGGGGTAGCTGTTGTCGCGCCAGGTGCCGCCGACGTCCTCGGCCTTCTCGAGGAGCACGAAGTCCTCGCGGCCGTCCTTGCGCAGCTGGATGGCCATGCCCAGCCCGGAGAAGCCGGTCCCGACCACGATCACCCCGGTCTCGGTGCGGTTGCCCATTCGCCCTCCCGTTTACTGTTACCCGGAGTCCATCCTACTTAGAGTAGGTTACTGGCGGTAGAGTGTTCCCGTGACCACCGCGAAACGCAAGCGCATGCCCCGGGCCGAGCGCGAACGGCAGATGATCGAGGTCGCCGAGCGGGTGTTCACCGAACGCGGCTACGCGTCGGCCTCGATGGACGAGATCGCCGAGCTCGTGGGCGTCTCGAAACCGATGCTGTACGAGTACTTCCACTCGAAGGAAGGCCTGCTGCTGGCGTGCATCCGGCAGTCGCGAGCGGCGTTGCGCGAGGTCACCGAGCAGTCGATCGTCGGGGCCCCGTCCGCTGAGGACGCCCTGCGGCGCGGGTTGCTGGCGTTCTTCGTCTTCATCCGCGAGCGGCGCGAGGCCTGGTCGCTGCTGCGGCACGAGATGGCGCTGATCGGCACGCCGGCTGCCGACGAGATCGAGCAGACGCGCCGCCAGCAGACCGACCTCATCGCGGCGCTGATGAGCGGCTACTTCGACAGCGAGGACGAACTGCGCGCCGAGGCGTCGGCCGAGTTCGTGGTCGGCGCGTGCGAGCGGCTGGCGATCTGGTGCGAGCGTTTCCCCGACGTGACCCCCGAGATGGCGACCGGTTACGCCATGGATCTGCTCTGGTCCGGACTGTCACGAGGGGCCGGATGAATCACCCGTGAAGATGCACGTGCATTAGACCATTCGGTCGTCACTCAGTGCGAATCCTCTCTCGTGTCTTGTGACACAGAGTTTTATTGCGGTATCGAGAACCCTGTAGAAAGACTGATGGTCAGTCGCGAGCTGCGCGGGGGCGCAGGAATCGCGTCATGAGCGTGCGGTGGCCGAGTCTCGGTCAGTGACGCATGCTGATGACGAGAGGGGTGAGGTAAGTGGTGGAGACGATCACGGCGAAGTACGCGCACGAGAACGAGGACTGGACGATCACCGTCAGCGGCCGCGGCAAGGAGGTCAGCGCCAAGGCACCCGGCATCATCGCGGCGCGCGACCGCGCGGACCAGCTCGTGGACGAGGTCGCCCCGGACGAGCGACCCACGGTCGTGCACCTGCTCAACGGCAGCGCGCTGGAGTTCACCAGCACGTACATGGCCGCCCGGCTCACCCTCCCGGACATCGAACCGCTGGAGGTCCCGCCGTCCGGCGGCGCCGCCACGCCGAAGAAGCCTTCCGAGGCGGCCGAGTCCGAGTCCGCCGCCAAGCCGCAGATGCCGCCGAGCAAGCAGCTCCCCAAGGAGGTCGAAGACCGCAAGGCCGACCCCGCGGAGAAGAAGACCGAGCGCCCCAGCGTGGCGGCCGGTGCCGCCGCGAAGCCGTCGGTCGCGCCGCGGAGCTGACCCCCAGGTCACCGCGCCGCCGGAGCAGCAGCCCCGGTCGGCCGGTTCGGCATCTGCGGATCACGCGCCGGTCGAGTCACGAGCCGACCGGCGAGGGCACGGGTCAACCCACCCGTTTTGCTTCGTTCTCGCTTCGGCGTGCCCGCCCGCGGCTCAGCGGAACAGCTTGCGGATCAGCAGCGCGACGATCAGCGCCCCGACGCCGATCAGCGGGTACTTGACCTTCGGGTCGTCGAGCTTCGCGCGGATGCCGTCCTTGGCTTTGTCCGCGAGCTTCTGGGGGTCCGCCTTGGTGCCCAGCTGATCGAGCGTCGCCGCCAGAGCCGTCCTGGCCTGCTCGATCTCACGCTCGATGGTCTCGGGGTCGCGCGCCACGTGCCCTCCTCGCCGCGTCGGACTGTAGGCGCCCACGTTAGAGGACGACACCCCCCGACCGGCCACTGGCCACGCCGAGCACCCACGAACGTGGCGCGCGCTACGATTCCCGAGGCTTCCGGGGCCGTAGCCCAATTGGCAGAGGCACACGGTTTAGGTCCGTGCCAGTGAGAGTTCGAGTCTCTCCGGCCCCACTCGCTCGTGGCGAGTCCTGTTCGGCGCTTCGCGCCTTCCCCTGGCTCGCTCGTCATGTTCTCCGGGGGTGCAACCCCCAGACCCCGCCCGGCGGGCTCCGCCCCCGGACCCCGGCGGTGGTCACTTCGCCGGGATCACTCGCCGTGCGGCCCGTCGCACATCGACTACACCCGGCGCATGGTCACGCTATTGCTCACCGGCCTGTGGCAGAACCCCGACGCAACGGGCTAAACGGACTACTTCTGAGCGTCGCCGACGTACCCGCGATTGACCACCGGCGCCTCGACCGCACCGCAGTGGTCCGGGCGCAGCGCAAGACTCTTGCCAGGCCGAGGACCGATCAATACGGCTTGCCGTGTCACGTTTTCGGGGTTGCGACACGGTCTGGACCATACGGATCGGCTACGGGCGGGTCTCCCCCGCGACCCGAGGTTCGGGGCCCGCCAGGCGAAGCTGGCTAAGCCGAACCCCGCTGGTCGATGGCTCGGTACGGGTCGGACGCCGGCATCACGGCCGGCTGGGCGGAGCCGGGCCGATCCCCTGCGGAATCGGCCCGGATCACGAGGAGTGTCAGCCGCACCAGCCGTACGGACCGTAGGCCTGCGCGACGCGGACCATGTCGTCTTCCCAAATCACGCCGTGAATCCGGACGCACTTACCCGGCGCGTAGGCGTAGTAGGGACCCGCGTAGTAGGAGTAGTAGTTCGCGTCACCGACCATGTTCGAGCCCTGCACCTGCAACTGGGCCACGGTGTAGGTCGAGACACCGACCTCGAACTGCTTGAGCGTGACGACGCAGTTCTTCCTCGTCGTCGAGCTGTACAGCAAGTACGTGTAGCCCCACACCGCCGAGCCGTTCTTGAGCGCCAGCGTCGCGTCGGGCGACACGCGCCGGTACCCCGAACCGCACACGCCTTCGGGTGTGTACGGGTTGGTCGCCGCCTGCGCTGGAGGCGCGAACAACGCCATCGTGACCACCGCGATCGCCGCCGCGAGCGTGGTTTGCGCCCGCCCGCCCCATCTCTTGCCTCTGCGTTGCACCGCAGCCTCCCTCGTTCGGTCAAGACCATCCGGTCAAGGCGACTGCCTACGCGGGCAGGCATACCCGAGTTGCCCGATTAGCCGGAATTCACCGGAACAGAGCAGAGGTCAGCCGAGACGGCGGTCCGCGACGAAGCGGGGCTGTCCGTCGAGGCTACCCGGATCTGGTCCTTGCGCGTGCGGTCGCCGACCGGGTCCTGACTCAGATCGAAGGGCCCGGTACGTCGTGGGCGGAGGAGATCCCGGCGAAGTGGAGAAAGCCAAGACCGCCTTCAGACGTCAACCGGCTGCTCGGCCAGTTCGAAGTCGAGACCGAACTCGAAGCCGGGTGCGGGGTCGAGTGCCCGGAGCTGCCGGACCTGGTCGGCGGACCGGGTCAGGTAGCGCGCTGAGCGCGGCAGCGCGGTTCCGGATCGCCGACGTGCTCAGGACGGTTCGGCGTCGCCCGGGGCCTGCGTCAGGGCGCTGAGCATCTGGTCGAAGACCGGCTGACTGCGGCGGTCCAGGTCCTCCGGGCTGATGTCCAGGGCGCGGGCGATGGCGTCGCGGAAGATGCAGTAGCCGAGGTAGGTGGAGGCGGTCATCGCGTGCATGACCAGGCCGTCGGCGTCCGGGGGCAGCGAGCCGTCCTCGGTGTCGCGGTGGAGGGCGGCGCGGGTGCGCGGCAGGTCGGGGAACAGGTCGAAGCCGGGGTCGTCGTCCAGGGCCAGCAGGGCTTCCAGGCGGACGACGTCGGGTTTGCTCAGCGCGGCCCGCCACATGGCGCGGCGGCGTTCGACGAACGGCTGGTCCCAGTGCGAGTCGCGGTCCAGGAAGTCGTGCTCGACCAGGTGCGCGATGGCGGCGCGCAGCAGTGTCTGGCGGGTGCCGAAGTACTGGTAGATCTGGCCGTGGTTGACACCGGCTTCCTTGGCCACCTCGCGCAGGTTGATGCCGGCCAGCACGCCGTCGCGACGCAGCAGCCGGAGTGCGGCGTCGAGCAGGTCGTGCTCGGTTTCCTGACGGCTGCGCCGGCGCCGGCCGGTGCCCTCCTGCTGTTGCGCCATGCTCTCCCCTGCGGTGCGAGGTCTTGCCGTGGTGTCGGTCAAAGTATACGGTCCGTTGTTAACGATCCGTTGTTAACGAACCGTTGGAGAAGCGCGAATGCCCGAGGAACCAGCCGACCGACCTCTGCCGCTGTCCGGGATCCGGGTGCTGGACGTCGCGACCGTCCTGGCCGCCCCGGTCACCGCGACGATGCTCGGCGACTTCGGTGCGGACGTGGTGAAAGTCGAGGAGCCCGGGCGAGGCGACTTCACCCGCAACGGGCCGGGCGCCGCCGAGCCGGGTGCCCGGTCGTTCCAGTGGATCCAGGAGGCGCGGAACAAGAAGTCGGTCACGCTCGACCTGCGGACCCCCCGCGGCCAGCAGCTGCTGCGCGACCTGGTGCCGCACTTCGACGTCGTGGTCACCAACTACCGGCCGCCCACGCTGGAGAAGTGGGGGCTGGCGCCCGAGACGCTGCGCGAGCTGAACCCGCGCGCGGTGATCGTCTGCCTGACCGGGTACGGACTGAACGGGCCGTACCGGGACCGGGGCGCGTTCGACCGGGTGGCCAGCGCGTTCGCCGGGCTGACCTACGTCAGCGGCGAGCAGGGCCGGCCACCGGTGCGGTCCGGGTACGCGGTGATCGACTACATGGCCGCCTACCTGGCCGCGTTCGCCACCACCACCGCGCTGTACCACCGGGATCTGCGCGGTGGCGAAGGGCAGATCGTCGACCTGGCGCTGTACGAGGCCGGGTTCCGAGCCGGGGAGAACGCGCTGCTCGCCTACGGCGCGCTCGGCCAGGTGCGCGAGCGCTGCGGCAACCAGAACCCGGACATCGTTCCGGCCAGCGACTTCGACACCGCGGACGGGCGCCGGGTGTCGCTGCACGCCGGCACCGACACGCTGTTCCGCCGGCTGTGCCGGGTGATCGGCGACCCACAGCTCGCCGACGATCCGCGGTTCGCCACCCGGGACGAACGGGTCGCCCACCAGGACGAGCTGTACCGGCTGATCGCCGAGTGGGTCGCCGGCCTGGACGCGGACACGGTGGTGCGCACACTGAACGACGCGAACATCCCCGCCGCGCCGATCATGAGCATCGCCGACATCGCCGAGGACCCGCACTACCGGGAGCGCGGCACGTTCGTCGAGGTCGACGACCCCGAGCACGGGCCGGTGCCGATGGTGGCGGCGCTGCCGCGGCTGACCGGCACGCCGGGCCGGATCCGGTCGCTCGGACCCCGGCTCGGCGAACACACCGAGGAGGTTCTGCGCGAGCTGCTCGGCCTGGCCCCGGCCGAACTGAGCGCGCTGCGTGACGACGGCGTGCTCTGAGCACCGCCGGCGGATAGGCCACCGATGTCCTCATCCCCCACCCGACCGACGGAGCCCACCGTGAACGCCGACCGACGAACGCACAAGATCACCGTGCACACCTGCGCCATCGCCGCACTCGTGCTCACCTTCTCGATGATCAACTTCGCCGACAAGGCCGCGCTCGGCCTGGTCGAGCTGCCGCTGTCGAAGGAGCTGGGCCTGAGCCACGGCACCTACGGGCTGGTGGCGAGCAGCTTCTTCCTGCTGTTCAGCCTATCCTCGGTCGTCGTCGGCTTCCTGACGAACAAGTTCGGCGCGCGGTGGATCATCCTGATCCTGGCGCTGCTCTGGTCGCTGGCGCAGGTGCCGCTGCTGGCGGCGGCCTCGGTGGCGACGCTGTTCGCCTCGCGGATCGCGCTGGGCGCCACCGAGGGCCCGGCGGCGGCGGTGGCCGTGCACGCCACCCTGCAGTGGTTCCCGGTGCACCGCCGCGGCCTGCCGAGCACCTTCTACACGGTCGGGGCCGGGCTGGGCACGTTCACCGCGGCACCGGTGCTGACCTGGCTGGTGCTGCGCCACGGCTGGCGGGCGGCGTTCGTGGCGCTGGTCGTGGTCGGTGTGGTGTGGGGGGCGCTGTGGCTGCTGATCGGACGGGAGGGCCCGTACGCCGCCGAACCGGACACCCGCGGCGCGAAAACCGCCGCCGGCGCCGAACTGCGGGTGCCGTACCGGCGGCTGTTCACCTCGCCGACCTGGCTGGGCGGCACCATCGCCGGGTTCGGCGCGTACTGGGCACTGGCCATCGGCTCGGCGTTCGTGCCCGCCTACCTGGTCACCCAGCACGGGTTCTCGCCCAGCACCGCGGCGCTCGCGGTCAGCGTGTACGCCTCGCTGTACGTCGTCGGGCCGCTCGTGGTCAGCCCGATCGTGAGCGCGCTGCGAGCCCGCGGCCACTCGTCGCGGTGGACGGCGGGCGCGACGCAGGGCGCGGCGGTGGTGCTGGCCGGGGCGTGCCTGGTGCTGCTGCCGCACGCCACCGGCGCGACGACGGTGTTCGTGCTGGTCGCGGTGGCGTTCGGGATCGGGGTGGTCACCTTCCCGCTCGCGTACGTGACAACCGGCGAGGTCACCCCGATCGCCCAGCGCGGCGCTTCGCTCGGCACGCTGATCGCCGTGCAGTCGATCCCGGGGCTGATCGCGCCGGCCATCAGCGGCTGGCTGCTGGACGCGGCCGGCTCGCTGGCCGCCGGTTACGTCACCGTGCTGACCGTCGGCGGGGTGATCATGCTGGTCTGCGGGGTCATCGGCATCATCGCGATCCGGCCGGAACGCGATGCCGCGCGACTCGGCCTCACGACCCCGGCCGCCCCGTCCCGGACGACCGCTCTGGAACCCCGGTGACCACCGCGGTGCTGGCCGGGCACCAGCCGGTCCGGCCCGGCTGGCTGGGCCGGCACACCGAGCCGCCGCTGGCGCCGGCGCTGGAGATCATCGACGCGCACCACCACTTCTTCAGCGGCGCCGACTGGCACTACCTGACCGACGAGCTGGCCGCGGACGCCGCGCAGGTGCCCGGGTTACGGGCGACCGTGTTCGTGGAGTGCGGCGAACACCACCGCGACACCGGACCGGCCGGGCTCCGGCCGGTCGGCGAGACCGAGTTCGTCCGCGACCTCACCGCGGCGGCGACGGGGATCGAGTTCGCCGCCGCCATCGTCGGCGCCACCGACCTACGCGAGCCCACCGCGGCCGCCGCGCTGGACGCGCACCGGGAAGCCGGCGGCGGGCGGTTCCGAGGGATCCGGCAGAGCATCGCCTGGGACCCGGACCCAGCCGTCACGCACCCGCAGCGCGAGCCCCCGGCCGGCTTGTACGCGTCGGCCGCGTTCCGCCGCGGGTTCGGGCTGCTCGGGCCGCGGGGCCTGACGTTCGACGCCTGGTGTTACCACCCGCAGCTGGGCGAGGTCACCGACCTGGCCCGCGCCTTCCCGGACACCCGGATCGTGCTGGACCACTGCGGTGGGCCACTGGGCGTGGGACGGCACGCGGACGCTTTCCCGGTGTGGCAACGGAACCTGGCCGAGCTGGCCCGGTGCGACAACGTGGTGGTCAAGCTGGGTGGCCTGGGCATGACCAGCATCGGCCACCGCTTCTTCGCCGCGCCGAACCCGCCGGACTCGACACGGCTGGCGACCGCGCTGCGGCCCTGGGTGCACACCGTGATCGACCTGTTCGGGGCGCGGCGGTGCCTGTTCGAGAGCAACTTCCCGGTGGACAAGGCGTCCTACGGCTACGGCGTGTTCTGGAACGCCTGCACCCGCCTCACCGACGGCGCCGGAGCGGACGAACGGGCCGCGCTGTTCGCCGGCACCGCCCGGGAGGTCTACCGGATCCCGTCAGCCGGCCCAGCGGGCCAAACCCGGTGAGGGGCCGGCGAAACACTCAACGCTGACGGGGAACGTACCCGTTCAGCCGTGGGTGCCCCTCCAGGCGCATCAGGTCGTCCGCGGTGACTGCTGGCCAGGATCCGCGGCGCGAAGCGCACTCCGGCGCGGACGGCCCAGTGCAACCGCTCGTCGGGCACGTCGAACACCCGGACCCGGCGTTGATCCGCGACACCTCGTCGACCGGCAGCCAGTCAGCTCGTTCCAGAAGGTTGTCGGCACATCCCGCGCCGAATCCTCAGCACTCGCGTCAACCGGACCCGTGCGACCTCGGCGTGGTACTCATCGCAGACAGCCTTCACAAGCCGCCGCGCGAGTCGCGCCAATCCCAAGCCGTACCCGACGCGTGCCCACGGAGATCGGTTTCCGGTGAGCAGACCACCGTGCCGAGTGCGGAGTCAGGACCAGGGGACGTCCAGCCAGTCCAGGTGCGCCGGGCGCCAGGTCCGGTCCCAGCAGCGCGGCAGGCGGTTGCGGACCGCCTCGGCGCGGGCGCGTTCCTGGCCGTACAGCACCGCGAAGGTGAACCCGTTGTGCCCGGCCCGCTCCGCCGCCGTGAGCAGCTCGGTGAGCGCCCGGCGGCTGACGACGCTGTCCTGGTGTTCGCCGAGCACCCGCCGCAGCTTTTGCAGCCGGTGGTCGAAGCGTTTGGCCGCCGGCCCCACCACCGGGCGGGCCACGAGGGCCGACTCGCGCAGGTGGCGGGCGACCTTGCGCACCGCGTGCAGCCCGGCGTCCGAAGGGTCGCGTCGCCGCACCGCGTCGAGGAGCAGCTGGGCCGTCGAGCGGATGTGCACCAGCAGCTCGGTGCCGGCCGGGCGCTCGGCCGGTGCCGTGAGCACCGGGTCGTCGACGAAGAGCTCGAGCCGGCCGCGCACGGCCAGCCAACGGGGTGAGTCCAGCGCTTCGGCGAGCGCGGCGTCGGCTGCCGCGTCGACGTGGGCGAAGTGCTCGGAGACCAAGGTCCGGACCGGGCCCCGGTGCAGCTCGTCGTCCAGCTCGTCGAGACCGGCGGTGATCCGCTCCCGGGCGACCTGCGCGTCCCGGGCCGCGGAAACCTCGCGGCCCAGCCAGCGCAGCTCGTCGATCAGCTCGGTGACCAGCTGCCCGTCGGCCACCAGCGGCCGGTAGGTGCGCAGTGCCGCTCGCGTGCGCCGGACCGCGGTCCGCAGGTCGAACGCGGCGTCCGGCAGGTTCTGCCGGATCGCCCGCTCGGACTGCACGAGCCGCTCTCGCTGCGACCGCAAGTACGCCGTCAGCGCCTCCCCGGCCGTGGCGTCCGGCCGCAGCGGCGCCGGGCGTGGCGCCCGGGGCAGTCTGACCCGGAGCGCGGTTGTGTTGTCTGCTGGTGAATCCGTCAGCCACATCATCGAAGATCATGATCCTCAACTCCGCTGTGGTGTGCGGCGTCTCAGGTCATGAATGTTCGTTATGGGATGTGCCGGCGGAGGTGACTGGCGGTGCCCCCGTGACGCGCAGCAGGTCGAGTTTTCCCGCGTCACTGCTGCCAGTCGGGGCGGTGTAGGTAACCATGCGCAGGTCGGCGCCCGGGACGAGGAGGACGTCGCAGTCGAGCAGGATGTCGCCGATTTCCGGGTGCTGGATGGTCTTCCGCTCGGTCACGTGCGGGGACGCGGTCGCCGTGGTCCAGAGGTGGGCGAAGGCGTCGGATGTCGCGCGCAGCTCTCGCACGAGCTTGCCGAGATCGGCGTCCGCCGGGTAGCGGGAAACGGCGTCCTTGAGGTCGGCGACGATCGACGCGGCCAAGGCGTCCTCGCCGCGTTCGGACCGGATGGGGCGCATCGCGGCCCGGGCGGTGCCGTCGCCGAACAGGGCGCGGGCGAGGTTGCGTTCGGTGGCCGGAAGCTTGGCGGCGTCGCCGAGCAAGGCGGTCCACAGGTCGTTCCACCACACGAGAGTCCAGTCGGCGGCGAACACCCCGATGGGCACGTCGCCGAGGCGCGCGGCGAGCCGCTGGATGCTGGCGGGCACGTGGGTGTTGACCGTCCCGTCCTGGGGCGGCAGGAGCCCGGCGCTGCGGAAGAGCTGGTCGCGCTCGGTGCGGGAGAGCTGCAGCGCGCGGGCGAGGGCGCTGACGACCTGGGCCGAAGGGTGGTTCGCGCGTCCCTGCTCCAGGCGCAGGACGTAGTCGACGGAAAGCCCCGCCAGCTGCGCGAGTTCCTCGCGTCGCAGGCCAGGGGCGCGACGGCCCGGCAGCGTCGAGAAGCCGGCGTCGGCCGGGGCGAGCCGGTCGCGCCAGGAGTGCACGAGCGCGCCGAAGCCGTCGCGAGAGGCAGCCATGGCCCCATTGTCATCTCACGGCGCTGGGCGAGCCTGGGTACTGCCAGTCCTACCGACGGGCCCGGCACTGGCCGCCGACGGCGGAAGCAGCCAACGTGGTGTCATGAAGTCGACGATCGTGATGACCGGCGCGAGTCGCGGGATCGGCCGCGTCGCCGCGGCACGCATCGTGGCCGAATCGCCCGACGCGCACCTGCTGCTCGTCGTCCGCGGGGACACCGGTGCTCGGCTGTCCGCTGAGCTCGGGGCCGGCAAGGTCTCACACGTCTCCGCGGATCTCGGTTCACTGGACAGCGTGCGGTCGGCGGCGATGGAGATCCGCAACCGGCTGGAGCGCGACGCCCTGCCGCCGCTGCGGGGCTTCGTCGGCAACGCGGGCGTGCAGTACACGAACGCGCTCACCGAAGGGCCCGACGGGTTCGAGTCCACGTTCGCCGTCAACGTGCTCGCCAACCACCTCTTCATCCGTCTGCTCCAAGACCGGTTCGCCGCACCTGCCCGGATCGTGATCACCAGCAGCGACACGCACATGGGGGATTTCAGACACAACTTGGGCCTGGTGCCCGGCCCGGTCTGGCGCTCCCCGGAGATCCTCGCCCGGCCGGGCGCGTTCGCGAGGCCCGGGACCGCCGTCGCCGGCCGCACCGCGTATTCGACGAGCAAGCTGGCCACCATCTACCTCGTCCACGAGTACGCGCGCCGCCTCCCGCCCGGAATCGACGCCGTCGCCTACAACCCGGGCTTCGTCCCCGGCACCGGCCTCGCCCGCAACGCCGGAGCCGCCGCCCGTTTCGCGATGCGCCGCATCCTCCCGATCTTGACCCTCACCCCGTTCGCGACGGACGTCAGCGCCGCGGGACGCAGCCTCGCGAACGCCGCCCTCGGCACGACGGAAGCCCCGACCGGTTCCTACGTCGACCGCGACCAGGTGGGTCGCTCGTCGGCCGAGTCGTACGACGAGCGGCGCGAGGCCGAACTGTGGGACGTCGTCGAACGACTCACCACGGGGTGCGCGAACGCCTGACGCCACAGGCAAATCCCGTGCGGAGGCGGGCCGGCCGGCGGTACCGTCCGGAGATGCCGTCCCCCGAAGCGTTGGTGTCCGCGCTCGCCGACCCCGAGCGGCTGAGGTTGTTCGCGCAGGTGTGCAGTTCGCCCGGTGGGCTGCCGGAGCCGGTGGACCGGCGGACGCGGAAACTCGCGCGGCGCCTGGCGGCCGCCGGGTTGATCGCGGTCGACGGTGGGCGCTGCCGGGCGGTGCCGGAGGTGTTCGCGCGGGCGTTGGCCAGGCCGCCGGCCGATCCGGTGGAGGCGTTGTTCACGAAGGGCCGCCTCGTCGCGGTGCCGCGGCCGGGGAAGGTGCGGCAGGCGTTGCTGGCGCGGCTGGCCGACGGCTTCGAGCCGGGGCGCGGCTACACCGAGCGCGAGGTGCGGGAAAAACTCGGCGCCGTGCACGACGATCACGCGGCGCTGCGCCGGTACCTCGTGGACGAGGGGTTCCTGGAGCGCAGCAACGACGGCAGCGCGTACGGGCGGCCGTCGGCGTGAGTCCGCCGGCCAGGCGGGGCTACGGCAGGGTGATCGCGTTCTTGGCGCGCTCCACCGACTCCTCGGTGGCAGGCCCCTCGGGGTTCTCCGTGGCCAGCGCCTGGTTCGCGAGCACGAACGGGCGCATCCGTTCTTCGTACGCGGCAAAAGCCTGCGCGACGTCGTGGCGGCCGAGTTCCGTCGCGAGCACGTAGGCGCCGACGAGAGCCAGGCTGGTGCCCTGCCCCGAAAGCGGCGAAGCACAGTACCCCGCGTCCCCGAGGAGGGCGACGCGGCCGGTGGTCCAGGAGTCCATGGTGATCTGCTGCATGGCGTCGAAGTAGAAGTTCGGCGCGGTGTCCATTTCGGACAGCAGGCGCGGCACCTCCCAGCCCGCGCCGGCCAGGCGCGCGGCCACGATCTCCTTCTGCGCCACCACATCGCGGTGGTCGTAAGCCAGCGGCGGCGACGCGAAGCCCAGCGTCACGCGCAGTTCCGCGTTGTCGTGCACCGGGTACACCGCGCCGCCGGTTTCGCCGTCGCGGAACCACAGCTGCCAGTTGTCGAGGCCGAGGACGTTGGGGGCCGGGAAGATCGCCAGGTACTGCCCGAGGTGCCGGGCGAAGCGCTCCTCCGGCCCGAACGCCAGCCGCCGCACGGCCGAGTGGAGGCCGTCGGCGCCGACGACCACGTCGAACGTGCGGAAGCCGCCGCGGTCGAATTCGACGCGCACGCCGTGCCCCAGCTGTTCCAGCGCCGTGATCGAATCGTCGAAGACGTACTCGACGTCGTCACACGTTGCCTTGTACAGCAACGAAACCAGGTCGTCTCGGACCAGCTCGACATCCGGGCTGTCGAGGCGGCCGCTGCTGAACACCCGCTCCTCCGAACGGAACAGCTCGGTGCCCGCTCCGTCCACCACGGACATCCCGCGCATGCGGGTGCGCAGCGCGCGCACCTCGGCGCCGAGCCCCAGCCGGTCGACGACGTCGAGCGCGACGCCGCGGATGTCGACCGCCTGTCCGCCCTCCCGCAGCCCGGGCGCGCGCTCGACGACGGTCACCGCGAACCCGGCCCGCCGCAGGAAGCAGGCCAGCGCGGTACCGCCGATGCCGGCGCCGGAGACGAGGACGTTGCGCATGGTTTCCTCCAGATGTGCGTCGTATCCTTACGCGACAAACACTGGCGACCAACTGCAGACAGCGCCAAAACTGACCTAGCACAGTTGTCGATCTGTCCTAGTACAGAGCAGGAGCCCGATGACCGAACAGCGCTACCTCGAGATAGCCGCTGAGCTGCGCCGCCGCATCGTCGACGGAGAGCTCGCGCCGGGCGCGAAGGTCCCCTCGACGCGCCGGGTCGCCGCCGAGTGGGGCGTCGCGACGGCCACCGCGGCGAAGGCGCTCGCGGCGCTCAGCCAGGAAGGCTTGGTGCGCGCCGAACCGCGGTCCGGCACCGTCGTCGCCGGCGCCCGGCCGGCGGCGAAGGGACGAACGCGGCCACCCGGCCTGTCGCAGGAGCGGATCGTCCGCACGGCCATCACGATCGCCGACGAGGAAGGCCTGTCGGCGTTGTCGATGCGCGGTGTCGCGGCGCGGCTGGGTGTCGCGGGGATGGCGCCTTACCGGTACGTCGCCGGCCGCGACGAACTCGTGGTCCTCATGGCCGACGCGGCGTTCGGCGAACGCGGGTACCCGGCCCGGCCGCCGGCGGGCTGGCGTGAACGGCTCGAACTCGCCGGGCGCACGATGTGGTCGCTGTACCGCCGGCACCCGTGGCTCGCGCAGCTGTCCCCCATCACGCGCCCGCTGCCGCTGCCCAACCTCGCCACCCACGCGGAACAGGCGCTCACCGCGCTGGACGGCCACGGCCTGTCCGCCGCGGCGATGTGCGACCTCCACGTGCTGTTCTTCAGCTACGTCCAAGGTGTCGCCGTCCACCTCGAACGCGAGCGGCACGCCGCCGGCACGTCGGGGCTCACCGAGGAGGAGTGGATGACCGCCCAAGCGCCGGGTCACGCCGCGATGCTGAGCTCGGGCCGCTTCCCCGTGTTCGCCCGCGTGCTCGCGACGCTGGAGTCCGAGGGCTACGACCTGGACCTCGACGAGCTGTTCGAGCTCGGCCTGCGCTCCCTGCTCGATGGCATCGCCCTGAAACTGGAGAACGCGCCCACCCCGCGAGCGGGATGAGCGCGTGCTCGGAAAACCGGCTCAGTCGGCGATCTTCAGCACCACGCGGATGTTGCCCTTCGGCATGTGCTGGAAGGCCTCCTCCGCCTGCTCGAGCGGGAACGTCTCGATGATCGGCCGGACGCCCCGCAGCACGGCGAAGTTCATCGTGTCCTCGCTGTCCTGCGCCACCCCGCTGTACCAGCCGGAGAGGTTCAGGCGGTCGGTCGCCAGCACGTGCCCGGACACCTGGATCGGCTGCTGACCCTCGAGCACGATCACCTGGCCGTTGGGGCGCAGGCCGGTGATCAGGTCCGACTGGAGGTCGGCGTGGTCGACGGTCCCGAGGATCACCGACGCGCCGCCCATTTTCTTCACGGCCTCGCCGGCGCTGCCTTCGGTGCTGTCGACGTACTCGTCGGCGCCGAGGCTGCGGGCCAGCTCCTCCTTCGCCCGGCCGCGGTTGATCGCGACGGTGCGGAAGCCCATCCGGTTGGCGAACTGCACCGCGAGGTGGCCGACGCCGCCCACGCCCTGCACCGCCACGAGGTCACCGGGGCCGGCCTTGGAGTGGCGCAGCGCGTTGAACGCGGTGATGCCGCCGCACATCAAGGGCGACGCCTCTTCGAAAGACAGCTCCTCGGGCACGCGCGCGACCGCGTCCTGCGGCGCCACCATGTACTCGGCGTAACCCCCGTCGTAGGAAGCACCCACGATCGTGCGGTTCACGCAGTTGGTGAAGTCGCCGCGGCGGCAGAACTCGCAGGTGAAGTCGACACCACCGGACCAGCCGACGCCCACCTTGTCGCCGACCTGCCACGTGGTCACGCCCTCGCCGAGCGCGTCGACGACACCGGCGATCTCGTGCCCGGGCACGCGCGGCAGCTGCACGCCGAACAGCGCCATCCGGGGGATCATGTCGCCGCCGCAGAGACCACAAGAGTGAACCTTGATCCGCACCTGGCCGGGCTTCGGCTCCGGGATCGGGAGGTCGACCACCACGAACGGCCCACCGGGTTGCTGAACCTGCGCGGCGCGCATTGTCCCTGTCATTTTCCCACAATTCCTTTCGGTGGTCAGTGCATTCCGCCGTCGCAGACGATCTGTTGCCCGGTGATCAACCCGGCTTCGTCCGAAGCGAGAAATGACGTCACACCCGCCACGTCGTCCGCGGTGCCCAATCGACCGATCGGCACCATTTCGATCAAACTGCGCTTGTATTCGTCGTTGGCCGGGTCGGTGAAGATTCCCGCGCCGTCGATCGGGCCGGGCACGACCGTGTTCACGGTGATGCCGCGCGGGCCGAGTTCGAGCGCCAGCACCCGGGCGAGGTAGCCGGTGGCCACCTTGCTGGTGCCGTACAGACCGACGCCCAGCTGCGGCACGGTCGTGGTGTTCGACGAGATGGTGACGATGCGGCCGCCGTCGGCGATGCGGCGGGCGGCCTCGCGGAGCACGAAGTACGGACCCTTGGTGTTCACCCGGAAGAGGAGGTCGAAGTCCTCTTCGGTGACGTCCGTGACCGGGATGTTGACCTTTTCCATTCCGGCGTTCGCCACGACGATGTCGACCTTGCCGAACTCGGCGGTCGCCGCGTCGAAGAGACTGGTGATGCCGTCCACGCGGGACACGTCGGCCGCGTGCACGAGAGCTTTCACCCCGAGTGCTTCGGCCGCCTTTTTCACCTCATCCGCAGCGACTTCGTCACGTGAATAGTTGATCACCACGTTCGCACCCTGCGAGGCGAGCCGCAGCACGATGGCCCGGCCCAAGCCTTTTGAAGATCCCGTGACGAGCGCCACTTTACCGTCAAGTGTCATAAGTGCTCCCCAATGTCAATACAGCTATGGTCCGGCTGGGGCGCGGGAAAGGGAAACACTGGATCGTTGTGGTTGCCACAACGATCCGTTGTGGCGAGGATCGCTGCGTGGACCTGAACCTGCGCCTGCTCAAAGCGCTCGAAGCCGTGGCCGAAGAGGGCAGCATGACCCGTGCGGCCGGGCGGCTCATGATGACCCAGCAGGCGGTGAGCGGGCAGATCCGCCAGCTGGAGCGCGTCGCGGGCACGCCGCTGGTGCGGCGGCGGTCTTCGGGGGTCGAGCTCACCGCGGCGGGGCAGATCTTCGTGAAGCAGGGACGGGAGCTGCTCACGGCCACCACCGCGATGGTCGCCGAGGCACGGCTCGTCGGGTCGGGTCTGTCCGGGCGGCTGCGGATCGCGTTCAAGGCGCAGAGCACCGCGCACTTCCTGCCGGACGTCGAGGCTTCGCTGCGCCGCGTCGCGCCCGACGTCGAGGTCGAGCCGCTCGCGGTCCACACGCTGCCGGACGAGCTCGACGCACTGGTCGCCGGCACCGCCGACGCCGCGTTCCTGTGGCTGCCCATCGGCGACGACCGCCGGTTCGTCACCCACCGGCTGCTCGACGAACCGCGGTGGGTCGCGCTGCCGCCGGGGCACCACCTGGCGTCGAGATCGTCGCTGAGGGTGTCCGACCTGGTGTGCGAGCCGATCGTCGGGCCCCGCGACGGGATGCCCGAAGCCGTTGTGAAGTTCTGGTTCATCGACCCCCGGCCCGACGGGAGCCGCGCCGTCTACGGGCCCCAGGGCCGTACACCCGAGGAATGCCTGCACCTGGTGGCCGCCGGCCGCGGGTCGTGGATCGCGCCGGCGTCGACCGCCGCGTACTTCCCGTACCCGCGGCTGGTGTGGCTGCCGCTGGAGGACGCGGCGCCGCTGCAGCTGGCGCTGATCTGGCGCCGCGACAGCGTCAACCCGCTGCTCGACCTCCTGCTGGAGGAAAGCAGACGCGTCACGCGACCGACACCGGTGTGATCACCCGGCGAGCACCGCTTTCAGTCCACTTCGGACAGGCGTCGACTTCGGCCGGCGCTGCCTCGCCTGGTTGACGCCCAGCGCGGGGACGGTTTTCGCGTGGTGGTCCCGGACCGGAAGTGTCCGCCACGGCGTGATCGGTCTCGTTTTGCCGGGGCGGCTCGATACACTCTCCGCGTTCGTTTGATTACGGAAGGAGATCACCGGATGGGATGGGTGCACCGACGTGGGGCGCCGCGCCGGCCGGGCAAGCGTGGAACCCTGCGGCAATGGGACACCCGCCTGCCGAGGCCCCCGGGCTCCGCAGCAGCCGGGGAAGCGTGGTCGGCAGGCGCGCCGAACTCCGGTCCAGGCGTCCAGCCATCGGGGGGCGCAGGTGGCCCCGGGCGACCCGCGCCGAGCCACTTTCCGACCGGACAACCGGTTCCGGGCGCCGGACCGTGGGCGGGGACACCGGTCGGGCAGCCGATGGCGGGCGCGGTTCCGCCCGTTTGGCACGGGGTTGAGCCACCGGCGGGTCCACTCGCCGGGCCGACCTCGCAGGGGCAGTACCCACCGACGCCTCACCCATCGGCGCTGTACCCACCGGGCGGGCCGATTCCGGTGGCGCCATACCCACCGGCGCGCAAGGGCAGCTCGACCTGCCGGTGATCGCGGCGCGGCTGCCCGAGTTCGCCTGACCACCTGCACTGTGAGTCCTCAGTGGACAGTGGAGGTCACCGCGTAGCCAGCCACCGCCGCGACCGCGCGGTCACCAGGGCTGTCAGGTCCCGCCGCGGGGTCGTGCCCGCCACCGGCCGGTCGGCGGGCACCGGCACGTCCCGCCCAGCAAGAAGGCGCTCATCAGCGAGGGCTGCACGTCGGCGTGCGCGTCGACGCGATCGCGCAGCAGGCTCACCGCGTCGACCGCGCCCTGCGAGTGCCCGACCACCCCGCGACGGCGGTGTGTGACCGGGTCAAGGTTGCAGGCGCGCCAGCACTCGTCCCACGCCTGCTCGCCGTCCGCCAGCCCCAGCGCGTAGCCGGGCGACGCCGTCCCCGTGAGCACGCCGACGACGTGCGCGGTCAGCGGCGCGCCGGTACGCGGGCACGAATAGCCGATCGCGAAAGCCACCGAAACCACCTGCGGGTCACCCTCCAGGGCCCTGGTTGCACGGGTTCGCCACCAGCCCCGACCGGCACACCCACCGGGTGCGCGAGCGGCGTGGCATCACCGCTCGAGCCGGAGCCGGGGAGACCGAGCTAAGCACCGCGACGAGAGCCGCCAGGACCAGTGGGTCCGCAGCCGAGACGCTCCTTCACCAGGCGGGCCGATCCCCCGTACGCTGGCAGCGGCGAAAGCCGATCCGGGAGGTGAGTCGTGCCGTCACGCAATCCGCTGCGCTTGCTGCGCAAGTGGACGGACTGGTTCGAAAACCGCGGCGTCTACATCCCGGGCGAGGAGAGCCGCGCGGTCGATCCCGTGCGTGACTTCGGGTGGCTGATGGTCGCCTGGGGCGCCGGCGTCGCGATCTTCATCCTGTTGTTCGCCTTCGCCGTTTGAGTGGCACATCGGTGACGACTGTCACCCGGAGTGCCCTTTCGATCACGGATCGGCCACGGCTGTACACCAGGTCCGCGTCTTCGTGCGCGCGCACGTGCAGGTGCAGGGACAGTGGAGCGGGTCGACCTCGGTGACTACGCCGATCGGCCTCAGCCCTCGCCCCGACTGGAGTACACCGAATGGCGCCCGCGCGCACCGCCCAGCTTCTGCTCACCGCCTGCCTGCTGACGGCGGTGGGAGCCTGCGGCGTCGACGCGAAGGAGGGCACCGCGGCCCTCGGCGGCGGCACCGGGCCGGCGAAGCCCGCCGCCGCGCAAACGGCGCGTGACCTGCAGTTCGGTGCCGAGCACCGGTTCGCCAGCGGCATCACGATCTCCGTCTCGGCGCCCCAGTCGTTCCAGCCCGGCCCGGCCGCCTACCCGCGCAGCTCGCGCGCGGCGGCGTTCGGCGTCGAGATCACCAACGGCGGCGCGGACTTCTACCGGCTCTCGGGCCTGTCGGTCGTCGCGACGATCGACGGCAAGCCCACCAAGCAGATCGTCGACGCCACGCAGGGCCTCGGCGGGATCACCGACGCCGGCAAGGACCTGCAGCAGGGCCGCTCGGCGCAGCTGACGCTGGCGTTCGCCGTCCCGGAGCGCCCGACCCAGCTGACGCTTCAGCTGCGCCCCAGCGCCGCCGAGCCCGCCGTGGTCACGTATTGCGGGGCTGCCTGAATTACGCTGCGTCCATGACCGAGCAGCGACTCTCCACCGGCGACGCCGCCCCCGACTTCACCCTGTCCGACAGCACGGGCAAGGACGTCTCCCTCAGCGACTTCCGCGGCCAGGCCGTGGTCGTGTACTTCTACCCGGCCGCGATGACGCCGGGGTGCACGAAGCAGGCCTGCGACTTCCGCGACAACCTCGCCGAGCTGGGCGGCGCCGGCTACCAGGTCCTCGGCATCTCGCCGGACAAGCCGGAGAAGCTCGCGAAGTTCGTCGAGAAGGAGCAGCTGACGTTCCCGCTGCTGTCCGACCCGGACAAGAAGGTGCTCACCGCCTGGGGCGCCTTCGGCGAGAAGAAGAACTACGGCCGCGTCGTGCAGGGCGTCATCCGCTCGACCTTCATCGTCGACGCGGAGGGCAAGATCGCGAAGGCCCTCTACAACGTCCGCGCGACCGGTCACGTCGCGAAGCTGATCCGGGACCTGGGGCTCGCGGCCTGACGCTCAGCCGGCCGGGAAGCGCAGCGTGAACGTCGACCCCTCGCCCAGGGTGCTGCGCACGGCCACCGTGCCGCCGTGCGCCTGGGCGAGGTTCCGGACGATCGCCAGGCCCAGCCCGCTGCCGCCGGAGCCGCGCGTGCGGGCCTTGTCGGCGCGCCAGAACCGGTCGAACACGTGCGGCAGGTCCTCGGCCGCGATGCCGACACCGGTGTCGGCCACCTCGAACACCGCGTCGGCGCCTTCGCGGGAGCCGCGCACGGTCACGGCGCCGCCGCGCGGGGTGTGCCGCACGGCGTTCGACACGAGGTTGTCGATCGCCTGCCGCAGCCGCACCGGGTCCGCGGTGATCGCCGGGTCGGCCATCGGCACGACGGTCAGCGACACCCCCGCCCCCTCGGCCCGCGCGGCGTGGGCCGCCGCCAGCTGACCCAGCAGCGAGTTCGCGTCGATCGGCTCGGGGTGCACGCGCAGCGCACCGGCATCGGCCAGGGCGAGGTCCTGCAGGTCGTCGACGATGTGCTGCAGGTGCAGCGCCTCTTCCAGCAGTGACACCACGAGTTCGTCGTCGAAGCGGCTCACCCCGTCCTGCGTGGCTTCGAGCCAGCCGCGGATGTTGGCCAGCGGGGTGCGCAGCTCGTGGGCGATGTCGCTGACCATCGCCTTGCGCGCGGTCTCCAGCCGCTCGCGCGCCTCGGACATGTCGTTGAACGCCCGCGCCAGCCGCGCGATCTCGTCCTTGCCCTTCACCTCGACGCGGGAGCCGGCCTCCCCCGCCTCCATGCGCTGCGCGGCACCGGTGAGCGCGTGCAGCGGCCGGATGAGCCGGATCGACGCGAGCCCGGTGACCACGACCGTCAGCACGAGGATCGCGCCCGCCACCTCGGCGAGGCGCACCTGGTTGTCGGCCGACAGCGTGAAGCCGCTCGGTGGCTGGTCGCCGCCCTTTTCCGTGATGTAGAGCCACGCCGCGGGCGCGACGTAGGGCACCAGCTGCTCCCGGCGGGCCGAGGTCACGCAGTTCAGCGTCGTCGGGTCCGTGGTGCTGGTGGCCGGGCCGTCGAACGTCCACGAGAGCCGCAGCTGCGCGGCGGGGACGGTCTGCTCGTTGCGGCCGAGGCACGCGTTCACCAGCTGGTTGAGCTTGTCCAGCGCGGCCTGCTCGGTCTTCGTGGGCTTCTCGAGAACCGCGCCGCTGCACCGCTCCAAGGTGAACGAATCCGGCGTCACCACCCTCGGGTGGCCGCTGGGCGAGACCTCGACGCTGCCCAGGCCGGTGCGGTCCTGCACGCAGTTCAGCACGCGGTGCGCGATCGCCAGGAGGTCTTCGCGTTCCTGCTGGGGCAAGGAATACGGGCCCACGGCCTGCGGGGCGATGCGGTCCGCGGTGGCCTGCACGCCGAGCCGGCCGTCCACCGACAGCGGGTCGATCACCGCCGACGGCTGCGCCGGCAACTTGCCCGGGTCGGCCTCGGAGCTCGCGATCACCGTGCCCTGGGGCGTGGCGAGCACGACCCGGCGGCCGGTCTCCTCGGCGTACCTCCCCACCGTCGCGCCGACGCCGGCCCAGTTCGGGTGGGTCGCGGCGTAGCCGAGCAGGCCCTGGTAGATGGTGCCGTCGTCGGCGAAGACCTGGCCCTGTTCCTGCTGGATCGCGCCCGTGGTGGTGCGCGCGGCGAGCCACGCCGTGGCCGCGATCGCGCACAGCGCCACCAGCCCGGAAACCGCGATCAGCCGGACGAGGAGGCTACGGCGCACGGGTTTCCCCCGCGGGCGGCTTCGGCTCCCCCGCCGTGAGCTTGTAGCCGACGCCGTACACGGTCAGCAGCCGCGTGGGTTTGCGCGGCGCCGCTTCGATCTTCTTGCGCAGGTTCATCACGTGGACGTCGATCGCGCGCTGCGTGATGTAGCGGTCGAAGCCGTGCAGGTGCTCCAGCAGCTGGCCGCGCGTGAAGACCTGGTCCGGGCGCGCCGCCATCACCTCGAGCAGCCGGAACTCGCCCGGCGTGGTGTCCACGGGCTGTCCGTCGACGAACACCTCGTGGCGCCCGGCGTCCACGCTCAGCGCGCCGACGCGCAGCGGGCCACCGGAGTTCTGCGTGCTCTTCGTGCGCCGCAACAGGGTTCGCACGCGGGCCATGAGTTCCCGCGGGCTGTAGGGCTTCGTGAGGTAGTCGTCGGCGCCGAGGTCCAGCCCGCGCAGCAGATCGTCCTCTGTGGACCGTGCGGTGAGCATCAGCACGGGCAGGTCGGACTCGGCGCGCAGGATCCGGCAGACCTCGAGCCCGTCCAGGCCGGGCAGCATGACGTCGAGCACGAGCAGGTCCGGCGGGCGGCGGCGCACGAGGTCGAGCGCGTCGCGGCCGTCGGGCACGACCACCACGGCGTGGCGTTCTCGCTCGAGGTAGCGGCGGACGAGCTCCGCTTGCTTCGGATCGTCCTCCGCCAGCACGATGTCAGCGCACATGCAGCGAGCATAAGGATCTTCCCCGGGGCGGGCGAGCCAGCGCAGGCCCGCGAACACCGGATCAGCACGGCTTCCTGACGGCTTCCTGACAATTCGCCGCGATAGTGGCCTCCGGAGCCGGCCTTCGTCCACTTCGGACGCGCCGGTCGAGAGTTCCCCCGAAGACTGTGATGGAGGCCTTCAGTGGCCGGTAGGACCCGGCGGCGCGCGGTCGTCGTCTCAGCCGCGGCCGTCGCCGTGGTGGTGCTCGGTGCCGGCGCCTACGTGGTGGTCGACCACGGCCGCGGGACGGCGGAAGCCGCCGCACCGCCGCCGCCCGTGACCACCGTGGCGGTGCAGAAAACGGATTTGTCGAACACGCGCTCGTTCACCGGCACCCTCGGCTACGGCACGCCGGAGCCGCTCAAGGGCGCCGGTGCCGGCGTGGTGACGCAGCTGCCGGACGTCGGCACCGTGGCCGCGCGGGGCAAGCCGCTGTACTCCGTGAACGGCGTGCCGGTGCCCGTGTTCTTCGGCGACACCCCGCTGTTCCGCAAGCTCGACAACGCCGACCTGACCGGCCCGGACGTCGCGATGGTCGCGGACAACCTGGCCCGGCTCGGCTACTCCGTCGGCAGCCGGGCGAAGGACCCGCTGAAGGCGAAGTTCACGTTCGGCGACGCGCTGAAGAGGTGGGAGAAGAAAGCGGGACTGCCCGACACCGGCACGCTCGACGTCGGCCAGGTCGTGGTGCTGCCCGGCGAGGCACGGGTGAACAGCGTGACGGCGCAGCTCGGCGACCCCGCGGCCGGCCCGCTGCTCACCACGACACCGACCGCCAAGGTCGTGGTCGCGCCGATCGACGCGGCGGAGGTCGGCTCGGTGAAAACGGGCCAGGACGTGACCGTGGTCCGCCCCGACGGCAAGGAGATCCCCGCGAAGGTGACGTCGGTGAGCACCGCCGTCCAGGGCGGCACCGACGATCCGGCGGGCGGCCAGCAGGGACCGCCGAAGGTGAACGTGACCGTGGTGCCCGCGAACGCCGCGGACGTCGCCGACCTCGACTCGGCGTCGGTACAGGTCGAGGTGGCCACGGAAACGCACGCCGGGGTGCTGGCTGTGCCGATCGGCGCACTGCTGGCGTTGCGCGAAGGCGGGTACGCCGTGCAGGTCCAGGGCGGGAAGCTCGTGCCGGTGAAAACGGGCATGTTCGCCCGCGACCAGGTGGAGATCAGCGGCCCCGGCATCACCGCGGGCCTGCGGGTGGTGACGACCTCGTGACCCCGGTGCTGGCCCTGCGCGGGGTGAGCAAGCACTACCCCGGCGACGTCACGGCGCTCGACGACGTGTCCCTCGACGTGGCCGCGGGCGAACTGCTGGCGATCGTCGGCCCGTCCGGTTCGGGGAAGTCGACGCTGCTCAACATCGCCGGCACGCTCGACCTGCCGTCGTCGGGCGCGGTCGAGCTGGGCGGCCAGGACGTGACGCAGCTGAGCGACCGGCGGTTGTCCGCGCTGCGCGGCCGGTGGCTGGGGTTCGTCTTCCAGCAGTTCCACCTGACCGACGGGCTCAGCGCGGCCGAGAACGTCGCCACCGGCCTGCTGTACGCGGGGGTCCCGCGGCGGCAGCGGCGGCCGCTCGCGCTGGAGGCGCTCGCGCGCGTCGGGCTCACGCACCGCGTGGACCACCGGCCGCACGAGCTCTCCGGCGGGGAACGCCAGCGCGTCGCGATCGCCCGGGCCGTGGTCAACGATCCGGCGCTCGTGCTCGCCGACGAACCGACGGGCGCGCTCGACACCGCGAACGGCCGGGCGGTGCTGGAGCTGTTGCAGGGACTCAACGCCGAAGGCACGACCATCGCGATCATCACGCACGACCGCGACATCGCGGCACGCCTGCCGCGGCGCGTCGAGTTCCGCGACGGCCGGATCGTGGCCGACCTCGTGGTGCGTGCGGCGTGAGCGCCCTCGACACCCGGCCGGTGCGGCTGGGCCTGCGCGACGTCCTTCGCTTGGGGCTGCTGGGGATCAGCACGCGGCGGTTGCGCGCGGCGCTGTCCGCGCTCGGGATCTCGCTGGGCATCGCGACGATGATCGTGGTCACCGGCATCCCGGCGTCGAGCCAGGCGGCGCTGCTGGACAAGCTGACCGCGCTGGGCACGAACATGCTGCGCGCCGAACCGCAGCCGAACCAGAACCCGCCGGTGCTGCTGGCGGAATCGGCCGTGGGCAGCGTCGCGCGGATCGGCCCGGTGACCACGGCGGCGGGCGTCGCGAACACGCACACCACCGTCCGCCGCTCCGACCTCACCGACCCGCAGGACGGCTCGGGCCTCGCGGTGCTGGCGAGCAGCCTCGACCTGCTCGACGCGGTGAACGGCAAGGTGGGCAGCGGGAAGTTCCTCGACGCGTCGACGCAGAACCTGCCCGCGGTCGTGCTCGGGTACGTCGCGGCTTCGCGGCTGGGCGTGTCCCGCGTGGTGCCGGGGCAGCCCGCGCCGATCGTGATGATCGGCGAGCAGTGGTTCACCGTCACCGGCGTGCTGGCGCCGATGCCGCTCGCGCCGGACATCGAACGCGCGGTGCTCGTGGGCTGGGGCTCGGCCAAGCAGTTCCTCGGGTTCGACGGCCACCCGACAGTCGTGTACGTGAAGGCGCGCGAGGACGCGATCGCCGACGTGCGGGCCGTGCTGCCGGCGACGTTGTACCCGCAGTTGCCGGGCCTCGTGCAGGTGAGCAGGCCGTCGGACGCGCTGGCGGCCAAGCAGGCGAGCCAGACGACGTTCTCGGCGCTGTTCCTCGGTCTCGCCGGGGTGGCGCTGCTGGTCGGCGGGGTCGGGGTGGCCAACACGATGTTCATCTCGGTGCTGGAACGCCGTCGTGAGATCGGGCTGCGGCGCGCTCTGGGCGCGACGCGGGGCCAGATCCGCGGGCAGTTCCTCACCGAGGCCGTCGCGCTGTCCGGGCTCGGCGGCCTGGCCGGGACGGTGCTGGGGATCGTGGTGACGCTGGGGTACACGACGTACCAGGGCTGGCCGCCGGTGATCCCGCCGGTCGCCGTGGCCGGTGGCGTCGCCGGGGCGCTGCTGGTCGGGGCGCTCGCGGGCATCCACCCGTCGATCCGCGCGTCGAGGTTGACGCCGACGCAAGCGCTGGCGACGACGTGAGGGGGCTTCGAGTGTCCAAAGTGGTCTTGCTGGCAGCGCTGGCGGTGGTCGTGACGGCGTGCTCGGCGCCCGCCGCGCCGGGCCCGGCGGTCGCCTCGCTCGGCCCGGCATCGTCCTCGGCCGCGCCTTCGTCCTCGGCGCCCGCGGACCCCGACGCCGGCCGGCCCCGCCACCGCGTCGACGAGTCACCGGAGGACTCGAAGCGGCTGATCGAACCGTGGCGCACGTGCATGAAGGACCACGACGCCGACGTCGACTCGCAACCCCACTCCATCGCCGGAGCCGAGCAGTGGGCGAAGGACCACAAGGCCGCCGGCGACGCCTGCCGGTCGAAGCTGCCCCTGCTGCCGTGGGGCGAAGACTCGGCGAACCCCGCGTACAAGGACAACGTGCACCGCTGGGTCCAGTGCATGACCGCGCAAGGCATGCACGTGGCCGAGACCCCGGACGACGACGAATCGCCGTGGCGCTTCACGAGCAGCGACCAGCCGCCGAACTACGAGACGACCGAGCGGACCTGCGAAATCCAGGTCATGGGCCCGAGCGACGAGTAGCCGTCAGGAACCGGCGAGCTCCCGCAGCGCCGGCAGCAACGCCCGCAGTGCGCGCCCGCGGTGCGACGCAGCGTCCTTTTCGGACGGTTCGAGCTCCGCCGACGTGAGGGTTCCGCCGTCCGGGACGAAGATCGGGTCGTAGCCGAAACCGTTGGTACCACGGCGTTCGCGCAGCAACGTGCCGCGCCATTCGCCGCGGACGACGGTTTCCTCGCCGGACGGGAGGACGAGCGCGGCGGCGCACACGAAGGCGGCGCCGCGGCGGTCGTCGGGGGTGTCGGAGAGCTGGGCGAGGACGAGGTCGAGGTTGGCGTCGTCGTCGCCGTGGCGGCCGGCCCAGCGCGCGGACAGGATGCCCGGCATGCCGTTGAGGGCGTCGACCGCCAAACCCGAGTCGTCGGCGACGGCGGGCAGGCCGGTGGCCTCGACGGCGTCGCGGGCCTTGGCCACGGCGTTGCCCTCGAAGTCGGGAGCCGTTTCCGGCGCCTCGGGGAACTCGTCGACGTCCGCGAGGCCCAGCACCTCGACGCCCGAGATGCCTTCGGCATCGAGGATGCGCCGCAGCTCGCCGAGCTTCTTCTGGTTGCGCGTGGCCAGCAACAGCTTCGTCACTTGGCGCCCTTCTTCTTGTCCGGACGCGGCTGCGGCAGCTCACCCGGGTAGGGCAGCGCCAGCGCCTCGTTCTGCAGCCGTGTGAGCTCCGCGCAGCCGGCGAGGGCCAGGTCGAGCATGGTGTCCAGAGTGGACCGGGCGAACGTCGCGCCCTCACCGGTGCCCTGCACCTCGATGAGCGTGCCGGCGTCGGTGGCGACGACGTTCATGTCGACCTCCGCGCGCGAGTCCTCTTCGTACGGCAGGTCCAGGCGCACCCGGCCGTCGACCACCCCGACGCTCACCGCCGCGACCGACGAGGACAGCGGCTGCGGGTCGTTGAGCCGGTTCGCCGCGCCGAGCCAGGTGATCGCGTCGTGCAGCGCGACGTAGCCGCCGGTCACGGCCGCCGTGCGCGTGCCGCCGTCGGCCTGGATCACGTCGCAGTCGATCACGATCGTGTTCTCGCCGAGCGCCGCGAGGTCGATGCACGCGCGCAGCGACCGGCCGATCAGCCGGGAGATCTCGTGGGTGCGGCCACCGATGCGGCCCTTCACCGACTCGCGGTCGCCGCGGGTGTTGGTCGCCGACGGGAGCATCGCGTACTCCGCCGTGACCCACCCCAGGCCGGAGCCCGCCCGCCAGCGCGGGACACCCTCGGTGACGCTGGCCGCGCACAGCACGCGCGTGTTGCCGAACTCGATGAGCACCGAACCGGCAGGCCACTTCTGGAAACCGCGGGTGATCTTGATGTCGCGGAGCTGGTCGTCGTTCCTGCCATCTTTCCTCGTCACGCCGTGCACTTTAAGGCAGGCCACCGACGGTCCGCCGCTCAGATGTCGTAGACGGCGCCCTGGGTCACGAGCTCGCTGTCCGGGAAGATCGCTTCGGCCTCCGCGAGCACCGCGGCCCGGTCGGTCCACGGCGCGACGTGCGTGAGCAGCAGCCGGCCGACGGCGGCGTCCTTCGCCAGCTCACCGGCCTGTTTCCCGGACAGGTGCACGCCCGGCGGCCGGTCGGCCGCCTCGGTCCAGGACGCTTCGGACAGCAGCACGTCGACGCCGTCGGCCAGCTCCCCCAGCGCCGCGCACGGCCCGGTGTCGCCGGTGTAGGCGAGGATGCTGCCGCCGTAGGAGATCCGCAGGCCGAACGCGGGCGTCGGGTGGTGCACGGCCGCGGCGGTGACCTCGAACGGGCCGATCCGCGTGGTCTCCTCGCGCAGCACGTGGAAGTCGTACACGTCGGACAGGTCCGCGGCGGCGCGCTCGTCGGCGTCGGCGGCGTACGCGTTGGCCAGCCGCGAGGGCGCTTCCGGCGGCGCGTACAGCGGCAGCCGCCGCGGCCGCGCCGGGTACGGCGGCGCCGGGTGGTAGCGGCGCAGGACCGTGAGGGCGTTGACGTCGGCGCAATGGTCGGAGTGCAGGTGCGACAGGACGAGCGCGTCGAGGTCGAACGGGTCGAGCACGGTCTGGAGCTGCGCGAACGCGCCGTTGCCGAGCTCGAGTCCGAGGCGGAAGCCCTCCGCTTCCAGCAGGTACCCGGACGCGGCGGTGTTCGGCCCGGGAACGCTGCCCGAGCAGCCGAGGATCGTCAGTCGCACACCGTCACCCTAACTCCGGCGCTGCTACGCGCTGGTCGGAGCGAGGACACCCGGCGCGAAGCCCATGAACCGCGCCGCGAGCCGCGTGAACGGCTCGGGGGAACCGGTGGCGACGAACTCGTGCTTCGGGGCCTCGTCGCGGTCGGCCAGCAGGTCGAGTTCGGTGAGCACGCGGAAGAGGTCCTTGGCCGTCTCGTCGGCGCTGGAGACGAGCGTGACGTCGTGGCCCATCACGATCTGCAGCACGCCCGAGAGCAACGGGTAGTGCGTGCAGCCGAGCACCAGCGTGTCGACCTGGGCGTCGAGCAGCGGCTGCAGGTAACCCTGGGTGAGACCGAGCACCTGGCGGCCGGACGTGATGCCCCGCTCCACGAAGTCGACGAACCGGGGGCAGGCGACGCTGGTGAGCCGGACGTCGGGGGCCGCGGCGAACGCGTCGTCGTACGCGCGGGAGCGGACCGTGCCCTCCGTGCCGATCACGCCGACGCGGCCGCTGTGCGTCACCGACGCGGCTCGGCGCGCGGCGGGCAGGACGACCTCGATGACCGGGACGTCGTAGCGCTCACGCGCGTCGCGCAGGCAGGCGGCGGACGCGGTGTTGCACGCGATGACCAGTGCTTTCACGCCGCGTTCGACGAGGTCGTCGAGGGCTTCGAGCGCGTACTCGCGGGCCGTGGCGATGGGGAGCGGGCCGTAGGGGTTGTGGGCGGTGTCGCCCACGTAGCGCAGCTGCTCGGCGGGCAGGAGTTCGAGGATCGACCGGGCGACGGTCAGCCCGCCGACGCCGGAATCGAAAACCCCGATGGGCGCGTCGGCGGTCGGGGAACTCACGCCTCGAGGCTACCCGCGAGCTCCTTCTCGGGGCGATCGCCCCGGGACGTGAGCCAGGCCGCGAGGACACCGGCGAGCGCACCGAAGAGGTGGCCCTGCCAGGAGATCCCGGGGTTGCCCGGCAGCAGGCCCCACAGCATGCCGCTCCACACGCCCAGCAGCACGATCGCGACCACGATCTGCCCGAACGCGCGGTTGAAGATGCCACGGACCAGCAGGAACGCGAGCCACCCGAACGCCAGCCCGGACGCGCCGACCGTGTACGTGTTCGACGGCCCGACCAGCCACACCCCCACGCCGGAGACGAGCCAGATGATCGCCGTGACGACCGCCCAGCGCCCGATGCCCGCCGCCATCGCCAGGAACGACAGCACGAGGACCGGCACGGTGTTCGAGAACAGGTGCCCCCAGCCCGCGTGCAGCAACGGCGCCCACAGGATCCCGTCCAGCCCCGAGAGCTGCCTCGACACGATGCCCCCGTGGTCGAGGTCGGCCGGCAGGATCACGTCCACCAGCTCCACCAAGTAGAGCACCAACGTGAACCCCACCGCGACGATCGCCGCCGCCTTCGGATTGGGCGGCAGGATGCGCTTGCGGACGTCGGTGCGCGCCGGCTTGTCGGCCGGCTGGTCCCCGAACGGCAACGGCTGCAGTGGTGGTGTGGTCACGTGCTCCAGGTTACGTCGGTCCGGTACGCGTGACCTCGGGTGAATTCCCTGATGTTCGAGTTCAGGGGCGGTGTCCGGGACTGTTCGCCCGGGCCCGCCACAACGCCGTGCGCGCTTCGCGGGTCCCGAGCCGGCTCAGACCCCGGGCCGCCCGGCTCCGCAGGGCTTCGTCGGGGCTGTCGAGCTGGGTGACGAGGACGGGCAGCGCCTTCGGCGACTCGGCCGCGCCGATGAGTTCCAGGAGCCAGCAGCGCAAGCCCGGGTCCTGCTCGGTTTCGAACTCGGCGAGCAGAGCGTCGACGTGGTCGGCCGCGCGGGCGAGCAGCAGCTGAAAGCCGTCTTCCCGGGACTGCGGGTCGTGGCGCCGCGTCATCCGCATCGCGGCGTCGAAGCTGGACATACCGTGAGGCTAATGCGGTTTCGCCGGTGCGCCTCGCGGTTTTCCGCGCCGGCACGGCGTTCCCCGGCCGAGCGCACGTCGTCGGGCGGTCGGGCGGGGGTGCGTGGACGGGGGTCAGCGGGTGGGTTCCGTGCCGGGGAGCGAGGAGAACGCGGAGATCAGCGCCTGCGCCACCTCGTCGTCGGTCTTGCCGTCGAGGAGGGCGTCGACCTCGTCGCCCTGGGCGGCGATGTCGGTGCTGCGCTTGAACATCGCCGGTTCGAACGCGGTGAGGGCGCCTTCGCCGTCGCCGGGGTGGGCGGCCAGGGCCTGGGCGAGTTCGGCGCCGTCGAGCATGGCGAGGTTGGCGCCTTCGCCGTTGGGGGGCATGACGTGCGCGGCGTCGCCCACGAGGGTCACGCCCGGGACGCGGGCCCAGTGGTGGTCGGCGGGCAGGGTGTAGTGCGGGCGCAGCACGGGGTCGGTGTCGGCGTCGGTGATCAGGGCCGTGAGTTCCGGCGCCCAGCCGGTGAACTCGCGCGCGACGCGGGCGCCGGCCGCCGAGGCGTCGGTGAAGTCGATGGCCTCGAACCACTCCAGCGGCCTGGTGAGCGAAACGTAGGTGTGCACGGTGTCGCCGCTTTCGCGGTGGGCCATGATCGCCTTGCGCGACGCGGGCGCGCCCATCGAACCGCCGCCGACGGCTTTCGCGGTGGCCGGGTGGCGGGTGTCGGCGTCGAACAGGTAGGTCTCGACGAACGCCGCCCCGGCGTACTCGGGCACGGCGGCCGACAGCAGGGGCCGGACGCGCGACCACGTGCCGTCCGCGCCGACCAGCAGGCTCGTGATCACGGCACCGCCGTCGGCGAAGCGGACTTCGTGCCGGCCCTCGCCCAGAGCGCGGACGCCCGTGACCTTGTGTCCCCACCGGACGGTGCCGGCCGGCAGCGAGTCGAGCAGCAGTCGGCGCAGCTCGCCACGTTGCACTTCGGGGCGCCCGCCCGTGCCGTCGTCGGGCTTGTCGAACAGGACGCGCCCGTCGCGGTCGAGGATCCGCATCTGCTGGCGGCCCTCGAGGACGAGGCCGCGGAACTCGGCCATCAGCCCGGCCGCCTCGACGGCGAGCTGCCCGTTGTAGTCGTGGATGTCGAGCATCCCGCCCTGCGCGCGGGCCGTCGGGGACGGCTCGGCTTCGTAGACGGTGGCGGGAATTCCGTGGACGTGCAGGACCCGGGCGAGCGTCAGCCCGCCGAGGCCGGCACCGATGATCGTGACTGGGGTGTGCATGGCGGCTCCTCGCGTTCCGGGGCAGCCCGCTCGGCCGCCCTCGGCACGAAGACTGACAAGATCCGCTGGCACGAGCCGCACACCGCGCTGGCACCCCGCTGGCAAGCCCTGCCAGGGGCTCTCAGGCCGGAGCCGGCGGCAGCTCCCGCAACCCCAGAGCCCAATCCACGGCGGCTTCCGCGTGCAGCCGCGTGGTCGGGAACGCCGGCACCGGGCTGTCGGACCGGTCGACGAGCAGCTCGATCTCCGTGCACCCGTAGATCACGCCCTCGGCGCCGGCCTCGACCAGCCGCGAGATCACGCCCCGGTAAGCCTCCCGCGAGGACAGTCGCACAACCCCTTGCACGAGCTCGTCATATATCACCCGGTGCACCAGCTCCCGGTCCACATCGGATGGCACAACCACCGAAAGCCCGTGCGCCGCAAGGCGTTCCCGGTAGAAGGGCTGGCTCATCGTGAACGCCGTCCCCAGCAACCCCACCCGGGAAACGCCGGCCGCGCGCACCGCCGCGGCCGTCGTGTCCCCCAGGTGCAGGAACGGCACGGCGACCTGCAGCGCCGGCGCGACCTTGTGCATCGTGTTGGTGCACAACACGATCACGTCCGCGCCCGCCGCCTCCAACGCCGAAGCGGCGGCGGACAGCACCTGTCCCGCCGCCGCCCAGTCGCCCGCCGACTGCATGGCCTCGATCTCGGCGAAGTCGACCGAGTACAGCACCACCCGCGCGGAGTGGTACCCGCCCAGCGCGTCCCGCACGCGCGAGTTCACCAAGCGGTAGTACTCGGCCGACGACTCCCAGCTCATGCCGCCCAGGAGGCCGATCGTCTTCACGCCCAGAGCTGCCCGTCGAGCCGTTCGGCGGCTTCGTCGAGGGAGCCCGCGTAGGCGCCCGTCGACAGGTACTTCCAGCCGGCGTCCGCGACGACGAACGCGACGTCCGCGGGCTCGCCGCGAGCGGCCGCCTTCTCCGCGACCGCCAGGGCGGCGTGCAGGACGGCACCGGTGGAGATCCCGGCGAAGATGCCCTCGTGCTCCAGCAGCTCCCGCGTCCGGCGGAGCGCGTCGTAGGCGCCGACGGAGTACCGGCCGTTGAGCACTGTGGGGTCGTACAGCTCCGGCACGAACCCCTCGTCGAGGTTGCGCAGGCCGTAGACCAGCTCGCCGTACCGCGGTTCGGCCGCGATGATCTGCACGTCGGGCTTGGCCTCGTGCAGGTAGCGCCCGACACCGACGAGCGTGCCCGTCGTGCCGAGGCCACCCACGAAATGGGTCACCGTCGGCAGGTCCTTGAGCAGCTCGGGGCCCGTGCCGCGGTAGTGCGCGTCGGCGTTGGCCGGGTTGCCGTACTGGTAGAGCATCACCCAGTCCGGGTTCTGCTCGGCCAGCTCCTTGGCCCGGCGCACGGCCTCGTTCGAGCCGCCCGCCGCCGGCGAGAACACAATCCGCGCGCCGTAGGCCTGCAGCAGCTGCTTGCGCTCGGTGGAGGTGTTCTCCGGCATGACGCACACCAGCCCGTAGCCCTTGAGCTTCGCGGCCATGGCGAGCGAAATGCCGGTGTTGCCCGACGTCGGTTCGAGGATCGTCGAACCCCGGCGCAGCCGTCCTTCGCGCTCCGCGGCCTCGATCATGGCCAGCGCGGGCCGGTCCTTGATCGAGCCCGTGGGGTTGCGGTCCTCGAGCTTCGCCCACAGCCGCACGTCGTGGGTGGGCGAGAGCCGGGGGAGCCCCACGAGCGGGGTGCCGCCGAGCGCTTCGAGCAGGGACTCGTAGCGGGCCATGGGATCAGCGAGCGCCGCCGGCCACGGCGGGCAGGATCGTGAGGGTGTCGCCGTCCTTCACCTCGGCGTCGAGCCCGCCGGCGAAGCGCACGTCCTCGTCGTTGACGTAGACGTTGATGAACCGGTGCAGCTTCTCCTCCTTGACCAGGCGCGACTTGATCCCGGCGTGGCGCGACTCGACGTCGTCGATCACCTCGAGGACGGTCTTTCCCGCCGCCTCGACGGACTTCTCGCCGCCGGTGTGGGTGCGCAGGATGGTCGGGATGGAGACGGTCACGGCCATGGTTTTCTACCTCCGGTGAGTTCCTAGATGCTGACGCACGGGACGCCCCGCGTTATTCCGTGGTTCCTCGAAGCTCAGTCGACGATCTCGACCGGCTCCTCGGTGATCTCGGCGTCCACGATCCGGTACGAGCGGAACTCGTGCGAATCGGGCTCCTTCGTGGAGACGAGCACGTAGTGCGCGTCGGGTTCGGCGGCGATGTTCGCGTCGGTGCGCGACGGGTAGGCCTCCGTCGCGGTGTGCGAGTGGTAGATCACCACGGGCACCTCGTCGCGTGCGTCCATCTCGCGGTAGAGCTTCAGCAGGTCGCCCGAGTCGAATTCGTAGAACGTCGGCGAGCGCGCCGCGTTCAGCATCGGGATGAACCGTTCGGGCACATCAGAACCGGCCCGGCCGGCGATCACCCCGCAGGCCTCGTCGGGGTGGTCACGGCGGGCGTGGGCGACGATCTCGTCGACGAGTTCACGGCGGATCCGGAGCACACGCACATCTTAGGTGGTGGAAAGACCGTGTCCATACTGTGAGACCTTCCGCTCATCCACCCGGTGCGGGACAATCGGGACGTGCCAGTGCCGCCGAAGATCCGCGACCGCTGCCGCCCGTTCCTGGCCGACGGCGACCGGCTCCAGTACGTCTTCGCGGGCAGTTCGCTGTACCTCAACGGCATGGCCGCGCTCCACAGCTTCCTCGTCGCCGTGACCGACCGGCACATCACCGTGCTCGCCTGCGGCCACTTCCGCCGGCTGCGGCCGAAATCCGTGTGGGAACAGCTGCCGCGGAGCACGGAGCTGGGACCGGTGGAGATCCACCCGTCGCTGGGGCCGACGATCTCGTTCGCCGGCGTGGTGCTGGAGATCGCCGACGAGGACGTGGTCACGGTCCGCGCCGCGGACCTCGAACGCCACGGCGCGTGGACCCCGCAGGACCCGCTGCCGGACCTCTAGAACGCCTCGGGCCAGACGTCGCGGTAGGCCACCACCCCGCCGGCAGCGGTCGCCGACAGCAGGCCGTGCAGCATCGCCCGCGCGAACACCCGGGCCGCCGCCGCGCACAACGCGTCGAGCGCCGCCGCGCGCTGCCCGTCGGCGAAGGTCCCCGCCGTGGCGGGCAACTGCTGGGCGCCCGTGGCGAGGGCGAACACCGTGTCGCCGTCGAACATCGTGTGCGCCGGCCGCACGGCTCGCGCGAGGCCGTCCTGCGCGGCCACCGCGAGGCGGCGCGCCTCGGCCTTCGACAGCGCGGCGTCGCAGGCCACGACGCCGATCGTCGTGTTCAGGTCGGTGCGCGCCGGCGGTGCCGCACCCGGCCGGCCGGGCCAGCGGACCCCGAACTCACCGTCGACCTCGTGGTCGGCGGCGAACGGACGGCCGGTCGCGAAGTCCACGGCTTCCCCGCTGGCGTTCACGGCCGCGAGCGCGCCGACGGTCACGTCGCCGACGACCTCGCTCGCCGAGCCGACGCCGCCCTTGAGCGAGCCGACCACGGCACCGCCGCCGGCGCCGACGGTGCCCGACGCGAACGTCGCCGAAGCCGTTTCGCAAGCGGCGTAACCGAAATCGGCGTCGGGCCGGTTGCCCCACGTGCTGCGCGGCAGGTCGAACAACACCGCGGCGGGCACGATCGGCACCACCTGGTGCGGCTGCGGCCCGACGGGGAACCCGAGGTTGCGCTCCGAAAGCCACCGCACCACGCCGTCGGCCGCGGCCAGCCCGTACGCGCTGCCACCGGAGAGGCAGACGGCGTTCACGCGCTGCACCAGGTTCTCCGGCTCCAGCAGGTTCGTCTCGCGCGTGCCGGGCGCGCCGCCACGCTGGTCGACGGCACCGGTCGCGCCGTCCGGCACGAGGACCACGGTGGTGCCGGTCGCCCACCCGTCGCCGAGCCGGTGGTGGTGCCCCACCAGCACGCCGGGCACGTCGGTGATGCCGCTCATCGGTCCCCCCTCGCTCGAGCCGCTTACGCCGTGAGCGCCTGGATCAGCGTCTCCTGCACCCAGGTCAGCCAGTGGTAGACGCCGAGGTGCGGCGCCCGCGGGTCGTCGTCCGGCAGTTCGTCGGGCATGTCCTCGGTGACGTCCAGCGCCGTGCCGAGCGCGAGCCGCACGTCGTTCAGCGCGGCCAGCCACGCGTCGGCCTGCTCGAAGTCCAGCCGCACGTCGCCGCCGTCGCGCGGCAGCGTGTCGAGCACGACCTTCGCGACGCCGACCTTCGTCTCGAGCAGCTCGGGCTCGTGCAGCGAGCGCATCGCCGCCGCGGAGTCGATGTCCTCGCGGCTCGGGTTGTCCGGGTCGAGCTTGTGGAAGTCGGGCAGCAGCCGCGAGAGCACCGGGTCGTCCGGCGACTCCGACGGGCCGGTGCGGATGCCCGTGAGCTCGGCCAGCTCGTCCTGCGGCGCCTCCTCGGCGCGGGCCTGGAACATGTCTTCGAGCTGGCTGACGAGGCCGCGCAGCACGGCGGCCTCCTGCTGCTCGAAGCCGGCGAGGATCACGTCGCCCGTGCGGCGCCACGCCTTCACGAGGGCTGTTCCATCGTCGCCCACAGACCGGCGGCGTGCAGCTTCGCCACGTCCGTCTCCACCTTCTCCTTGCTGCCGGACGACACGATGGCCTTGCCCTTGTGGTGCACGTCGAGCATCAGCTTCGTGGCGTGGTCGCGGCTGTACCCGAACAATTTCTGGAACACGTACGTCACGTACGACATCAAGTTGACCGGATCGTTCCACACGACGGTCCGCCAGGGCTTGTCCACGTCGGCGACCTCTGCCCCGAGTGGATCAACCTGCGTCTGTTCGGATGCGACAGGCGTGGACATGCACCCCATGGTGTCACGGGGGTCACGGGGTACGCCGCGCCAGGTCCGGCCATGTGGGTGAATAGGCTTGCCCCATGGGTGCACCCGAGCCGGTCACCAGCGCCAGCACGGCGCTGCTCACCGACCACTACGAGCTGACCATGCTGGGCAGCGCGCTGGCCGACGGGACCGCCGAGCGGCCGTGCGTGTTCGAGGTCTTCGCGCGGCGCCTGCCCGACGGCCGCCGCTACGGCGTCGTCGCCGGGACCGCGCGCGTGCTCGACGCGATCGCCGACTTCCGGTTCACCGACGCCGAGCTGGCGCTGCTCGAGCAGACCGCGGTCGTCGACGAGCCCACGCTGTCCTGGCTCGCGAACTACGAGTTCTCCGGCGACGTCGACGGCTACCCCGAGGGCGAGCTGTACTTCCCCGGATCGCCGCTGCTCACCGTGAGCGGCACGTTCGCCGAGGCGGTGCTGCTCGAGACGCTGGTGCTGTCGATCCTCAACCACGACAGCGCGATCGCGTCGGCGGCCGCGCGCATGGCCGGCGCGGCGCACGGGCGCCCGATCATCGAGATGGGCGGCCGGCGCACGCACGAGTACGCGGCCGTCGCCGCCGCGCGCGCCGCGTATATCGCGGGCTTCGCCACCACGTCGAACCTCGAGGCCGGGCGCCGCTACGGCATCCCGACCCGCGGCACGGTCGCCCACGCCTTCATGCTGCTGCACGACAGCGAGGAGGCGGCGTTCCGCGCCCAGGTCGACAAGATGGGCGCGGACACGACACTGCTCGTGGACACCTACGACATCACCGCCGGCATCGAGACCGCCGTGCGCGTGGCCGGGCCCGACCTCGGCGCGATCCGCATCGACTCGGGCGACGTCGGCCCGCTCGCCCGCAAAGCGCGTGACCAGCTCGACGCGCTGGGCGCGAAGGACACCCGCATCGTCGTGTCCGGTGACCTCGACGAACACGCCATCGCCGCGTTGCGCGCGGAGCCCGTGGACGCTTACGGTGTGGGCACTTCCGTGGTCACGGGCTCGGGCGCGCCGACCGCCGGCATGGTCTACAAACTGGTCGAGGTCGACGGCAAACCCGTCGCGAAACGCAGTGCCCACAAGGAATCCCGCGGCGGCCGCAAGCACGCGCTGCGCCGCCACCGCCACACCGGCACGGCCGTGGAAGAGGTCGTGTGGACGGCGGCCTCGGGCCGGCCGGCGCCCGAGGAGCACGACCTCGAACTGCAGATCCCCCTGGTGCGCGGCGGCCGCGCGGTGGATGATCTGCCCACGCTGGACGACGCGCGGGCGCGGTTGCGGCGCGCCCAGGTCAGCCTGCCGTGGGAGGGCCTCAAGCTCTCGCACGGCGAGCCCGCGATACCGACGACGTTTCTCGAGTAGGGAGCCGAGCATGGGAACCGCGCTCATCGTGGTGGATGTGCAGAACGACTTCTGCGAAGGGGGCTCGCTGGGCCTGCCCGGCGGGGCGGCGGCCGCGGAGGCGATCTCGCGGCACACGGCCGAAGGGGGCTACGACCACGTGGTCGCCACGCGCGACCACCACATCGATCCGGGCGACCACTTCAGCGACACGCCGGACTTCAACGACAGCTGGCCGCCGCACTGCGTCGCCGGCACGCCGGGCGCGTCGTTCCACCCGTCGCTCGACGTCGTGCCGATCGAGGCGGTCTTCTCGAAGGGCGAGTACACCGCGGCGTACTCGGGCTTCGAGGGCAAGTCGGGTGACGGGCAGTCGCTCGAAGACTGGCTGCGCGCCCGCGACGTGACCGACGTCGAGGTGGTCGGCATCGCCACGGACTTCTGCGTGCGCGCCACGGCCCTCGACGCCGCCAAGGCGGGCTTCTCCGTGAAGGTCCTGCTGGACCTGACCGTGGGCGGCTCGCAGCCGACGGTCGACGCCGCGCTAGAGGACTTCACGAAGGCCGGCGTCACCTACAGCGGCACCGCGGTGGTCCCCGCGTCCTGAGTGGACGGTCAGGTCCGCGGCGGCTTCGGCGCACCGCCCTTGCCGAACGGGTTGCACGCGGCGGTGCCGAGGTAGATGTCGCCGCTCGCGGGGCCGCCCTGCGGGAACAGCTGGATGTGCACGGCGTGCGTGACCAGGCTGCCGTCGGCGGGCTGCGGCGTCACGGTCTCGTTCAGCGTGACCGCGGCCAGCGCCGTGCCCGCTTCGCCGCCGGGGATCGTCACGCGGTAGTTCGCGGGGATCGACGACGGCACGGTGAAGCCCGTGACCGTGCCGATCGAGATCGAACCGGTGGCGCCGTTCTGCGTGGTCGTGCAGCCGGCCGAGTACGTGCGGACCTTGATCGCGGGGCCGCCGTAGCGCTTGAGCACGTCGGCTTCGAAGCGCTGGCCGCCCGCCTGCACCTGCGCGACGGCGTCCTTGCGGCCGCACGTGGTGGCGCCGAGACCGAACTCCGCGACGTCACCCGTCTCGCCGCCCTCGGTGCGGGCGCTGGTGGGGCCGTCGGCGTCACAGCGGGCGAGTTCGCCGGTGACCACGTGCTGGTTGTCGATCAGCACGTCGACGCTGCCCGTGGAACCCCACCCGGTGGACGTCGCGTCCGCGGCGTGGGCCTGAGCCGGGAGCACGGCGGCTCCCAGCACAGCCGTCGCCGCCACCCACCGCACCCGAGCACGCATCACCCGTCTCCCTTCGACCCGTACGTGCATCGTCGGCAGCGGGGCACCCCCGCGAAACGTCACAACCCCTACACCACCCGGACGAGTGGCGTGGTGACCAACGCAACTCGCGGGCGAATCCGGCGGTAACGAGCGTTAACCTCCGGGGACGTCCGTTTTCGTTCGCAGGAGGTCTCCGTGTCGTCGCTGTCCCTCACCGGCCGCCGTCAGGTGCTGGCCGACCTCGTGCCCGGCGCCCTCGCCCGCGACCTCGCGCTGGTCGCCGGCGGCGCCGTGCTCACCGGCGCGGCCGCGCAGCTCGTCATCCCGGTCCCGGGCAGCCCGGTGCCGATGACCGGCCAGACGTTCGCCGCGCTGCTCGTCGGCGCCTCGCTCGGCATGCGCCGCGGTGCCGCTTCGATGCTGCTGTACCTGCTCGTCGGCGCGGCCGGCGTGCCGTGGTTCCAGGGCGCGACGGCGGGCCTGTCGGGTGCGTCCGCCGGCTACATCGTCGGGTTCGTGTTCGCCGGTGCCGTCGTCGGTGCGCTCGCGCGCCGCGGTGGTGACCGCACGCCGCTGCGCACGGTGGGGACCATGGTGCTCGGCAACGTCGTGATCTACGCGTTCGGCGTGCCGTGGCTGATGGCCGCCGCCGGGTTCGACTTCTCGACCGCGTTCGCCAAGGGTGTGGTGCCGTTCCTGCTCGGTGACGCGCTGAAGATCGTTGTCGCGGCGGGTGTCCTGCCGCTCGCCTGGGCCGCCGTGGCCCGCGTGCGCGACGAGGACTGAGCGCTTCCGGGAACCGCGGCGCTCCGGCGCGAACGGCCCGTTCGCGCCGGAGCGCCGATCCTGTCGGTCCCGCGGGCTATCGTGTGTCGCTGTGCCCGCCCGAACAGATTTCCCCGGTGTCCTCGAACTCCTCACCCACGCAGTGGAGTCCGTCGGCGGAGCCGAGCGGCCAGGACAGGTGAAGATGGCCGACGCAGTCGGCCACGCGATCCGCACCGGTGAACACCTCGCCGTCCAGGCGGGCACGGGCACCGGGAAGTCGCTGGCGTACCTGGTGCCGGCGATCCGCTACGCGGTGGAGAAGGAAGCCACCGTCGTCGTCTCCACGGCCACCATCGCGCTGCAGCGGCAATTGGTCGACCGCGACCTGCCGCGCCTGGCGAAGGCGCTGAAGAAGCCGCTGGGGCGTGAACCGACCTTCGCGATCCTCAAGGGCCGGCGCAACTACCTGTGCCTGCACCGGCTCGACACGGGCGCGCCCGAGGAGCCGGAAGACGCGCAGCTGTTCGACCCGTTCGCCGTTTCCCGGCTGGGCAAGGAGGTCACGCGGCTGCGCGAGTGGTCGTCGGACACCGAGACCGGCGACCGCGACGAGCTCGTGCCCGGCGTGTCCGACCAGGCGTGGCGGCAGGTTTCCGTCACCGCCCGGGAATGCCTCGGCGCGTCGCGCTGCCCGATCGGCACCGACTGCTTCGCCGAACGCGCGCGGGCTGAGGCCGGGCGCGCCGACGTGGTCGTGACCAACCACGCGCTGCTGGCCATCGACGCGCTGCAGGGCTACCAGGTGCTGCCCGACCACGACCTCGTGATCATCGACGAGGCCCACGACCTGGTCGACCGCGTCACGTCCGTCGCCACGGGCGAGCTGACCAGCGCGATGGTGTCGGCGGCCGCGCGCCGTTGCGGCCGGCTGATCGACGCCGACCAGGCCGACCGCCTGATGGAGGCGAGCGACGGCCTGGCCCTGATCCTCGACGACCTGCCCGCCGGGCGCCTGGACGAGCTGCCGCAGCCGCTCAAGGGCGCCGTCCCGGCCGTGCGCGACGCCGCGAAGGCCTGCCTCACGGCGCTGGGTTCGGACCGCAAGGAGGACGTCGACGAGGCCACCGCGCGCAAATTGGCGCGGTCACTGCTCGAAGAGGTGCACGACAACGCGGCGCGGCTGCTCGACGCGTACGACGACGACGTGGCGCACCAGCGCGACGTGGTGTGGCTGACCGGCGACCGCTACTCGGCCAACCCGCGGCCGCCCGCACTGAAGGTCGCCCCGCTGGGTGTCGCGGGCCTGCTGCGCGAGCGCGTGTTCAACCTGCACACCACCGTGCTCACGTCGGCGACGCTGACGCTGGGCGGCGAGTTCGACACGATGGCGCGGCAGTGGGGCCTGCCGCCGGGCCAGGCGCGCGTGCGGAAGTCGCCCGGCACGGCCACGGACAAGGAAGCCCCGTCCGACGAGGACAAGGGACCGAAGTGGACGGGGCTCGACGTCGGGTCGCCGTTCGACCACGCGCGCAACGGCATCCTGTACGTGGCCAAGCACCTGCCGCCGCCGGGCCGCGACGGGCCGGCGACGTCCACAATGGACGAGCTGGCCGAGCTGGTCGAGTCCGCGGGCGGGCGCACGCTGGGGCTGTTCTCCTCGATGCGCGCGGCGAAGCAGGCCGCGGAGGAGATGCGCGAGCGGCTCGACTTCCCGATCCTGTGCCAGGGCGACGACTCGATGCCCACGCTGGTGCGGCAGTTCAGCGACGAGCCGCGCACGTGCCTGTTCGGCACGCTCACGTTGTGGCAGGGCGTCGACGTGCCGGGGCCCTCGCTGCAGCTCGTGGTGGTGGACCGCATCCCGTTCCCGCGCCCCGACGATCCGGTGCTGTCCGCCCGGCAGCGCGCCGTGGAAGCCCGTGGTGGCAACGGGTTCCTCACTGTCGCGGCAACGCACGCGGCACTGCTGCTCGCCCAGGGCACGGGCCGGCTGCACCGCTCGATCACCGACCGCGGAGTGGTCGCGGTACTGGATTCGCGCCTCGCCACCGCGCGCTACGGCGGTTTCCTGCGCGCTTCGCTGCCGCCGCTGTGGCCCACCACGGATCCCCAGGTCGCCCGCGATGCGCTGAAGCGCCTCGACTCGGCTGCTCCGGTGTGACCGACTCGCCGGGCCGCGCCCGCGTGACGGCGGGCACAACGGGGGCAGGTACGGTGGGGTGAACGAACACGACAGGGAGCACCGGTTGACCCAGGATCCGTCCAGCGCACGATCCCGGACCGTCAGTGTCGACGACACCGGGGTGCGGCGCCGTCTCGCCGACGGCAGCGAAGAAGCCGTCACGTGGACGGAGCTGCAGTCCGTGATGGTCAGAGTCATCCCCGACGGGCCCTGGAACGAGGACGTCTTCTTCATGCTCGTCGGTTCCGACGGCACCGGCACGGCCGTGCCCAGCGGTGATCCCGCCGCCGACGCCCTGATAGAGCGTCTCCAGGCCTTGCCGGGCTTCGACAACGACAAGTTCATCGAAGCCATGACGACGGACGCCGACCAGGCGTACGTCGTCTGGCAGAGCTGAGCCACCCGGGCGTTCGCGCGGGTGGCTCAGTGCCTCGAGCCGGCCGATCAGTCGGTCGGGAAGGTCTCCGTCACGGGGATGCCCTTCTTGAGCGTCCGGCTGACCGTGCACAAGCGGTCGATCGCGCGATCCACCGCCGTCGCCAGGGCTTCCCGCTGCTCCGCGTCCAGAGTCGACACATCGACGTCGAAGGCGACGTGCACGGCGTCCAGCTCCGACGCTCCCTCGCGGCGGTCGGCGGTCACGGAGACGCTGAACTTCGCATCGTCGCCGATGCGGCGGGTGATCAGGTGTTCCGCGGTGACCGCGGAACACCCGGCGGCCGCGATCTGCAGCAGTTCGGCCGGGGAGAACGCTCCCTCGGCGCCCTTGCGGCCGATGCGCACCTCGGCACCGCGCTCGTTGCGCCCGACGAAATCGTGTTCGCCTTCGCGCTGCACTTCCAGGGTCATCGCCCGCTCCTCCCGACGTTGTCACCGATCAAAACCACCCGCGCCACACCGGTGTTCCGGGAAGCGACGCACGGCACTGGAACGATCAGGCCGGGTACTGCGCCAGCACCGTGATCGTGCCCGGGTCGACCTCGGTGAAGCCCGCGTCGCGGACGGCGATCACGCGGTCCTCGCGCCAGCCGGCCTCGGGGTCGTCCACCGGGCACAGTTCCTTCCAGCGCGCGGGTGAGGGCGTGCGCACCGCGACGCGGTAGTCGTGCGCGGCCCACGCGGCCAGCTCGGCGTCCGACAGCAACGAGGCCAGGATCATCGTCGCGTGCCCGACCTGCGCGGAAGCCTTGCCGACGGTCATCGGCACCTCGGGGTTGAGCAGCAGCAACGGCACGCCTTCGGGCGCCGCGCCTGGAGTGTCGGGCGGCAGCTCGCTGCCGGAGATCTGCAGGCGTGACACCTCCTTCGGCGTCTCGCCGACCAACCCGGGCACGAGCGCCCGCGCCTCGGCGCCCTCGACGGACACGGTGATGCCCGGCAGGTCCTGCACGGCCTGCCAGTGCGTGCCGCGAGCCCGGCGCGCGACCTTGCGGATGCGGTTGTCCAGCCACGCGTGCATCGGCTCGGCCCACTCGCCGCCGGGCTCGGAGCATTCGTCGAGGCACACGGCCAGCGCCGCAGCGGCCGCCGCCTCGAGCAGGGGCGTGCGGCCGGGCGGCTCGGCGCGTTCGATGCGCAGGATGATCGGCATCGCGCGCACCTGCTCGGGGTCCTCGTCCGAGGTGTCGGACGTCGCCGCGGCGGGCAACCCCAGCCAATACGCGTAGCGGCTGCCCAGCGGTTCCAGGACGCGGTTCACGGCCGGACCAGTGCCATTCCGTCGGCCGCGTCGGCGGCCTCCACCTCGGCGCGCGTGACGCCCAGGACGAACAGCACCGCGTCGAGGTACGGGTGCGACAGCGCGGTGTCCGCGACCTCGCGCAGCGCCGGCTTCGCGTTGAACGCCACGCCCATGCCGGCCGCCGACAGCATGTCGATGTCGTTGGCCCCGTCGCCGACGGCGACGCACTGCCCCAGCGGGATGCCGTAGTCGTCGGCGAACCGGCGCAGCGCCTTGGCCTTGCCCGCGCGGTCGACGACCTCGCCGACGACGCGGCCGGTCAGCTTGCCGTCGACGACCTCCAGCTCGTTGGCCGCCGCGAAGTCGAGGCCGAGGTCGTCCACGAGGCTCCGGATGACCCGCGTGAACCCGCCCGAGACCACTCCGCAGCGGAAGCCGAGGCGCTTGAGCGTGCGGACGGTCGTGCGCGCGCCGGGCGTGAGCTCCAGCGTCGCCGCGACCTCGTCGAGCACGCTCTCGGGCAGGCCGGCCAGCAGGGAGACGCGCCGTTCGAGCGACTCGGTGAAGTTCAGCTCGCCGCGCATCGCGGCCTCGGTGATCTCGCGGACCTGCTGTTCGACGCCCGCGTGGGCCCCGAGCATTTCGATGACCTCGCCCTGCACCAGCGTGGAGTCGACGTCGAACACCACCAGCCGCTTCGCCTTCCGGCTGATGCCGGCGCGCTCCACAGCGACGTCCACCCCGGCGGTCGACGCCGCGTCGGCCAGCACCGAGCGCAGCTCCGCGTCGGCGGCCTCGGTGTCCTCGCGGACGGAGACGTACAGCTCCAGCCCGGTCACCGGGTAGTCGGCGACGCTGCGGATCGAGTCGATGTTCGCCCCGAGCCCCGCCAGCCGCGTCGCGACCTCGGAAAACGCCCGCGCCGTGACCGGGCGCCCCAGCATCACCAGCACGTGGGACGAATCCCGCCGCCCGAGCGCGAACGGATCGGCGCCGATCTCGTCGCCGATCTTCACCTCCACCTGCATGCCGACGGTCGCCATCGCCTGCTCCACGTACTCCTGCAGGCCTTCCGGGTCGCGGTAGACGCCGGCGAGCACGCCCAGCACGAGCTGTCCCCGGATCACGACCTGCTCGACGTCCAGCACGTCGACGTCGTGGCGCGTCAGCACCGCGAACAGCACGGACGACACGCCCGGCTTGTCGGGACCGGTCGTGGTGATCAGGACTGGCGTCTGGGTCACTGGGCTCCATCCCTCGTTCAACGCTGTGCGAGCAGGACCAGTCTGGCCTCCCGCGGCGAGCGCCAGAAGGGCGCGTGCCCGGCTTCACACAACCCGGGCCCGAACGAGGGACGCCCCGTCCGGCTAACCGCGGGGTACCAAAAAGGCGCGTGCCCGGCTTCAGACGAGCCGGGCACGCGCCCCTGGTGGTTCACGCCGGGCTTACTGCTCGCCCGAGTTGTCCTTGCTGTGATCGCCCGGCATGGTGGCGTCGACGAGTTTCTGCGACGGCGCCGCGACGTGGCGCGGCTTGCCGAAGAAGCCGATCTCGCCTTCGGCGTGCATGCGTTCCACCATGTGCGGGTAGTGCAGCTCGAACGCGGGGCGTTCGGAGCGGATGCGGGGCAGTTCGGTGAAGTTGTGTCGCGGCGGGGGGCAGGAGGTGGCCCACTCGAGGGAGTTGCCGTAGCCCCAGGGGTCGTCGACGGTGACGATTTCGCCGTAGCGGTAGCTCTTGAACACGTTCCAGATGAACGGCAGCGTGGAGGCGCCCAGGATGTAGGCGCCGATCGTGGAGATCGTGTTCAGCGTGGTGAACCCGTCGGAGGCCAGGTAGTCCGCGTAGCGGCGCGGCATGCCCTCGGCGCCGAGCCAGTGCTGCACCAGGAACGTGCCGTGGAAGCCGATGAACGTCGTCCAGAAGTGCCACTTGCCGAGCTTCTCGTCCATCATCCGGCCGGTGATCTTCGGGAACCAGAAGTAGATGCCGGCGAAGGTCGCGAACACGATCGTGCCGTAGAGCACGTAGTGGAAGTGCGCCACCACGAAGTAGCTGTCCGACACGTGGAAGTCGATCGCCGGGGCGGCCAGCAGAATGCCGGTCAGGCCACCGAAGAGGAACGTGACGATGAAGCCCATCGAGAAGATCATCGGCGTCTCGAAGGACAACTGGCCCTTCCACATCGTGCCGATCCAGTTGAAGAACTTCACGCCGGTCGGAACCGCGATCAGGAAGGTCATGAAGGAGAAGAACGGCAGCAGCACGGCACCGGTGGCGTACATGTGGTGCGCCCACACCGCCACGGACAGGGCCGCGATCGCCAGCGTCGCGAAGACCAGGCCCTTGTACCCGAACACCGGCTTGCGGCTGAACACCGGGAAGATCTCCGACACGATCCCGAAGAACGGTAGCGCGACGATGTACACCTCGGGGTGCCCGAAGAACCAGAACAGGTGCTGCCACAGGATCACCCCGCCGTTGGCCGGGTCGAACACGTGCGCACCGAGGTGCCGGTCGGCCAGCAGGCCCATCAGGGCCGCGGTCAGGATCGGGAACGCGAGCAGGATCAGGATGCTCGTGACCAGGATGTTCCAGGTGAAGATGGGCATCCGGTACATCGTCATGCCCGGCGCGCGCAGGCAGACCACGGTGGTGACCATGTTGACCGCACCGAGGATCGTGCCCAGACCGGAGACGACCAGGCCGGAGATCCAGAGGTCGGCGCCGACGCCCGGCGAGTGGATCGCGTCCGACAGCGGGGTGTAGGCGAACCAGCCGAAGTCGGCGGCGCCACCCGGCGTCAGGAATCCGGAGAGGACGATCAGCCCACCGAAGAGGTAGAGCCAGTACGAGAACGCGTTCAGCCGCGGGAACGCGACGTCGGGCGAACCGATCTGCAGCGGCAGCACGAAGTTCGCGAACCCGAAGAGGATCGGCGTCGCGTACAGCAGCAGCATGATCGTGCCGTGCATCGTGAACAGCTGGTTGTACTGCTCCTGCGACAAGAATTGCTGGCCCGGCCGGGCCAGCTCCGTGCGGATCAGCATCGCCATCGCGCCGCCCGCCATGAAGAAGGCGAACGACGTGACCAGGTACATGATGCCGATCTGCTTGTGGTCCGTCGTGCGGAACAACCGCAGCAGGTACGAACCCTTTACCGACTCGCGCGCGGGATACGGGCGCGTTGCGATCGGCTTGGGGGCTACGGCCGTCACTCCTGCCTCCAACACTCAAACCTTGTGGTGGTCATCGTCCGAGTCGCCGGAGTCGGCACGAGGCCTGATCCGGCGGCTAGAAGGGATCGTAGCCCTCGCTACCCACCGTCGCTCGCACCGGCTGGTTAGATCGGCGCATGGCCGACCCGTACACGGCTTCCGCGCTCGAAGCGGCACTCGCCGTCGCCCGGCGGCACGGGCTCGGCACCCGGGCGCCCGAGGTGCTCCACGAACGCTCGAACGTGCTGGTGAGGCTGGGTTCCGTCGTCGCGCGGGTGCCCGGCACGACGCTCCTGCTGCGCCCCGACGCGACGGCCTGGCTGGCGCGCGACGTCGCCCTCTCGCGCCACCTCACGGAGAGTGGTGTGCGCGTCGTCTCACCGACCGCGGATCCCCCGGCCGGACCGCATTTCGCGCACGGCCTGCCGGTCACGCTCTGGCACTGGACGCCGCACGATCCGGACCATCGGCACACGCCGGGCGAGGTCGCGGCTTCCCTCGCCGAAGTCCACGCCGCACTGCGTGCCTATCCGGGTGAACTTCCCGCGCGCGGGCCCGTCGACGAGATCCTGGACGCGCTCGAGCGCCACGGCGCCACGATGGACGGCGCGGCTCCGCGGATCCGCGACGAAGCATTGCGGCTCGCGGAGGAACTGCCCTCCGACGACGTCCAGCCCCTGCACGGCGACGCGCACCCCGGCAACGTCATCGCGACCGCCGCGGGCCCGTGCTGGCTCGACTTCGAGGACACCTGGCGCGGCCCGCTCGCGTGGGACCTCGCGATCCTCGCGAAGCAGGGCGGGCCCGAGTTCCTAGCGGCTTACCCGGGCGAAGCGGACCCCGCGGCGCTCGCCGTGTGCACGCGGTTGCGCGAGCTGTTCGTGGTGGTGTGGCGGTTCCTGATCGCCGTGCGGTTCCCGCACCGGCTGGGCGAGGCGCAGGCCGCGCTGGCGGAGCACTTCCCCGGCTAGGCGGACCAGCCGAGGATCGCCTCGACGACACCCGCGGGGTCCTCCAGCGGCGTCAGGTGCCCGGCGCCGGGCAGGACGACGAGCGTCGCGTCGTCGACGGCGTCGACCATCGCGTTCGCCGCCTCGACCGGCGTGATCGCGTCTTCCTCGCCGACGATCACGAGCGCGGGGATTTCGGCACGGCGCAGCACGTCGAGCGAGTCGGGCCGGGTGCGCATCGCGCGCGCCGCCCACGCGACACCGGCGGGCGGCTGCTCGTCGATGAGGCCGCGGACGCGGTCGGCGACCTCGGCGGGCGCGTCCTTCGCCAGGAGGTTCGGCAGGTTCGCGTCGGCCAGCCAGCCCTTGACGCCCTCGGTTTCGGCGCGTTCGGCGACCTTGAGCCGGTTCTCCGCGGCTTCGGGGGTGTCGGCGGTGGCCTTGGTGTCGATGAGCACCAGGCCCGCGACGCGGTCGGGAGCGTGGCGCAGCACGGCCAGCGCGAGGTACCCGCCCATCGAACAGCCGCCGAGCACCACCTCGTCCAGCTCCAGCCGGTCGAGCAGCGCGATGACGTCCCGCGCCGCGTCGTCGAGGCTCGGCTCGCGGTCCGTCTCCGGCAGCGGGCTGCGGCCCAAACCGCGCTGGTCGGGGGTGATGACCCGCAGGCGCTCGGCCAGCGGCGCGCGGACCGGGTCCCACATGCGGGCGTCGAGGGGGAAGGCGTGCAGCAGCACGAGCGGCAGTTCGGTCATGGCGCTGATTGTGGCGGAAATCCTGTCGGACCCCGCCGCTACCGTCGGGGTGTGCTGAAGGAGATCGAGACCGAACGGCTGGTGCTGCGGCCCTTCACCGAGGCCGACCGCGCGGCCGTCGTCGCCATCCAGACGGATCCGGCGACGGACCGCTTCAACCCCGCCCCGCCCGCGCCGGCCGACGGCGAGCTGCTGTTCGACTCGTGGCTCGCCCACTGGGCCGAGCACGGCTACGGCTACTGCGCGGTGCGGGAACGCGGCGGCACCGAGGTGCTGGGCCTCGCGGGTGTCCGCTTGCGCCGCTTCCGGGACGAACGGGTGCTCAACCTGGCGTACCGCTTCGCGCCGGCCGCGTGGGGCAAGGGTTACGCCGTGGAGGCGGCGGGCGCAGCCGTCGGCTGGGCCGAGCGGGAGCTGCCGGAGCTCCCGGTGCTGATCTCGGTGAACGTGGCGAACGCGCCGTCGCTGCGGGTCGTCGAACGGCTGGGGTTCACAAGGTACGAGGAGGAAGAGTACGAGGGGGCGGTTTCGCGGCACTTCCGGCGCTAGGCGTTTCGGCGCCGGGTGTTTCGCGGCTGGGTCTTTCGCGGCTGGATCTTTCGGGACTGGGTCTTTCGCGGCTGGGTCCTTCGCGGCTGGGTCTTTCGGCGCTAGGCGTTTCGGCGCCGGGTCTTTGGCGACTGGGTCTTTCGGCGCCGGGTCCTTGGCGACTGGGTCTTTCGGCGCCGGGTCCTTGGCGACTGGGTCTTTCGGGACTGGGTCACCGGCGGCGGTTCGGCCGCCGGCGCGCCCGCGCCTCCCAGCACGCCCGGTGCCAGTGCCGCCGGTCGGCGACCGAGCCGGTCTCGTCGGCCGGCCACACCACGACGTGGGGCGTGCCCGGCCGGATCTCGTGGTCACAGCCGGGGCAGCGGTAGGTCTTGGTGGCGTGCGAGCCGGGGACGGTACGGACGAGCCATTCGCCGTCGGGGCCGGTTTCGGCGTGGGCCCAGCCGCTGACGGAGCCCAGGTCGGGGCGCTCGGCCCGGTCGCGGCCGGGGCGGTTGCGTCGGGGCACGTCGGGTCACCCGTGGGCGAGGGCCAGTGGCACGAGCTGCTCGGCTTCCGTCAGGGAACCGTGCTGCCCGATCAGCGACGACTCGACGGCCTCGGACAGCTCGCGCACCATGCCGAACGTGCCCTGCGCCGCGGCGACGACGTCACCGATGCGCGGCCGCACGCGGTCGCTGACCGTCGCGCCGAACCAGCCGCGCGCGATGGCCTCGTCGCGGGGCAGGACCCACGCGCGGGAGCCCAGCAGCTCCTGCCACGCGGCCAGCACGTCGGCTTCGGCGCCCGGTTCGGTGTACACGTGCCGCGCCCGCACTTCGCCGCCGAACGCGCGCACTCCGGCGAGCAGCGCGGGGGTGTCCTCGAGGTCGAGCTTGTCGTCGACCGCGACCATGCCGTGGTCCGCGACGACGGCCAGCAGCGCACCCGCCGGCAGACCGTCCACAAGGGACTCCACGAGCCGGTCGACGTGGCGCAGCTGCATGCGCCACGCGGGAGAACCCGGGCCGTAGAGGTGGCCCAGCAGGTCGAGTTCGCTGTGGTAGGCGTAGCAGAACGCGCGCGAGGCCAGCACGTCCAGCGTCCGCGCGGCGAGATCACCCAGCGCGTGGACGCCGGCGTAGCGCGCACCGCTCTGCGTGGCGCGCGTCAGCGCCGTGTCGGCGAACTGCGCGGACGACACGACGGCCGCCTCGATGCCCGCTGCCGCCGCGCGTTCGAAGGTCGTCGGCAGGGGCTGCACGTCGCGCGGCGGCAGCGCGCCGCGCAGGTCGCTGCCGTCGACGTGCGAGCGCCAGCGCAGGGCGTTGAGCACACCCGCGCCCGGCACCTCGAACGTGTAGCCGACCATGCCGTGCTCCCCCGACGCCAGGCCGGTGCCGATCGCCGCGACGCCGGCCGCCGTCGTCGACGGGAAGCCGACGCGCAGCGGGCTCTTCGCCAGCTCCGTCAGCACGGGTGCGTCGGCGGCGTGTTCGGCCAGCAGCTGCCAGCCGAGACCGTCGATCAGCAGCACGCACGCGCTGCGGGCTTCCGGCAGGGCCAGGGCACCGTCCTCGCCCGGCACACCGAGCGCGCCGAGTACCGCCGGCACGACCTGGCCCAGGTGCGGGAGGTCCGTGATCTCGGGAACGTCCACCCCGACAGCTTCCCCCTCGTGACCACGCGAGCGATAATCGGGCCATGCCCACCTACGCCTACCGCTGCCGCGAGTGCACCGACACCTTCGAGCTGCAGCGGCCGATGAGCGAGTCCGGTGCGCCGGCGCCGTGTCCCGAGGGGCACTCGGACACCGTGAAGCTGCTGACCACCGTCGCGCTCACCGGCTCCGCCGCGGCGCCCGCGCCCTCGGGCGGTTGCTGCGGCGGCGGGTGCTGCTCGAACTGACGCTCAGCAGGCTTTCAGCGCCTGGTCGAGGTCGTGCCACAGGTCCTCGACGTCCTCGAGGCCGGCCGAGAGCCGGATCAACCGGCCGGTGATGCCGGCTTCCTCGCGGTCGTGTTCCGCGACGACCCGGTGCGTCAGCGAAGCGGGGTGCTGGATGAGCGTGTCGACGCTGCCGAGGCTCACCGCGGGGGTGATCAGGCGGACGGCGCCGATCACCGCGTGTGGATCACCCGCGACCTCGAACGCCACGAGCGGTCCGCCGATGCGCGGGTGGTGCACGGCTGTCACCGCGGGGTGCCGGGCGAGGCGCTCGGCGAGGATCGCGGCGGTGGCCGAAGCGGCGGTGACGCGCAATGGGAGCGTCGAAAGCCCGCGCAGCAAGAGGTAACCCGCCAACGGGTGCAGGACCGCGCCCGTCGCGAACCGGATGCCCCGCAGGCGCGCGGCCTCTTCGGCGTCGCACGCGACGACGCCGCCCATCACGTCGCCGTGGCCGCCGAGGAACTTCGTGGCGGAGTGCAGCACGAGCCGGGCTCCGTGGTGGCCGGGGCGCTGCAGCACGGGTGTCGCGAAGGTGTTGTCCACGAGCACGGGCACGGCACCGCACCGTTCGACGAGCGCGGCGATGTCGAGTTCGGTGAGCGTGGGGTTCGCGGGGGTTTCGACGAACACCAGCCCGGTGTCCTCGCGAACGGCGCTCGCGGCGTCTTCGGGCGCGGCCCAGGTGACCTCGGTGCCGAGCAGACCGGACGTGAGCAGGTGGTCGGTCGACCCGTACAGCGGCCGGACGCCGACGACGTGGCGCTTCCCCTGCTGCACGGCCGAAAGCAGGCACGCCGACACCGCGGCCATCCCGCTCGCGAACGCCACCGCGTGCTCGAACCCCTCCAGCTCGGCGAGCGCCCGCTCGAACCGCTCGACCGTCGGGTTGCCGATGCGGCCGTAGATCCCGCTCACGTCGCCGCCCGCCGCGAACTCGTCGATGCGCCGCGCCTCGGCCGCGCTGTCGCGCGAGGGGTACGTCGTCGAAAAATCGAGGGGCGCGGCGTGCAGACCCAGGTCGGTGAGGTCGTCGCGGCCGGCGTGGACGGCTCGGGTGCGCAGGTTCGTCATACTGCGAAGGCTCGGCCATCGTGCGGTTTTGCCGCAACGGTTTCGGATATCATTCGCCGCATGACCGGATCCGTCGAACTGAGTCCGGTGGACCTCGAGATCCTGCGCCTGCTGCAGAACGATGCCCGGATGTCGAACAAGGACCTCGCGGCCGCCGTCGGCATCGCGCCGTCCACGTGCCTGGACCGCGTGGCCCGCCTGCGCGAAACGGGCGTCATCACGGGCCAGCACGCACAGGTCGACGCCGCCAAACTGGGCCGCCCACTGGAAGCGTTCCTGTTCGTCCAGGTCCGCCCCCACCGGCGCCCGCTGGTCGACCCGTTCGTGCAGCACCTGCTCGCCCTGCCCGAAGTCCGCGCCGTCTACCACCTCACCGGCCCGGACGACTTCCTCGCCCACGTCGCCACCAGCTCGGCCGCCGAACTCCAGCGCCTGGTCCTCGACGAACTCACTGCTCGCGACGAAGTGGCGCGCGTCCACACGAACCTGGTGTTCCAGCACTGGAGCGGCGGCCCGCTGCTGCCGCCTCCTCGATCCTGAGGCGACGCCTTGCGCTCACGCGAACGCGCGGTTTCCGCCGCCGGACCCTCCGTCCGAAGTGGACTACTCGCCGAAGTTCGAGTCCACGAGTTCGGTGACCTTCGCCAGGGCTTCCGCCGCCTGCGAGCCGTATGCGCGCACGGCAATCCGGTCGCCCTGCCGCGCGCCGAGCGACATCAGGGCGAGCACGCTGCGGGCGTCGGCCTCCTGCTCGCCCAGCCGGACGGTGACCTCGGCGTCGAGCGAGGCCAGGCTGCGGGCGAGGACGGCCGCGGGGCGGGCGTGGAGCCCGACCTCGTTGGTGAGGGTGAACTCCTTCTCCTGCGCGCCGTCCGCGTCCGGCGGAGCGTCCACAAGAGACAAGTCGGGAGCCAGCCCTGCGCTCGCGGCGGCCTCGGCGACCGCCTTCCGGTCAGCACCGCCCTGGGCGGCGACGGCGGCGGCCACCGCGCCTTCCACGAGCGGGCCGTCGGCGACCACCGCGGCGGACGGGTCCGCCAGGGACTCCACGGCGAGTTCCGCGGTCATCTGCGCGCTGCCGAGGTCGTAGAGCAACACGACGCCGTCGCCGGAGTCCGCGCGCTGGGTGGCGGCCACGACCTCGTCGTAGTCGGTACCGAGGCCGCCGTCGTCGGGCAGACCGCCGGCGGCCATGATCCGGACGTCGGGCGCCATCTGGGCCGTGAGCTCGGCCAGGCCCTCGGCGAGCTTGGCGCTGTGCGAGACGAGCACGATCCCCACGGTCACCGTGCGGCCTCCGCGAACGCGTGCAGCAGCAGCGCCGACGAGCGAGCCCCGGGATCCATGTGCCCCACGGCGCGTTCGCCCAAGTAGGACGCCCGCCCCTTGCGCGGCACCAGCTCCACTGTGGACTCCGCGCCGCGGTCGGCCGCCTCGGCGGCCGCGGCGAGCACCGACGCCACCGTCGCGTCCGAAGCGGCGGCTGCCGTGGCGGCCGCCGACACGGCCGGGATCAGCGCGTCCACCATCGTCGCGTCGCCGCCCACCGCCTTGCCGCGGGCCTGCACGCCTTCGAGCGCGGCCTCCAGCGCGGCCACGGCCAGGGGCACGTCGATCTCCTTCGCGTCGCCGATCTTCGTCGCCGCGCGCAGGAAAGCCGTGCCGTACAAGGGACCCGCGGCGCCGCCGACCTTCGAGATCAGCGTGGTGGCAGCCAGCTTCGCGACGGCCGCCGGCGTCGGCGGCACCTCCGTCTCCAAAGCGGACACGATCGCGGTGAACCCGCGGCTCATGTTCTCACCGTGGTCACCGTCGCCGATCGCGCGGTCGAGCTCGATGAGCTCGGTGCGGTGCTCAGCCATGACTTCGGCGCCGGCCCGCAGCGCCGCCGCCAGCCCTTCGGAAGAACAGCCCATCAGACCCCCCACCGCAGCGCGGGCGTCCACACGGGCGCGTCCCACAGCTCGGTCAGCTCGTCGTCCAGTTTCAGCACCGTCAGGCTGATGCCCTGCATCTCGAGACTCGTGATGTACGGGCCCACGAGCCGGCGCTCGACCACGATCCCACGCTCGGCGAGCAGCCGCTCGGCGATGCCGTGCGCGAGGTAGAGCTCCAGCAGCGGCGTGGCGCCCATGGAGTTGGTGAACAGCAGGACTTTGTCCCCCGCCTCGTACGGCACGTCCGGCACGATCGCGTCGACCATCCGCGCCACCAGTGCGTCGGCCGGTTCGGCCGGGATGCGCTCGCGGCCCGGCTCGCCGTGGATGCCGATGCCGAACTCGATCTCGTCCGGGCCGAGGTCGAAGCTCGGCTCGCCGACGTGCGGCACGGTCGGCGCCGTCAGCGCCACCCCGATCGAGCGCACCTGGCCGACCACCTTGCGCGCCAGCGCCTCCACCGCGTCGAGCGAGTCGCCGCGCTCCGCGGCCGCGCCCACGATCTTCTCCAGCAGCACCGTGCCGCCGACCCCGCGGCGGCCGGCGGTGAAGGTGGAGTCCTTCACCGCGACGTCGTCGTCGATGACCACGCTGCGCACGTCGAGGTCCTCGGCGGCGGCCAGCTCGGCGGCGGTCTCGAAGTTCAGCACGTCGCCGGTGTAGTTCTTCACGATCAGCAGCGCACCCGACGGTCCGGTCGTCGCGGCGACGGCGGCCTGGACCGCGTCCGGCGTCGGCGACGTGAACACGGCCCCGGGTACCGCCGCGTCGAGCATGCCGCGGCCGACGAACCCGCCGTGCATCGGTTCGTGGCCCGATCCCCCGCCGGAGATCACGGCGACCTTGCGCGGCACCGGCGCGTCGGCCCGCACGACGACGGCGGGGTCGTCCCGCACTCGCAGGATGTCGGAGTGGGCGACGGCGAGTCCTCTCAAGGAGTCCGCGACCACTGTGGCCGGGTCGTTGATGATCTTCTTCATGGCGGACCTCCGGCACGTCGGCGTGGTGGTTCCCCCAACCTAGTCGCCCGGAGGCACCCCCTGCCAAGCTTCAGGGCCGGGGCAGTTTCGTGGCCACCTGCTTCGCCAGCCCCGTCACCTTGCCGCACGGGTCGTCGTGGTCCGCCGTGGCGTTGTAGTTCGTGTACTGCACTTGGACGAGTTCGCCGTGGTCGCCCTGCCACGGCCGGTGCTGCCACTGCACCTCGCAGGTCGAACTCGGACCCGTGCCCTTCTTGGCAAACGCCTGGGCCGCCGTGCCCACGTCGGTCTTGACCCAGCCGCCGCCCTCGATCGGCGGGACGCCGGGGTTGAACCGCACCGCGATCTGCCCGCTGTCCCCCCACTGGCAGCTGTGCAGCCCGGTCGCCTCGGGCTCGGCGTTTTTCACCACGGCGTCCACGGCAGACCCCTCGAGCGTGGTGCACGGGTCGGCCGTGACGACGGATCCCTTGACCTCGGGGTACTTCTGGGGCGAATTGTGCAGCTTCTGCACGGCGGACTGCAGCAGTGTGCGTCCGGCCGCACACGGATCGCCGCCGTCGTAGTCGATGTCGACCGTGAGGCCGAGGGTGGGCAGGCGCGAAGTCAGCGCGCTGACCGAGCAAGAACCACCGGTCTGGTCCGGCACCTCGACCTGCGGGAGCCCGCCGACCTGGCCGGTCGTTTTGTCCGAAGCGAACACCACGATGGCCCCGACCTCGGCGGTCACCGAGATCTCCTTGCCACCCGCGTCCTTCACCTTGGCGCGGCACTCGTCGAAGCTCACGCTCTCCGGTTCGGGGTCGCCCTCGGGCGCGCCGAGCGGCGTGAGCGAAGCCTGGTCCAGGAACTGGCACGGCAGCAGCGGGCGCAGCGCGGACACCGTGACCGCCGGGTCGGTGATGGGGCCGTCACCGGTGTCCCCACCCGACACGGCGACGGTGGTGCGGGGGAAGTTCTGCTTGCCGAGGTCCGGACCGCCGCAGGCCGTCAGGCCGAGCACACCGGCCACCACCAGGGCGAACAGCCTGGGCGACCGCCCGCGCTTCAGATCGTGCACGCGGAGCACGGTAGCGGCAGCCGGCCCCGGCTGTCCGGACAACGCGCTTATCCGGCCACCGGTGGCTCTTCGGTGGCGGACTCGCCGGACTCGTCGGTCTCGTCCGGCCGCGGCGGGACGATGAGCGGGCGCAGGCTCGCCCACAGCACCATCAGCGCGGTGAACACCAGCAGAGCGATCCCCGCCCACAGGTTGATGTTCACGCCGGCCGCCTTCTGGATGTCGGCTTCGGTGTAGAACGCGATCCCCATGACCGTCAGGATGATGCCGTACACACCCGTGAGCAGGGCGATGATCAGCCGGATGTCGAACGCGCCGCCCTTGCGCGGCTTCGGCGTGGGTTCGATTGCCATGAGAGTCGTCCTCCTAGAAGGCGAAGTTCAGGACGATGGTGATGACGGCGGCGATCCCGGCCAGCAGCACGGGCTTGCGGTACCAGCCCGCGTCCTCGCCGGTGGTCTCGTGCTTGAGCGACTCGCGCGGGGTGAGCGAGTAGACGAGGCCGACCAGTTCCGAGTCGGGCTTGGGCTTGGTCACGTAGGTGACCCCCACGCTCACCACGATGTCGACCACGAACGCCGCGATCGCGGCCACGAAGCTGACGCCCTGGCCCGGCAGGGTGAACGTGCCGACCTTGCTGAGCACGAAGATCACGACGGCCGCCGCGGTACCGAACACCAGGCCCGTCCAGCCCGCCGCCTTGGTCATCCGCTTCCAGAACATGCCGAGGATGAACGTGGCGAACAGCGGTGCGTTGAAGAAGGAGAACAGCGTCTGCAGGTAGTCCATCAGGTTCGAGTACGTCGAAGCGATGAACGCGGTGAAGACCGCCAGCACGGTCGCGACCATGGTCACCACGCGACCCGTGCTCAAGTAGAACTTGTCGGGCCGGTTCTTCACCAGGTAGGTCTGGAAGATGTCGTAGGTGAACACCGTGTTGAAGGAACTCAGATTCGCGGCCATGCCGGCCATGAACGACGCGAGCAGCCCCGCGATGGCGACGCCGAGGATGCCGTTGGGCAGCACGTCGCGCATCAGCAGCAGCAAGGCGTCGTTGAAGGTCGCCCCGCTCGGCGCGGCGTGCCCGTCCAGCAGCGCCTGCTTGTTCGCGCCCTGGAGTTCGGTGACGGTCACCGCGGCCACCATGCCCGGGATGATCACGACGAACGGGATGAACATCTTCGGGAACGAGCCGATGATCGGCGTGCGGCGGGCGGCCGACATGCTCTTCGACGCCATCGCCCGCTGGACCTCCACGAAGTTCGTGGTCCAGTAACCGAAGGAGAGCACGAACCCGAGGCCGAAGACGAGGCCCAGGACCGACAGGAAGTTGCTGCCGAACCCGGTCAGCTGGTTGCCCGGCCACGAGTGGGTCTGCGCGACGCCGCCCGGGCTGTTGGTCACCTTCTCGATCAGGCCGTTCCAGCCACCGACCTTGTACAGGCCGACGATCGTGAGCGGGATCAGCGCGGCGAGGATGACGAAGAACTGCAGCACCTCGTTGTAGATGGCCGCAGACAGGCCGCCGAGCGCGGTGTAGGTGAGGACGATGACGGCCGCGACGATGATCGAGACCCAGATCGGCCAGCCCAGCAGCAGGTTCACGACGCTGGCCAGCAGGTACAGGTTCGCGCCGGCGATGAGGATCTGCGCGAGCGCGAAGCTGGCGCCGTTGACCCAGTGCGCGGTGGGACCGAAGCGGCGGAGCATGAACTCCGGCACGCTGCGGACCTTGGAGCCGTAGTAGAACGGCATCATCACGACGCCGAGGAACAGCATCGCGGGGATCGCGCCGATCCAGAAGTAGTGGGCCGTCGGCAGGCCGTACTCGGCGCCGTTGGCCGACATGCCCATGACCTCGATGGCGCCGAGGTTGGCCGAGATGAACGCGAGCCCGGTCACCCACGCCGGGAGCGAGCGCCCGGAGAGGAAGAAGTCGAGACTGCTCGACACCTGCCTGCGGGCCAGATAGCCGATGCCGAGCACCAGCACGAAGTAGAACGCCAGCTCGATGTAGTCGATAGGACTCGCGTCGAGCCGCAGGTTCGCGTCGGCAAGGACCTGCACCCGAGCCACCTCCGAATCAAACAATTTCCCACAGGAAACACCAGCGTCCTGTTAGATCCGGACAGTACTGCATCGATTTGGCGGTGGCACGCCGACACGAGCTTTCCCGCGAGAGGGCTCCGCCTCCCCGGGCTGACCTGGGGAAACGGAGCCCTGACGATGACCCGCTCAGCGGTCGGTGGGCACGGCGATCTCGCCCTCCTCCCGGATGAGCCGGTCGAGGACCTCATCGGGAAGCCACACGCGGTGCGGGTACTTCTCGCCCCAGGAGTTCAGCAGCGGGACGGCGCCGAGCTCGTCCGCGCGCCGGTTGCCGAGGGCGGCGTGCACCTCGTCGACCGTGCGGGCCCAGCGGAAGGCGCGGATGCCCTGCTTCACCTCGGGGACGTAGGACTCGCGCCGGCGCCAGTCATCGTCGGCGTACTCGTCCTGCCACTCGACGTGGCCGAGTTCCTTGAGCACCTCCGCGGCGGCGCGGACCGACGTGCCGTTCTCGTCACCGGGATTGGTCTCGGCCCATTCGTCACGCTTCTTCGCGGCGTCCCACAGCCAGCGGGCCGCGTACTCCGCACCGTTGAACAGCGTCATGCAGCGCGACCAGCCGAAGCCGACGCACGCGCCTTCCGCGCCCTGGTTGTAGAACCCGTAGGAATCGTCGGTGTCCGGTGTGCCACCGGGTTCGAGGCACACGCAGTGTCCACCTCGGACGGCCGTGACCGAACCACCCTTGGCGATGAACATTTCGCCGGACTTCCGGTCGGGCTCGGGGTCGTCGAACTCGCGGTACCAGTTGACGCCGATGACGACCGGGGTCCGCACGGGTCTCTCCTTCGCGGCGAGTGCGGTGAGCGGATACCGCTCGAGGTGCTGCCAGTCGTCGGGGACGAACCGGCCGAGTCGCGGGTCGGCCGGATCGGTGCCAATGGGTCGATAACGCATGGTTCCCTCCTCGTCGTGATTACCGGAGGGATTTCCACGCAGCGCTGAACCCGTTGAGAACACTGGAATCCATCGCCCCAGGACGCCTCGGCAAACGGCGCGAAAACCCCTCAGAACGAGTGTGACACAGATCTCATCAACAGTTCTTCGGCTCACCTGAACGGCGCAGTCCGAAATGGATTCGTCGCCTTTTCGTGCGGCGATTCGTTTCCGGTTCACCGCGGCCGGACCACTTCCGGCCGCGGCACCGGCCCGCCTCAGAAGGCCTGGACGACCTGATAGCTCACGAACCCGCCGTAAACCGAGTTCGCCTGGTGGAGCGAGCCGAGCGCGAACTCGCTGCCGGTGCAGTTCGCGCCGGAGTAGAGCAGAATGCTGTATTCGGAGTAGTTGACCGCGGAAGTGTTGCGCTGCACGGTCGACAGGCAGACGTCGTGGGTGCCCGTCGCGGGCACCTCACGCACACCGCTGAGTCCCGTGCCGGAGTAGAAAGCCACGTTCTGCGTGTCCGCGAGCGCCGGCGCGGCGGTCGCGACCATCGCGAGCCCGGCGACGGCACCGGCCAGGTACAGACCTTTTCTCATCGTATTCAGCCACCTTCCACTGGGGTGAGGAGATCACCTTCTCGTTTACCAGGTGGTGGATGAACGATCAATCAACGCGCTTCGCCCAGCGGGACAACGAGTTGCGGCGAGGATGCCCGGGAAGCCCGCGGTGACCGTTCGGAACGCGCAGCCGCGGGAACCCTTGACTTCGCCGCAGCGACGGGTTCAGAACAACCGGAACTCGTCGGATTCGATGCCGCGCAGGGCGTCGTAGTCCAGGGTCAGGCAGCGGATGCCGCGGTCTTCCGCGAGGGTGCGGGCCTGGGGCTTGATGATCTGCGCGGCGAACACGCCGGACACCGGGGCCAGCAGCGGGTCGCGGTTGAGGAGTTCGAGGTAGCGCGTCAGCTGTTCCACGCCGTCGATCTCGCCGCGGCGCTTGATCTCCACGGCCACCGACTGGCCGTCCGCGTCGCGGGCCATGATGTCGACCGGGCCGATCGCGGTGGGGAATTCACGGCGCACCAGGGTGTAGCCGTCGCCGAGGGTTTTGATGTGCTCGGCGAGCAGCTCCTGCAGGTGGGCTTCCACGCCGTCCTTCTGCAGGCCGGGTTCGGCGCCCAGCTCCTGCTCGTGGTCGTGGTAGATCTCGTCGATCGAGATCACGAGTTTCTCGCCCTGCTTGTTCTCGACGATCCACAGCTTGCCGTCCTCGATGAGCCAGCAGGGCGGGCTCATCCAGTTCAGGGGCTTGTACGCGCGGTCGTCGGAGTGCACGGACACCGAACCGTCCGACTTGACGAGCAGCAGGCGCGTGGCCATCGGCAGGTGGGCGGTGAGGCGGCCGGCGTAGTCGACCTGGCAGCGAGCGATCACGAGACGCACCCGCCGAGGGTAGGACAGTCTCGGCGATACTGGGTGAGTGGACCCCATTCAGCGTGTCGCGACCCGCGAGGTGTACCGGAACAACTGGATGACGGTGCGGGAGGACGCCATCCGACGGCCCGACGGCAGCGAAGGCATCTACGGGGTGGTCGACAAACCGACCTACGCCCTCGTCATCCCCCTCGACGACGACCGCGTGCTGCTGGTCGACCAGTTCCGCTACCCCGTGGGCGAACGCCGCTGGGAGTTCTGCCAGGGCACGGCCCCCGACCTCGCCGAGACGCCGCCGGCCGAGCTCGCGCGCCGCGAGCTGCGGGAGGAGACGGGCCTGCGCGCGGAAACGATCACCGAGATCGGGCTGCTCGAGGTAGCCCCGGGCATGTCCAGCCAGCGCGGTCACGTCTACCTCGCCACGGACCTCACGGAAGGCGAGCCCGAGCGCGAGCTCGAAGAGCAGGACATGACGACCGCGTGGTTCACCCGCACGGAGGTCGAGAAGATGATCGCCACCGGTGGCATCACGGACGCGCAGTCGATCGCCGCGTACACGCTCCTGCTGCTGCACGAACGCGGCTGAGGAGCGTCAGTCCGGCCACTCGGGCTTGCGCTTCTCCAGGAACGCCGCCATCCCTTCGCGCGCGCCGGGCAGCTGCGACGCCGACGCCATGACCTCGACGGCGATCGCGTAGGCGTCCGCCTCGGGGCGGTCGAGCTGGGCGTAGAGGGTGTGCTTGCCCATGGTCTTGCTGGCGCGGCTGCCGCGCGTGGCGCGGGCCAGGAGGTCGGCGACGGCGGAGTCCAGCTCGTCGTCCGGGACGACGTAGTTGACCAGGCCCCAGTCCAGCGCGACCTCCGCGGGCACGACGTCACCCGTCAGCGCCATCTCCATCAAGCGCTTGCGCCCGATCGACCGCGCCACCGGGACGGCCGGGGTGTGGCAGAACCACCCGCCCTTGCCGCCGGGGAGGGCGAAGCCCGCCGACGACGCGGCGACGGCGAGGTCGCAAGACGCCACCAGCTGGCAGCCCGCGGCGGTGGCCAAGCCGTGCACGCGCGCGACGACCACCTGCGGCACCGACTGCATGGTCCGCATCAGTTCCGTGCACAGCGTCAGCAACTCCCGTACACCCATCAGGTCCCGCGAAGCCACGTCACCGAAGTCGTGCCCGGCGGAGAAGACCGGGCCGGCGCCGGCCAGGACGATGCCCGTCGCATCGCTGGCGCCGGCCTCGCGGAAGGCCGTGAGCAGCTCGGTCAGGTGCTCGGCGGACAGCGAGTTGCGCCGCGCCGCGCGGTTCATCGTGATGGTGATCGTGTCGTCGTCGCGTTTCACGAGGAGGTGCTCGTACTCGCCCATGCCCCGACCGTAACCCCGCTCGGCGCGGAACGGAACGTGCGGCGGTACGAATCGGGCCCCACGCCGAGCTCCGCGCGCAGCCGGCGGCGCAGGTTCGCCGCCGTGCCCAGGCCCGACCGCTGCGCGACGCGCTCCACGGGCAGCTCCGTGGTCTCCAGCAGCTCCCGCGCGTAACGCACCCGCTGCCCGCGCAGCCACCGCCCCGGCGTCACCCCGGTGGCGGCGGCGAACTCGCGGTGGAACGTCCGTTCGCTCAGCCCTGCGTGCGTCACCAGATCCGCGACCCCGATGTCCTCACCCAGCCGCGCCGCCGCCCAGTCCAAAGTGGACGACAGACCCGGCCGGGCGGGGGCCGCGGGCACCGGGTTCTCGACGTACTGCCGCTGGCCGCCTTCGCGGGCGGGCGGCATCACGAGGCGCCGCGCGAGTTTCGCGGCGACGTCGGCGCCGTGGTCGCGGCGCACGAGGTGCAGGCACAGGTCGAGACCGCCGACGACCCCGGCGGAGGTGAGCACGCCGTCGGCCTCGGTGTAGAGCACGTCCCGCTGCAGCGAAGCCCGCGGCGCGACAGTGGAAAGCGCGTCGAAGTCCCGCCAGTGCGTGGTCGCGGGCCTGCCGTCGAGCAGGCCCGCCGCGGCGAGCGTGAACGCGCCCGAGCACAGGCCCGCGACCGCGGCACCCGCCCGGTGCGCGCGCCGCAACGCCGCGCGCTGCCGGCGGCACCGAGGCCAGCGGGTCGTCCCGGCCTGGCGCGAGCACGAGGTCGCACCCCGCCAGCCCCGCGAGCCCGTGCGTCGGCGTGACGTCGCCGAACGGCGACACCGGCGTCCGCCGCCGGCCCGCGCCACACAGCCGCACGGTGAACGGGCCGATCCCGCTGTCCGTGCGGTCCTGCGCCCACACCTCCGCGACCACGGCCAGGTCGAACATCCGCGTACCCGGCAGGAGGAGCACCCCGATCGCCCGCATGGCAGAAAAGTACCGGATCGCGCATCTTCTGCCACTCCCCTCGACGGCGTCCGGCGCCCGAAACTCGGGGCATGACCGCACTCATCCTCATCGACGTCCAGCGCGGCTTCTCCGACGCGCGGTTCTGGGGCCCGCGCAACAACGCGGGCGCGGAAGCCAACATCAAAGCCCTGCTCGACGCGTGGCAGGAGCGCCGCGACCCCGTGGTCCTCGTGCACCACGACTCCACGAAGCCCGATTCGCCGCTGCGGCCCGGGCACCCCGGGCCACGACTTCGCCCCCGAACTCGACGGCGCCCGACCCGACCTGGTGTTCGGCAAGGAGGTGAACTCGGCTTTCCTCGGCGACGTCGACCTCGACGCGTGGCTCAAGCGCCACGGCATCGGCGACTTCGTGCTCGCCGGAATCCAGACCAACTTCTGCTGCGAGACCACGGCCCGCGTGGGCGCGAACCTCGGCTACGACGTCACCTTCGCCCTCGACGCGACGTTCACGTTCGACCTGACCGCCCCGGACGGCACCACGGTCACCGCCGACGAGCTGACCCGCGTGACGGCGGCGAACCTGCACGCCGAGTTCGCCACCGTCAAGGCCACCGCGGAGATCCTGGGTTAGCGGCGCTCGATCACCGCTCGCAGGAACTCCTTGGTGCGCTGGTGGGACGGCTCGGTGAACAGCCGCTCGGGCGGCGCGTCCTCCAGCACCCGGCCGTGGTCGAACATCATCACCCGGTCCGAGACGTCCTGCGCGAACTGCATCTCGTGGGTCACGCACAGGATGGTGATGTCCGTGGTCGTCGCGATGTCGCGCAGCACGCGCAGGACGTCGGCGACGAGCTCGGGGTCCAGGGCCGAGGTCACCTCGTCGAGCAGGAGCACGTCCGGCCGCATCGCCAGCGCCCGGGCGATGGCGACCCGCTGCTGCTGCCCGCCCGACAGGCGCGTCGGGTGCGCCTCGGCCTTGTCCTGGAGCCCGACGAGGCCGAGCAGCTCGCGCGCCCGCTCCTCGGCTTCGGCCGGCGGCACGCCGAGCGCGCGCACGGGTGCCTCGGTGATGTTGCGCAGCACGTTCATGTTGGGGAACAGGTTGAACTGCTGGAACACCATGCCGATCCGGCGCCGCATCGCGCGCAGGTGCTTCTCGTCCGCCGGTACCAGGCGGTCGCCGCGGCGCACGTGGGTCAGGCATTCGCCGCCGACGTGGATGGTGCCGCCGTCGACCTTCTCCAGGGTCATCAGCAACCGGAGAATGGTGGTCTTGCCGGAGCCACTTGGCCCGATCAACGAGACGAACTCTCCGGGCGCCACGGTGAAATCGAGCCCGTCGAGCACGACGTGGTCGCCGAACTTCTTCACGACCTCGGAAAACCGGATCATCGCGGAGCCGGCCGCCTCGGCCGGTGCTTCACTTTGCGGGGGCAAAACGACGCTCCAGGAATCGCACGAGCAGAGAAGCCGGATAACTCAGCACGAGGAAGAGCACCCCGGCCAGGGTGAGTGGTTCGACGTAGCGGAAGTTGAGCGAGCCGACTTCGAACGCGGCGCCCGCGAGGTCGAGGACGCCGATGGCGAGCAGCAGCGGCGTTTCCTTGAACATCGAAATCGTGTAGTTGCCGAGCGCGGGCAGCACCCGCGGGACCGCCTGGGGGAGGATGATCTTCGCCCAGGTCCGCGTCCGAGGCAGGCTCAACGCCACTGCGGCCTCCCATTGCCCCTTCGGGACGGCCTCGATGCCGGCCCGGTACACCTCCGAAGTGTAGGTCGCGTAGTGCAGTCCGAGGCCCAGCACACCCGCGGCCAACGGTGAAAGCGTGACCCCGAACTGCGGGAACACGAAGAAGAGGAAGAACAGCTGGACCAGCAACGGCGTGCTGCGGATGAATTCGACGATCAGCCACACCACTCTGCTGACGATCGGGATACCCGAACGCCGCAGGAGCGCGAAGATCAATCCCAGCGCGTAGGCGACGATCGAGCCGAGCACGGTCGCCTCGAACGTCACCAAGAGCCCCTTGAGCACCAAGGGGACGCCTTCCCAGAAGTAAGTCCAATCCCAGTTCATGCCGCCCCGCTGCCGCTCGCGCTGCCCAGCACGGACTCCTGCTTCACCGGCTTACGGCCGACCCGAGCCGCCGCGCGCCGCTCGAGAACCTTCATCCCGCCGGTGATCACGAGCGACAGGGCGAGGTAGAAGAACAGGACGATGGTCCAGATCAGCGCCGCCTGCCCGGTGTACCTCGTCACCAGTACCTGGCTGGCCTGGTAGGTCATCTCCGGCACGGTGATGAACGTGAGCAGTGCGGTGCCCTTGAGCAGCTGGATGAACAGGTTGTTGAACGGCGGCACCATCTCGACCAGCGCCTGTGGAAGGATCACCCGCCGCATCCGCTGCGCCGGGGTGAAGTTGAGCGCGATGCAGCCCTCGCGTTGCGCCTGGGGCACGGACTGCACGGCGCCCCGCACGATCTCCGCGCCGTAGGCACCGAAGTTCAGGCCGAGCACGAGAACACCCGCCCAGAGCGGGATGATCTGGAACCCGGTCAGCACCGGAAGCGCGAAGTAGATCCAGAAGAGCTGGACCACCTCCGAAGTGCCGCGCCAGACCTCGACGTAGACGCGCGTGATCGCCCGGACCGTCTTGGACCGCGACAGCATCGCGAGCCCGGCCACGAACGACAGCACGGTCGCGACCACGATCCCCCCGATCGTGGCCTCGACCGTGAGCAGCAGGCCGTTCGCGATGGTGGAGGCGAACAAGCCGAAGTTCTCGAACATCTGACTCCTACCGGTGCCGGCGGGACAGCGTCAGGAACCTGCGCAGAGCTGGGCGGTGGTGACGTCGGCGGGTGGCAGATTGGCTTGGGTGAAGCCGAACGGCTCGACGATCTTCAACCACTGCCCGTTCTGGTGTAGCTTCGCCAGCTCGGCGTTGAACGCGTCGACGAGGGGCTTGTCCGCCGTGCGGAACACGAATCCCCCGGCCTGGATCTGTTTCGCGCCCTGCACAGTCGGCACAAACCCTGCCGTCACCTCCAGCGGGGCCCCCGGATTCTGCTTGAGCAGCGCCTTCAGCGAGATGTCGGTCAAGGCGCCGGCGTAGGCGCGGTTTGCGAGGAGCGCCTGCAGCATCTGGGGTTGGCCGTCGTAGGTCTGCAACTGGCTGTCCGGGATTCCCGTGGCCTTCGCGACCTGCTGCTCGACCGTGCCGGACAAGACCGCGAGGTTCAGGCCCTTGGCCTTGATGTCCTCGAAGTTCTGCACCTGCTGCGGATTGCCCTTCGGCACGATGAACGCGGTCGGGGTGACGTAGTCGACCTCGGAGAACGCGGCCTGCTTGCACCGGCTCGGGAGAATCGCCATGCCGGCGGCGACCATGTCGTATTGGCCCGCCGCGAGCGCGGGGATCAGCTGCTTGAATTCGACCTGGGTGGCGTCGACCTTCGGGATGCCGAGGTTTTTGAACACCGCCTTGGCCACCTCGGGTGACTCACCGGTGACATTGCCGTTCTCGGTGTAGCCGTACGGAATCTCGCCCGCGATGCCGATCTTGATGGTCCCCGCGGACTTCGCGCGCTGCAGCGCGTCGCCGCCGCCCTGTCCGCCGGTCTGCGGTGCTTGCGTGCAGGCGGCCGCGAACGCCGCGCCGCCCAGCACCACGCCTCCCTTTGCCGTGACCCGGAAGAACTCCCTGCGATTCCATTCGCGGTGGATCATGTCTGCGGCCTCAATCCTGATCGGTCACGCACGCGCGACCTTCGATTCCGGTCACGCGCCGAGCCAATTCATTCGAGGCGGACTCGGTCCACCGCCCGGTCGGCTGGCGACTGTGACGCCGACGGAGATCGAACCTAGATCCCCTCGGCGTAGCGGTCAAAGAATGCGTTCGGAGTGGCCCCGTGCTGTTACCGAATGGAAACTAGCCTAACGCTCGCCCACGCGGCGTTGAAACAACGAATTTCGCCGCTCAAACACTTTTTCGATCTTCTTTTGACGCCCCGGGGCGACGACGCGAAGGTCCGCCGCTTGAATGTCACGGTGTGGTAACGATACATCAGGGATGGCGGCGTCATTGATCGATCTGGATCACGGTGATCTACCGGCGAACAACTTCGAACATCAGTTGGTTATTTGCTGCGCGTACACCCGACCACCTACGTCCTGCCTCAGAACCCGACCGACCGGATTCTGGGCAACTGCTTCGCGACGTATCGGAAAGCGCGAACCGCTGTGACCGAAATCCGCGAGACTCGCGCCGCGGTGGCGGTTAGCGTGGGAGACCGTGACTTGGAGTGGGTACGGGAGCTATCTCGTCATCGTCGTGCTCATCGTCCTGGCGCCGGGGCCCGACACGATGGTGATGCTGAAGAACGCGTTGTCCGGGGGCGCCCGCGGGGGTCTGCTCGCGACGGCGGGCATCTTCGCCGGCAACGCGCTGCAGGGCACGGCCGCGGCGCTCGGGCTGGGCGTGGTCATCGCGCGGTCGCAGCCGGTGTTCCTCGCGCTCAAGTGGCTCGGCGCGGCCTACCTCGTGTTCCTCGGTTTCCAGGCCCTGCGCGGTGCGTGGCGGGGCAACTACGCGGCCCTCGCGGAAACGCAGCGCAAGCGCGCCGGCGGCTTCCGGCGGTGGCGCGAAGGGTTCCTCTCCAACGTCACCAACCCGAAGGTCCTCGTGCTGTACCTGTCGGTGCTGCCGCAGTTCCTCGACCCCGTGCGCACGACGACGTGGGACGCGCTCGTGCTCGCCTACACCGTGGCGGTGCTGGGCACGATCTGGCTGCTGGTGCTGCTGTTCTTCGTGCACCGCGTGCGCGCGTGGCTGCAGCAGCGCAAGGTGCGCCGCGCCCTCGACGGCGTGACCGGCACCGCGCTCCTGGGCTTCGGTGCGGCCCTGGCCCTGGAGCCCTGACCGGGGATACGGTTCGCCGCATGACGTGGGGTGTGTACGGCGGGTTCCTCGCCATGATGGTGGTGCTCGCCGTGGCGCCCGGCCCGGACAGCATGGTCGTGTTGAAGAACGCGCTGTCCGGCGGTGCGCGGGGCGGCGCGTGGGCGTGCGCGGGCATCGCCGTCGCCAACTTCCTGCAGGGCACCGCCGCCGCGCTCGGTCTGGGTGCGGTGATCACGAATTCGCGGCCGGTCTTCGAGACCGTCAAGTGGCTCGGCGTCGCCTACCTCTGCTACCTCGGCTTTCAAGCCTTGCGCGGCGCTTGGCGCGGCGACTACCAGTCGATCGCCGACGCGATGCGCGGCCGCCAGAGCGCGTTCCGGCGGTGGCGCGAAGGGTTCCTCTCCAACGTCACCAACCCGAAGGTCCTCGTGCTGTACCTGTCCGTGCTGCCGCAGTTCCTCACCCCCGGCGCGACCACCACGGGTGACGCGCTGCTGCTGGCGTACACGGTCGCCGCCGTGGGCGCGGTGTGGCAGATCCTGCTGCTCCTGCTCGTCCACCGCGTCCGCGGCTGGCTGGAACGCCGGCGCGTGCGCCGCACGCTGGACGGGGTGACGGGCACGGTCCTGATCGGCTTCGGCGTCGGGCTGGCCCTGGAGGCGTAGGGCTATTCGCCGGCGGGCACCTCGCGAGCGCCGAGTGCCCGCAGCACGTGGTCGACGACGTGCTCGAGGAAATCCGGGCCCGGGGGCTCGCGGCGCACGACCAGGCGCCAGTAGATCGGGCCCGCCAGGAGGTCCAGCGCGAGTTCGACGTCCGTGCCGGCGGGGAGTTCGCCCCGACCGAGGGCGCGGTCGAAGACGCGGCGGGCAACCTCGCGGCGGGGGCCGCCGATCGCACCGCGGATCTCCTCCGCCGGGCCCGGGTTGCGGGCGCCCTCGGCGATCAGGTCCGGCAGGATCCGGGAGAAGCGCGGGTGCGTGAGCCAGTCGTGCACCGCCTGCTGCATCGCGATCAGGTCGCCGCGGAGGGTTCCCGTGTCGGGGGCCGTCGCGCGGCTGACGCTGAACTCCGCGACGACCGCCGAGATCATCGCGTCCTTCGACGGCCAGCGGCGGTACAGCGCGCTCTTGCCGACACCCGCGCGCTTGGCGACGGCTTCCATCGCGAGCCGGCCGTAACCCACGGCCGCGAGCTCGTCGAGCACGGCTTCGGTGATGGCGTTCGTGACTTCCGGCTGCAGCACGGCAGCGCCGGTCGGGGTGCGGCGGGTCGGCATGGCCCCATCGTAACGGGTGGACGAGACGGTACCGTCCCGCGTACGGTGACGACGGGACGGTACCGTTCCGTCGCTCTCAGAGGAGGCACCCGTGAAGCAGCTCCTGTTCGAAGACGACCCCCAGTTCTGGTTCGAAACCCTGCGCGTGTTCGGCCACGCGACCTACGGCGGTTCGGACTTCGGCGAGGTCGTCGCCACGGCCGCGCGCATCAAGGCCGGTGACTACGACAGCTGGCACGACGAGTGGCTCGCCACCGCGGAGCGGCTGGCCGCCGAAGCCGCGAACGCCCACCCCGTCAGCGCTCGCGACGCTCATCTGCGCGCGTCCACCTACTACCGCACGGCCGAGTTCTTCCTGCACGAGCACCCGGCCGACCCGCGTGTCGCGTACGCCTACGACCGCAGCGTCGAGTGCTTCCACCGCGCGATCGAGGGGTTCGAGGGCATCGAGCCGGTCGAGATCCCCTACGAGGGCCACGTGCTGCGCGGCTACTTCTACCGCGCGCCGGGCGAGGGCCCCCAGCCGCTCGTGGTGATGCACAGCGGGTTCGACGGCGCGGCCGAGGAGATGCACTTCTTCGGCGCCATGGCGGGGCAGGAGCGCGGTTACCACGTGCTCGCGTTCGACGGCCCCGGCCAGCCCAGCGCGATCCACCGCGACGGGCTCGTCTTCCGCCCCGACTGGGAGCACGTCGTGGGCCCGGTGCTCGACCACGCGCTCGCCGATCCGGGCGTCGACCTGGCGAAGGTGGCGCTGCTGGGCGTCAGCCTCGGCGGCGAGCTCGCCCCGCGCGCCGCCGCGTTCGAGCCGCGCCTCGCGGCCGTCGTGGCCGTCGACGGGGTGTTCGACGCGGCGGCCGCGATCGTCCCGTTCCTGCCGTGGGACCGCGCGGAGATCGAACGCCGTGCGAACGCGCCGCAGGACGAGGAACTCGACGCCATCCTGGCCGCCGGCCGCGCCGCGAGCCCAACGCTGCGCTGGGCCACCGGCCACGGCCGTTACGTCATGGGCGCGGCCACGGACCGCGAGTTCCTCGCGAAGTACCTCGCCTACCACCTCGACGGCGGCGTCGCCGAGCTCATCTCGTGCCCGGCCCTGATCTGCGAGGCCACCGACGACCTGTTCTTCAACGGCGACGCCGACACCCCGCCGGAGCCGCGCCGCCTCTACGACCGGCTCACCGGCCCGAAAACGCTGCTCAGCTTCACCACCGAGGAGGGCGCCGACGCCCACTGCCACATCGGCGCGCAGCGGCTCGCGTTCGCGCGCATCTACGACTGGCTCGACGACACGCTCTGACCCGCGGGCGGAACCACGAACGGCCGAGCACGTTTCCGTGCTCGGCCGCGTCGTCGGTTCCGGAACAGTGGCGGGCTAGGTGTATTTGGCCAGGACGTTGGTAGCGGGAAGTACGGGGTTGACGTGGGGAGAGCCTCCGGTTGAGGTGTGGCTTGTCTAGGACCCACGCCAACCGGAGGCTCTCGTGTCTCACCGTAACGCCCGGACCATCTTCCTGGGCAGATTGCTGATCGTCCAGCGCCATCAGGCCGGATGGCCGCAAGCACACATCGCCGCTGCGATGGAAATCTCTCGTAAATGTGTCAAGACCTGGCTGGACCGCTACGCCGCCGAGGGTGAGTCCGGTCTTCGTGACCGATCCTCGCGACCGCACACCTCACCGCGGCGGACCGATGATCAGCTTGAGCAACGGATCATCACGTTGCGGCAGCGTGAACGCCGCGGCCCGGCCTGGCTCGGCTGTGAACTGGGTGTCCCGACCCGGACAGTGTCGCGGGTACTGGCCCGACACCGGATCCCGCGGCTGGCCGCGCTGGACCCGATCACCGGGCAGGTGATCCGGGCCAGCAACACCACAGCCGTGCGCTATGAGCGGGAGCAGCCGGGCGAGCTGGTCCACATGGACGTCAAGAAGATCGGCCGCATCCCCGACGGCGGAGGCTGGCGAGCGCATGGCCGGGCCCAGCGGGAAGCCACCCGCGACCGCAGCACCAAGATCGGCTACGACTACGTCCACTCCCTGCTCGATGACCACTCCCGCCTGGCCTACTCCGAGATCCACCCGGACGAGAAAGGCCCGACCTGCGCTGCTTTCCTCGCCCGCGCGATCGCCTACTTCGCCGGCCACGGCATCACCCGGATCGAACGGCTGATGACCGATAACGCCTGGGCCTATCGCTGGTCGTTGCGCGAGGTCTGCGCCGAGCACGGCATTCGGCAGAAGTTCATCAAGCCCCACTGCCCCTGGCAGAACGGCACAGTCGAACGTCTTAACCGCACACTGCAAACCGAGTGGGCCTGCCGCCAGGCCTTCGCCAGCAACACCGAACGCACAGCAGCTCTTGCACCCTGGCTCGAGCACTACAACACTCAACGCCGCCACAGCGCACTCGGAGGCCACCCACCCATCAACCGACTGCAACCAACCTGATGGCCAAATACAGCTAGGCCCGGTCGGGCTCCCCCGCCACGCGCTCGATCTGCGCGCCCAGCCGGTTGAGGTTCTCGACGAAGTGCGGGTAACCGCGGTCGATGTGGAAGACGTCCCAGACCTCGGTGACGCCCTCGGCGCACAGGCCCGCCAGCACGAGGCCCGCGCCGGCGCGGATGTCGGAGGCCCACACGGGGGCGCTGGAGAGCTTGTCGACGCCACGGACGACCGCGTGGTGGCCGTCGGTGCGGGCGTCGCCGGAGAGGCGGATCATCTCCTCGATGAAGCGGAACCGCGCCTCGTACACGTTCTCCGTGATCATCGACGTGCCCTCGGACACCGCGGACAGCGCGACGGCGAACGGCTGCAGGTCCGTGGCGAACCCGGGGTAGGGCAGGGTGACCCAGTCGACGGCCTTCGGCCGGTCCGGCTGCACGACGCGGAAACCCTTCTCGTCGAACGTCGTCACGTCCGCGCCCGCGAGCCGCAGCTTGTCGAGGACCAGGTCGAGGTGGTGGGGGTTCACGCCGCGCACGGTCAGGTCGCCGCGCGTCATCGCCGCGGCGAACGCCCAGGTGGCGCCGACGATCCGGTCACCGATCACGCGGTGCTCGGTCGGGCGCAGCTGGTCCACCCCGTGCACCGTCAGCGTCGACGTGCCGGCGCCTTCGATCTTCGCGCCCATCTCCGTGAGCATCGTGCAGATGTCGGCGATCTCCGGCTCGCGCGCGGCGTTGTCGATCACCGTGGTGCCCTCGGCGAGCACAGCCGCCATCAGGATGTTCTCGGTCGCGCCGACGCTCGGGAAGTCGAGCCAGATCTGGGCGCCGACCAGCGCCTCGGCGTTGGCGACGACGCAGCCGTGCTCGATCGTGCTCGTGGCACCGAGTTTGCGCAGCCCGTTCTGGTGCATGTCCAGCGGCCTCGAGCCGATCGCGTCGCCACCCGGCAGCGCGACCACGGCCTTCTTCAGCCGGCCCACGAGCGGCCCCAGCACGCACACCGACGCCCGCAGCTTGCCCATCGCCGCCGAATCCGCGCGGTGCGACAGCGACGCCGGCGTGGTGATGCGCGCGGTGTCGCCGTCGATCTCGACCTCGCAGCCGACGCTGCGCAGGACGTCGCCCATCAAGGGCACGTCGAGGATCTGCGGGCAGTTCGTGATGGTGGTGGTGCCTTCGGCCAGCAGGGCCGCGGCCATCAGCTTCAGCACGCTGTTCTTGGCCCCGACCACGTCGACCTCGCCGACCAGCCGCGCCCCTCCGTGCACGTCGAAGTGCTCGCTCATGGCCGCCAATCATGCCCTCTCGCCCAGTTTCGGCACACGCGGGGCCGGTACAGTCTGGCTCATGGTCGTTCGCATCAACCGCGTCTACACGAAGGTCGGCGACAGCGGCACCACGGCGCTCGGCGACGGCTCACGGGTGCCCAAAACCTCGCCCCGCCTGGGGGCCTACGCCGACACGGACGAGGCCAACTCGGTCATCGGGCTGGCCGTCGCGGTCGGCGGTCTCGGCGACGAAATCGGCACCGTCCTGAAGCGCGTGCAGAACGACCTGTTCGACGTCGGCGCGGATCTGTGCCTGCCGATCCAGGAAAATCCCCCGTACGAGCCACTGCGCATCACGGAGGCCTACCTCGAGCGCGTGGAGGGCTGGTGCGACGAGTTCAACGAGCGGCTGCCGAAGCTCACGTCGTTCATCCTGCCGGGCGGCACGCCCGGTGCCGCGTACCTGCACCAGGCCCGCACCGTCACGCGGCGTGCGGAGCGCTCCGGCTGGGCGCTCGTCGAGGCCGAGCCGGACACGACGAACCCGATCGCCGTGAAGTACCTCAACCGGCTCTCGGACCTGCTGTTCATCCTCGGCCGGCTGGCGAACCCCGACGGCGACGTGCTGTGGAAGCCGGGCGGCTGAGCGGCGGTCAGCGCAGCTCGCGCGCGGTCCAGTACCGCTCGTAATCGACGTCCCACGTCGAGTCGGCTCCGGGGTCCACGTCCTGCGTCGTGGTGGTGTCTTCGAGCCGCACGTGCTCGGGCAGCTTCGCCCACCGGCGCTTGCGCGCGGCCCGCTCCGCGGCGCTGAATCGTCCCGTGCTCTCCATGATCCGAGGATAACTCCCCGTCAGGACGCGTGCGGCAACATTCGTCCCGGCGGAGCCGACTCGAGCCAGGACAGGAACCCGGTCAGCGCGCCCGGGCCCATCGCGATTTCGATCGCCTCCTGCGTGGACGATTCACACCGCAGGACGGTCGATCCCTCCGGCACCGCGTACGCCTCCGTACCGGACGGGTCGCGACGATCGGCGATCTGCATGCTCTCGCGCTGGAACACGCGATCGGGGCCGGTCCGGAGGCTCCAGACGCGGTACCAGACGAACTCGTCGCCCTCGTACCGGCCGAGCCCGAGGTGCCAGCTCGCTCGCGGGTTGTCCGGACGCCACCGCAGCGCGACGCTCACGCCACCGCCGCGGCGCATCCGGATCCACCGCTGGCCGTACCAGGCCACCAGCACGGCGAGCACGATCAGGAGCCCCAGCACCACGATGGCGATCTTCACGGCGGCTCCTGCTCGTCTCGCTCGATCAGACCGACTGACCGGCTGCGCGCAGCTGGGCCGAGGCCCTTGCGCGCTCCACCTCGTCGTCCGTCGTCAGGGCCGCGCGGGCCGCGTCGACGTCGATCTCGTCCGAAAGCTCGGCGCTCTCCGCGAGCACACTCACCCCGGTCGCGGTCACCGACAGGAAACCGCCGTGCACGGCCGCGGTGAGCACGTCACCGTCAGTCGTGTTGATCTTCACCACGCCACCCTCGACGAGCTGCCCGAGCACCGGCTCGTGGCCGGGCATGATGCCGATCTCGCCCTCGGTGGTCTGCGCCACCACGAAGGTGGCGGAACCCGACCAGAGCCGGCGCTCCACGGCCACCAGCTCCACGGACATCTCAGCCACGTAGCACTCCTTCGCTCGGGGTGTCACCACCGAGTGTAATAGGTCTGGGTCCGGTTACGAGAACGGCGGGGCCCTCAGTCCACAATGGACTTCAGTCCCCGCCGTCCCCCGGAAGTCACTTCTTGGTGATTTCCTTGTACTTCTTCTCGAGGTCTTCGAGGCCACCGATACCCAGGAACGCCTGCTCCGGGTAGTGGTCGAAGTCGCCCTTGCTGATGCGGTCGAACGACTCGATGGTCTCCGACAGGGGCACGGTCGAGCCCGGGATCTGCGTGAACGCCTCGGCGACCAGCATGTTCTGCGACAGGAACCGCTCGATGCGGCGCGCGCGCTGAACGGTGAGCTTGTCCTCTTCCGAGAGCTCGTCCATCCCGAGGATCGCGATGATGTCCTGCAGTTCCTTGTACTTCTGCAGGATCCGGATGACCTCGGAGGCCACGCGGTAGTGGTCCTCACCGACGATGGCCGGGTCGAGGATCGTCGACGTCGACGCCAGCGGGTCCACCGCCGGGAAGATGCCCTTCTGGAACACCGACCGCGAGAGCTCCGTGGTGGCATCCAGGTGGGCGAACGTCGTCGCGGGCGCCGGGTCGGTGTAGTCGTCCGCGGGCACGTAGATCGCCTGCATCGAGGTGATCGACCGGCCACGGGTCGAGGTGATGCGCTCCTGCAGCTGACCCATCTCGTCGGCCAGCGTCGGCTGGTAACCCACGGCCGAAGGCATGCGGCCCAGCAGGGTCGACACCTCGGAACCGGCCTGGGTGAACCGGAAGATGTTGTCGATGAACAGCAGCACGTCCTGGTTCTGGACGTCGCGGAAGTACTCCGCCATGGTCAGCGCGGACAGCGCGACGCGCATGCGGGTGCCCGGCGGCTCGTCCATCTGACCGAAGACGAGGGCGGTGTCGTTGATGACGCCGTCCTCGGACATCTCCAGGAAGAGGTCGTTGCCCTCACGGGTGCGCTCGCCGACGCCGGCGAACACCGAGGTACCACCGAAGTTCCGGGCGACGCGGGTGATCATCTCCTTGATCAGCACCGTCTTGCCCACGCCCGCACCGCCGAACAGGCCGATCTTGCCACCCTGCACGTACGGGGTCAGCAGGTCGACGACCTTGAGGCCGGTCTCCAGCATCTCCGTCTTGCCCTCGAGCTGGTCGAAGGCCGGCGGGTTGCGGTGGATGCCCCAGCGCTCGAGGTCGTCGCCGTAGCCGGGCTCGTCGAGGCACTCGCCGAGGGCGTTGTAGACGTGGCCCTTGACCTTGTCGCCCACGGGAACGGTGATGGGGCCGCCGGTGTCGGTGACCTCCGCACCGCGGACGAGGCCGTCCTGCGGCTGCAGCGAAATCGTGCGGACGAGGTTGTCGCCCAGGTGGCTGGCGACCTCGAGGGTCACCGTCTTGCGCAGCTGCTCGAACTCGATGTCGACCTTGAGCGCGTTGAACTGGTCGGGCACGGAACCGCGCGGGAACTCGACGTCGACGACCGGCCCGGTCACCGAGACGATGCGCCCCTTGGCGCGCGGGGCTTCAGTACTGGTCATCAGTCATCACTTCCTGCTGCGGTGAGCGCGTTCGCGCCACCGACGATTTCGGAGATCTCCTGGGTGATCTGCGCCTGGCGGGCCTGGTTCGCCTCCCGCGTCAGCGTGTTCACCAGATCGTTCGCATTGTCCGACGCGGCCTTCATCGCGGTGCGGCGGGCTGCCAGCTCGGAAGCCGCCGACTCCAGCAGAGCCGAGTACAGGCGCGTGTTGATGTACTTCGGCAGCAGCGCGCCCAGCAGCTTGTCGGCGCTCGGCTCGAACTCGTAGCTGGGGAGCAGCTCGCCTGCGGGCCGCTGCTCCTCTTCGCCCGTGTACTCCACCTCGAGCGGGGCGACCCGCTTGGCGATCGGCCGCTGCGTCAGCATCGAGACGAACTCGGTGTACACGACGTGGATCTCGTCGACCCCGTCGACGAGATCCGGTTCACCTTCCGGCGTGCCGGCGAGGAACGACTTGACCAGCGTCTCGCCCGCCTCCACGGCGGCGGAGTACGACGGCTGGTCGGAGAAGCCCGTCCAGCTGTCGACGACGTCGCGGTTGCGGAACCGGTAGTAGTTGAGCCCCTTGTTGCCCGTGACGTAGACCTCGGGCTCCTTGCCCTCCTCGCGGAGCAGGGCGAGCAGTTCCTCGGTCGCCTTCAGCACGTTGGTGTTGTAACCACCGCACTGGCCCTTGTCGCTGGTGACGACGAGGACGGCGGCGCGCTTCGGGTTCGGGCGCTCGACCAGCAGCGGGTGGTCGAGGTTCGCCGCCGCACCGGCCAGCGCCGAGAGCACCTTGGTGATCTCGTCCGCGTACGGCCGGGAAGCGGCGACCTTCGCCCGCGCCTTGGTGATGCGCGCGGTGGCGATGAGCTCCATCGCCTTCGTGATCTTGCCGATCGACTTGGTCGCCTTGATGCGCGACCGAAGTTCCCGGAGTTGTGCGGCCATGAGCTATCAGCTCACTTCTTCGGGGCGGGCTTGTTGACCTTGACGGTCTCCTGCCCGACCTTGTCGGCGTCCATCGCGTCGGCGTTCGACTCCAGGGGCTTGCCCTCGGAGGTGGTGAACTCCTTCTTGAACTCATTGACCGCGTTCACGAGCGCGTCGCGGGTCGAGTCCTCGAACTTGCCGCTGTCGCGGATCGCACCCAGGACCTCGGTGTGCTTGCGGCGCGCCGAGTCCAGGAACTCGTGGTTGAAGCGGCGCACGTCCTCGGTCGGGACCGAGTCGTAGTGGCCGTTGGTGCCGAGCCACACCGTGCAGACCTGCTCCTCGACCGGGATCGGCGAGTACTGCGGCTGCTTGAGCACCTCGTACAGGCGCGCACCACGCTCGAGCTGCGCCTTCGACGCGTCGTCGAGGTCCGAGGCGAAGGCGGCGAACGCCTCCAGCTCGCGGTACTGCGACAGGTCGATGCGCAGCGAGCCCGAGACCGACTTCATCGCCTTGACCTGCGCGGCACCACCCACGCGGGACACCGAGATACCCACGTCGATGGCCGGGCGCTGACCGGCGTTGAACAGGTCGGACTGGAAGAAGCACTGGCCGTCGGTGATCGAGATGACGTTCGTCGGGATGTAGGCCGACACGTCGTTGGCCTTCGTCTCGATGATCGGCAGGCCGGTCAGCGAGCCGGCACCCAGCTCGTCCGACAGCTTGGCGCACCGCTCGAGGAGACGGGAGTGCAAGTAGAAGACGTCGCCGGGGAACGCCTCGCGGCCCGGCGGGCGGCGCAGCAGCAGCGAGATCGCGCGGTAGGCGTCGGCCTGCTTGGTCAGGTCGTCGAACACGATCAGGACGTGCTTGCCCTCGTACATCCAGTGCTGGCCGATGGCCGAGCCGGTGTACGGGGCGATCCACTTGAAGCCGGCCGAGTCGGAAGCCGGGGCGGCGACGATGGTCGTGTACTCCATCGCGCCCGCGTCCTCGAGCGACTTCTTGACCGACGCGATCGTGGAGCCCTTCTGGCCGACCGCGACGTAGATGCAGCGAACCTGCTGCTTCGGGTCACCAGTCTCCCAGTTGGCCCTCTGGTTGATGATCGTGTCCACGGCGACGGCGGTCTTGCCCGTCTTGCGGTCACCGATGATCAGCTGGCGCTGACCGCGGCCGATCGGCGTCATCGCGTCGATGGCGGTGATCCCGGTCTGCAGCGGCTCGGACACCGGCTGGCGCTCGACCACCGAAGCGGCCTTGAGCTCCAGGGGGCGCCGGGTCGTGGTCTCGATCTCGCCGAGCCCGTCGATGGGCGCGCCCAGCGGGTCGACGACCCGGCCGAGGTAGCCGTCGCCGACCGGCACCGACAGGACCTGCCCGGTCCGCTTGACCTGCTGCCCCTCTTCGATGCTCTCGAAGTCACCGAGGATGGCCGCACCGATCGAGCGGGCGTCCAGGTTCAGCGCCACACCGAGGACGCCGCCCGGGAACTCGAGCAGCTCGTTGGCCATGGCCGAGGGCAGTCCCTCGACGTGGGCGATACCGTCACCGGCGTCGGCGACCACGCCGACCTCTTCCCGGTTCACGTCCGGGGCGTAACTCGAGACGTAGTTCTCGATCGCACTGCGGATCTCGTCCGAGGAGATCGTCAGCTCCGCCATTTCGTTCCCGCTCTCGCTTCTGTTCTGTCCAGTGTGCAAAGTCTGTGGTGCCCGGGCGCACCCGTCAGGCGCGGCTCAGCCTGCGGCGCACCGCCGCCAGCTGGCCCGCCGTGCTGCCGTCGATGACCTCGTCGCCGACGCGGACGACGAGCCCGCCGCCCAGCCGGGGGTCAACTTCGACGTGCAACGCGAGGGGCCGCCCGTAGATGCCGTTGAGCTTCGACCCCAGCTGGGTCTGCTGCTCGTCGGTGAGGGCGTTGGCGCTGGTCACGTAGGCGACCGAGCGTTCACGCCGTTCCGCGGCCAGCGCGACCAGCTTGTCGAGCCCGTTGCCGACCCCGCGCCCCTTGGCGCGGCGCACGACCTGCTCGACGAGGGTCTCGACGACCACGTCGACCTTGTCCGCGAACAGCCCGCGGACCAGGGTCCGCTTCGCGTCGGCGGGACCGGCCAGGTCGGACAGCGCGGCCTCCAGCTCCGGAGCGCCCGCGACGATCCGCGCGACCTGGAACAGCTGTGACTCGACGGTCTCGATGTTCCCGGTCTTCTCGGCGGAGGTGAGCAACGCCGAGCGGCCGAGGGACTCGATCCCGTCCACCAGCTCGCGAGGGCTTGACCAGCGGCTGCCCGCCACGGCGTCGAGCACCTTCAGGGCCGGTTCGCTCAGCTTCCCGTCGAACAGGCGGCGGACGAGGCCCTGGCGGCTCTCCGGGCTGGCCGAAGCGTCGCTGACCGCCCGGCGCAGGCCGATTTCGCGGTCAAGGAGGTCGACGACCGAGAGCAGCTCGTCCCCGACCGTCGCGGGATCCGAACCCGCGTCGGCCAGAACCTCGCCGAGACGGGTCTCGGCGAGGTCGAGCGCTTCACGGCTCGCAGCATGCAGCGTCATCTCTGGTTACTTCCCCGCTCCGTTGGTGGCCGACGCGGTCTCCAGCTCGGCCAGGAACCGGTCGACGGTGCCGCGGCGGCGCGCCTCGTCCTCGAGCGACTCGCCGACGATGCGGCTCGCCAGCTCGACGGCGTTGCGGCCCATGTCGGCCCGCAGCTCGGCGATGATCTGCGCCTTCTGGGCCTGCAGCTGGGCCTGCCCCTGGGCGACGATCCGCTGGGACTCGGCCTCGGCCTCGGCCCGCAGCTCCGCCTTGATCTGCTCGGCTTCGAGCCGGGCGTCGTCGCGGATCTTCGCGGCCTCGGACCGGGCGTCGGCCAGCTGCGCGCGGTACTCCGCGAGCGCCTCTTCGGCCTCGGCCTGAGCCTTCTCGGCCTTCTCGATGCCGCCTTCGATCTTCTGCGCCCGCTCCTCGTACGCAGCCTCGAAGCGCGGCACGACGTACTTCTTCAGAAGGAACAGCAGGATCAGGAAGGCGACGATGCCGAGGATCAGCTCCGGGATGTCCGGAATGATCGGGTTGGAACCGCCTTCGGCCGCCAACACCAAATCGGTCTTCAGCACGACGTCTCCTTAGTGATGAGAGATGAGCGGTTCGCTCAGGAGGCGATGAAGAAGATGACGATACCGATCAGCGCCAGAACCTCGGTGAGCACGAAGGTCGAGAAGCCGATGCCCTGCAGCTTGCCCTGGGCCTCCGGCTGGCGAGCGGTGCCGTTGATGACGGCGGCGAAGATCAAGCCGATGCCGATGCCCGGGCCGATCGCACCCAGGCCGTAACCGATGGCGGCGAGGCCGGGGTTGATGTTGACAGCCTGCTCGGCGGCCTGGGCGAGAACGAGGTTGGCGCTCACTTGCATTTCCCTTCACTTCGGTCCGCGCACTCACGCGGATCGGGGGCTTGTGTGTTTCTCAGTGCTCCGACGCCAGCGCGGCGCCGATGTACCCGGCCGACAGCAGGGCGAAGATGTAGGCCTGCAGCACCTGGATGAAGGCCTCGAGGAAAGTCATCAGGATCGCCAGGACCCAGCCCAGGACCGAAACCGGTTTGAGGGCCCAGCCCGCGGTCTCCGTGAGCAGGAAGGTGCCGCCCAGGGTGAACACGATGATGATCAGGTGACCGGCGAACATCGCGGCGAAAACACGGATGGCCAGCGTGATCGGCGTGATGAAGAACTTCTGCGCGAACTCGATCAGGCTGTAGAGCGGAAGCACGAACTTCGGGATCCCCGCCGGCGCCAGCTGGTTCTTCAGGTATCCGCCCAAGCCGTACTTCCTGATGCCCACGTAGTGGTACACGGGGTAGACCACGAGCAGCGACAACGCCAGCGGGAAGCCGATCCGCGCCATGGTCGGGAACTGGAAGAAGGGAATGATCCCGAAGAGGTTGTTCAGCAAGATAAAGGTGAACAACGCGAGAACCAGCGGGATGAACGGCTTGAACTCTTTCGAGCCGATCTGCTGCCGGGTGATGTTGTTGCGGCTGAAGTCGTAGAGGGACTCGGCGATGAACTGGCCCTTAGTCGGCACGATCTTCAGCTTGCGCGACGCCACCAGGAAGTAGGTGGCGACGATGATCAACGAGATGATCACCAGCAGCTTCGGCTTGTTCAAGCCCCAGTCGCCAGACCCCAAAAACGGCGGCAGCTCGAAGGCATCAGTACCAGGGGGCGTGAAAGTCGCACCCTCGGTCAGTACCAGCGCGATCACTGCGCTCCTCCCGGTTCTCCCGGCCGGCGTTCACTCCGCCGGGGGAATCGTCACGATCTGGACTTAACGTACCCGATAGGTACGAGCACGTTAGAGGCGGCTGGCTCCACCGCGCGGTGAACACTTTTCGTGCCGTGCGCGGAGGTCGTCTCGCGTGAACACTGCCCTGCAATCCACTTCGGACCAGCGGCTGAGGGGCGGAACCATCAGGTCGCCACACTGCTGATCGAGGTTCGTCTGAGGGAGTGTGCGGCCGAGTCCGCCACCCTTGACGCGGACCATACCAGCAGGTCAATCAGTGCCGTACAGCCGTACTCCATGCCAACCGATCAGCGCAGGACTTAGGTCCCGGGACCGGTTGGGACCCAAGTCCGGAACCGCTCACGACCGATCCGCAAGATCGCAGGTGAGCCACCCGGCCGACTCCGCCAGCCACACGAAAGATGTCGAGTGTGTTTCAGGTCACACTCGGCTGCTCTAGGTCGTCCTACGCTGAGTGACACCGCCCGCGGGTGGTCAGGACGGGATGATCGTAGGGATCTTCGTCTTGCGGAAGGCCACGAACTCCGCCGCTGCAGCCAGCAGGATGGCCACGACCATCGTGATGCCGAGCGAAAGCGCGTGCAACGCCGTGACGCCCTTGAGCAACGAAAGCGCCGCGAACAGAACGACGATCTTCACGACGTACCCACCGAGCGCGATGACCATGACGAACATCGGGTCCTGGCCTGCGCTGAAGCGCATCAACCCCAGCGTCGAGAGCGACGCGAGCAACGCGAGCACACCCCCGACCAGTGAACCGAGGAACCCGTGCAGTCCGTAGAGGATGCTGAACAGCACGATGCACAGCGCCACCGCCGGCGGCGTGATCAGCAGCGAAGCCCGCGTCATCGCCCGGGCGGCCTGCAGCACCACCTTGGCGTGCGGGTTCTCCTGGGCTTCGGTCGAGGTTTCGGTTTCGCTCACCACTGACTCCCTACTCGGTTCGGCACCGAGTGTAGAGACCCTGGTGATCAGGCTCTTGAGGCCCCGGCCTGCGGCTTCTCGCCGAGCACGGCTGCCCGGAGGCGTGCAGCAGCGCAGCCCCCGAGGCAGCCGTATTCGATTCACCCATTTTCAGAGGAAGCCGATTGAGGCACAAACGTTCGAGGTTTCCTCAGAAAATTAGTGCTCGCGAATCATGCGGGCCAGGTCGTGCCAGGATTGGTGCACGTCTGACCGTTCCAATCCATGCTGTACGTCGTGGTGACGCCGACCTTGACCGTCTGACCCGGCCCGACACAAGCGATAGTGTTGCCCACGAGGACAAATCGGGCCAGAACCTGGATCGACCTGCCGTCGTTCGTGCAGTGGTGGTAGTACCGGCTCCAGTCCGCCGAGGTCGCACCGCACCCGTGCCCGTCGGAGGGCACCCATCCGATGAACCCGTTCTTCAGGCTGGTGGCAGGGCTCACAACTGTTGCCGTGGCAGCGGAGCTGGCGCCGGGAAGCTCGCCATCATCGTTCCGGCTGCGAGTAGCCCCAGCGCAGCCTTGGACATCTTCTTCATTTTCGATTTTCCTCCCCATTCGACAATCGAAAGGAGGTCGAAGAGACGCACCAAGACACACCAAAGGCACGATAAGCACCTTCGGACTCCCCAGCCCCCTCGAATACCCCCTCGCAAAAGAGATTGACCGGCGGAAGTGATCATGGTCAACACTTCGCCGGTTTTCCCTCGAACGGGGCACGATTCCAAGAACTGAAATAAATTCGCGAACACTCAGCCCGTGGCGCGGTTGCGCGACCTCAACCGCGGCACCAGCGACACCAGCACCGCGACCAGCAGACCGGCCCCGATGCCCCAGAAGACGAGCGGGCTGTCGAACAGCGTGACCGACACGGCGCCGAACGCGAGGATGCCGGCCCACAAGTAGATGAGCAGCACGGCGCGGCGCTGGGAGTGGCCGATTTCGAGCAGGCGGTGGTGGAGGTGCATCTTGTCCGCCGCGAAGGGGCTTTCGCCGCGGCGGGTGCGGCGGATGACGGCCATGACGAGGTCCAGGACGGGCACGAAGAGCACCGCGACGACCACGACGAGCGGGGACAGCAGGGCGAGCGCGTCGGAGGCGGAAAAACGCGTGTAGCTGACGCGGCCGCTCGCGGACGTCGTGGCGCCGGCGAGCATGAGGCCGATCATCATGGACCCCGAGTCGCCCATGAAGATCTTGGCGGGCTGGAAGTTGTAGGGCAGGAAGCCCAGACAAGCGCCCGCCAGCGTCGCGGCGATGAGGGCCGGCGGGTAGGTGCCGAAGTCGCCGCCGGTGTTGTCGAGCAGGCCCAGCGAGAAGGCGCACGTGGCTGTCGCGGCGATGAAACCGAGGCCGCCCGCGAGGCCGTCGAGGCCGTCGACGAAGTTCATCGCGTTGACCATCACCACGACCATCACGACGGTCAGCAGCGCGCCCTGGTTCTTGTCCAGCACCAGCACCGAACCGAACGAGTCACCGGTGCCGCCCCACGGCACCCAGAACGACACCCACTGCACACCGAAGATGACGAGGATCCCCGCGCACATCACCTGCCCGGCGAGCTTCGTCCACGCGTCGAGCTCGAACCGGTCGTCCAGCGCGCCGATGAGCGAGATGACGCCGGCCGCGAGCAGCACGCCGACGGAGTCGAGCGAAGCGTCGAACCCGTGGCTCAGCGCGGGCAGCTGGTGCGCCAGGCCCATCGCCGCGGCCACACCGAGGTAGATGCCGACGCCGCCCATGCGCGGGATCGGCGTCACGTGGACGTCGCGGGCACGCGGGTTGGCGATCGCGCCGATGCGGATCGCGACGCGGCGGACGACGCCGGTGAGCAGGTACGTCACCGCCGTCGCGGTCAGCGCGACGAGGAGGTACTCCCGGATCGGGAGAAGTCCTTGCACAGGGGGCATGACCGCGTCACGCCTGCCGGGGGGTCCGAGTCACCGCGTCACGCTACCGCGACCGGATGTCACGCGGTTCAACGGAGCCTCCCGTCCGTGCGGCCACAGTGGACCGCTCAGGCGAGCGATTCGACCGGAATGCCCATGACCTCGGCGATCGCGGCGCGCGTGACCGCGCCTTCGCGCAGCACCAGCGGCTTTTCACCGGTGAGGTCCACGATCGACGAAGCGACGGGTTCGCCGCTCGAACCGCCGTCGAGGTACACCGCCACGGAGTCACCGAGCTGGTCCTGCGCCTCGGCCGCGGTGGACGCGGGCGGGCGGCCCGAGACGTTCGCGCTCGACACGGCCATCGGGCCGACGTCGCGCAGCAGCTCCAGCGCCACGGGGTGCAGCGGCATCCGCAGCATCACCGTGCCGCGCGACTGGCCGAGGTCCCACTGCAGGCTCGGCGCGTGCGGCAGCACGATCGACAGGTCGCCGGGCCAGAACGCCTCCACGAGCGCCCGCGCCTGCGGCGGCACCCCCAGCACCAGTCCGTCCACAGTGGACCACGAACCGACGAGCACGCCCACGGGCATGTCCGGGCCGCGGTTCTTCGCGCGCAGCAACGCCTGCACGGCGCCCGCGTCGAAGGCGTCGGCACCGATGCCGTAGACGGTGTCGGTGGGCAGGACCACCAGCCGGCTGGACCGCACGGCGGCGGCCGCGGCGGCCAGCCCTTCGGTTCGGGATTCGCGCTTGCTGCAGTCGTACACCGCACTCATGCCGCGAAGCCTAGCCCTCGTCCCCGGCACCCGAATCCGGTGGTCAGGTGCCGGGGACGCCGGGTCACAACCCGATGGCCGGGCAGCTCGCGGTGCTCGTCTTGCCCGGGTCGCTCACGGAGGTGGCCGTGAGCGTCACGTGGGCTGTGCGCGACGCGCTCGGTGCCCGTTTCGCGTACGCCACGACCTGGGTGCTTTGCCCGAACTTCGCCGTGGCCAGCTCGTTGGGCAACCGGACCTCCCAGCCCGGGGTGTCCGTGGCGACGCTCAGCCGGTAGGTGTCGGTGTCGTACGGCGCCTTCGCACCCCGTGCGGACCCGGTGTTGAGCAGCCGGAAGTCGCACTTCGCGAGGCCACCCTGGGTGAACGCGGGCAGCGCCGGCCACAGGCGGGCACCGCGCGTCTGCGAGCCGGACCCGTCGAGCGACGCGACGGTGACCGTGTACGACAGGACGCCGCGGCGGTCGCGCGCGAGGTCGGTGACCAGGAAGCGCAGCCGGTTGGCCTCGTCGGTGTACTCGTACTCGCCCGACGAGCCGGTGCCGGCCTTGAACGTCGCGTCGTTGAGCTGCCGGTAGTCGCCGATGGTGATCTTGACGGGTGTGCCGTCCGGCTTCACGTAGTCGGTGAGACCGATGTCCTGCGGGTTGGCGTCGACGATCCACTCGAACGGGGCGGCGTCGCGGTTCTTCGTCTTCGCCAGCAGCACGCCGGAGTCGGGCGCGAACGAGTCGGAGCCCATGCGGTCGACGACCTCGAGGGTGTAGTTGTCGTAGCCGCCGCCGTCGCACAGCGGGTCGGTGTTCCGGTCGCACTTCGGCGACTTGTCACCACCCGGCAGGGCGATGGTGATGCCCGTGTACGAGCCCGGTTCGGGCGCGACCTCACGCGCCGTGACGCGAGCGGTCACGGGTCCGGTCTTCGCGAGCTGGTCGCGGTCGAGCTGCAGCACGTCGGCGGGGTCGACGATGCCGAGCTTGAGCTTGTTGCGCAGCATGTGGTGCGCGCCCATCGAACCGCCCTCCGTCGCCGGGATCTGCCAGCGCGTGTGCGGGCCGCCGGGACCGTTGAAGCTGCCGCGCGACAGCATTTCCCACGGCCCGGTGTACGCGCGCTGCGGCGGGTTGCCGAACGGGTTGTTGTAGTTGTCGCCGATGCCGAGGATGTGGCTGAACTCGTGGGCGTAGGTGCCCTGGCCGGAGCTTTCGGCCTGCGTCGAGGAGCCGTTCTGGGCGTTGGGCCAGATGGTCGACGCCGAGGCCCACGAGGTCCACGGGACGTAGCGCGTGTCGGCGTAGTTGGGCAGGGCGGGGTCGGGCGGGCCGAATTCGTCGGACACCGCGTCCTGGCTGCCGAACTTCATCTCGCCGAATTCCTGCCAGGTCGAGCTCTCGTCCTGCCCCGCGGAGAGGAAGAAGACGAAGTCGAACTGGTCGGCCAGCGCGCCGACGTCGGCCTTCCACGCGGCGCGCGCGTCGGTGCGCAGGTCGCGGTCGCAGGTGTCGCCGGCGGGGCAGGCGCCTTCCTGGAACTCCATGCCGTACTCGTAGGACTTGCCCGGCAGCCGGTACGGCCCGAACGCCGTCAGGTCGACGCCGAAGCGGCCGCCGGAGTCCTCCATCCAGTACTCGTTGATGGTGTGGCCGTGGTTGAGTGACTCCGGTTTGTTGAGGAAGTCCTGGTAGTACTGCGCGACGCCCTCGCGCGGGAGGCCGCTCGCGGCCGGCCCGGGGTTCCCGAACACGGTCGAGTGGGGCGCTTTCGTGACGACGAAGTCCTCGTCGGGGTAGTCCGCCAGCACGACGGCGCCCTTGAAGGTGCGCTGCGTGGGCTTGAGGGACGGGTCGGCCCAGTTCGTGCCCGGGACCTTCCGGTAGTCGTTCCACGTCATCGCGGCCTGGTCGGCCCAGTGCGCGGAGTCGATCGGCGCGGGCCAGCCGCGGCTGAACGTGTCGGCGCTCGCCGTGCCCGCCGTCAGCGCGGGCACCAGGACGACGGCGGCGACGAGAGCGGCGGCTTTCGCGGTGCGCCGCGCGGGTTTCCAGGAGGGTCTCATCCACACTCCTTCACGCTCGGGCCGTCCCGGAGCGGACGGCCCGGTGATCGACGGTATGCAGTCGACCGCGATTAGTTAGGGTTGCGAACGAAATCGGACCCCATTGCCTCACGACGAAAGTCGGACAGCGGGGCGGTAACGGGTGAAGCGGCGGTTCGGCGGCCACAGCGGGACGAGCCGGGCGCGCTTCAGCGCACTGGCGTCGGAACTCGGGGATCGTGCAACGGGCGGCCGGATCAGCGACCCCGGACAGCGTGAGACGCCGGGAAGATCAGCCGGCCGCGGTCGTCGAGCCGTCGGTCGCCACCGGCTCGACCCGGCGGCGCAGCAGGCAGAACTCGTTGCCCTCCGGGTCGGCCAGGACGTGCCACGATTCGTCGCCGGTCTGGCCGACGTCGGCGGTGCGCGCGCCCGCGGCGAAGAGCCGCTCGAGTTCCGCGTCCTGGTCGCGGTCCGTGGGGCTCACGTCGAGGTGCAGCGGCAGCTTGCCGCGCTTCGGGTCCGTGCTGCGGCTGAGCACCAGCGTGGGCAGCGGCCCGCCGAAGCCGGCGCCGGGCGGGCCGATCTCCAGGTCGTCGCCGTCCCAGCCGAGTTCGACGTAGCCGAGGACTTCGCACCAGAACTCGCCCAGGCGTTGGGGGTCGGCGCAGTCGATGACGAGTTCGGTGATCCGGCAGGCCATGCGCGCGCACCCTACGCGCGCAGAACCCGCCCGGACAGCGGTTTTCCCATGGGCCTGGCGTCAGCCGAGCCGGCGAGCGGTGACGAACCGGGGCCGGCCGGTGTAGTCGGGGTGGTCCTCGACGGCGGTCAGGACCCGGCGGGCCCGCACGAGCGCCGGGACGGCCGAGCCGTGGGTGTCGTCGTGCTCGATGGCGAGGGCGCCGCCCGGGCGCAGCAGACGGGCGCCGGCCGCGATGGCGTGGCGGATCACCGCCAGGCCGCTCTCCTCGGCGAAGACGGCGCGCGCCGGATCGTGCTCCGCGACCTCCGGCGGCACCGGGGTGCCCTCCGGGACGTACGGCGGGTTGCACAGCACCAGGTCGACGAGGCCGTCGAGCTCGGCGAAGATCGTCGGGTCGGCGATGTCGCCCGAGTACAGGCGGATGGGGGTGTCACCGGCGTCGGCGTGGACGTCGGCGTTGTGGCGCGCCCACGCGAGCGCCTGCGGGTCCACGTCGACCGCGTACACGACCGCGTCGCGCCGCTCGTGCGCCACGGCCAGGGCCAGCGCCCCCGAACCCGTGCACAGGTCGACCACCACGGGGTACTCGCGCCCGTGCAGGCTCTTCACGCCCCACTCGAGCAGCAGCTCGGTCTCCGGCCGCGGCACGAACACCCCGGGCCCCACGTTCACGGTGACGTTGCCCAGCGCGGCCCACCCGGTGAGGTACTGCAGCGGGATGCGCTTGGCCCGCTGCTGGACCAGCTGCCCGATCGCCTCGATCACCGGCGGATCCACCAGCGGCACCATCGGCAACCGGCCCCGCTCCACCCCGAGCACGTGCGAGGCGATCAGATCCGCGTCCGCCCGCGGCGACTCCACGCCCGCCTCGGTGAGAATCCGGGTCGCCTCCATGATGGCCAGGCGCAGCGGCTGCCGATTCACAAGTTTTCCCTCACGTCGAAATCCTCCGCCCCAGCGTATCGACTTCCGGCCCGCTTCCGGAGCCGCCTGGCCGCAGGCGGGCCCGGATGCGGGCCCGGAGAAGCACCGTGAGCGTGATCTCTTAAGATCCTGAGGTCCTCCGGGCCGCGGATCAGCGCGTTCGCCCGATTCATTGAGTCAAACGGGAGTCCCGTCATGAGTGGCGTGTCTTCGGAGCCCTCGAGCGACAGACGCCGGATCGCGTTCGTCTTCCCCATCTTCAACGAGGAAGGCAACATCGACCTGCTCCACCGGACCGTGGACGAGGTCACCAGGCCGCTGGCCGACCGGTACGAAGTCAGCTTCCTCTACGTCGACGACGGCAGCCGCGACAGCTCGCTCGTGCTGCTCACCGCACTGGCCGAACGCGACAGCCGCGTGACCGTCGTCGAGCTGGCCCGCAACTTCGGCCACCAGCTGGCCGTCACCGCCGGTCTGGACCTCGTCGACGCCGACGCGACGATCATCATGGACAGCGACCTGCAGGACCCGCCGCGCGTCGCGCTCGAGCTGATCGAGAAGTGGGAAGAGGGCTTCGACGTCGTCTACGCGCAGCGCCGCTCGCGCCAGGACAGCGCTTTCAAGAAGCTCACGGCAGGCGGTTTCTACTGGTTCCTGCGCAAGATGGCCGCCGTCGACATCCCCAAGAACACCGGCGACTTCCGGCTGATCGACCGCAAGGTCGTCGACGAGCTGCGCCGCTACCGCGAGCGCGACCGCTTCCTGCGGGGCCTGGTCAGCTACATCGGCTTCAAGCAGACGGCCGTGCTGTTCGACCGCGACAAGCGCCACGCCGGGGTCACCGGCTACCCGCTGCGGAAGATGCTCCGCTTCGCCGCCGACGGCATCCTCGGCTTCTCCGTCACCCCGCTGCGCCTGATCAGCCGGCTCGGGTACCTGATCTCGGCGCTGAGCTTCCTCGGCGTGCTCTACGTGATCGGGGTGAAGCTCTTCGCGCCGCAGACGGCCGTGCCGGGCTGGGCGTTCATCACCATCGCGATGTTCTTCCTCGGCGGCATCCAGATCATCATGCTGGGCGTGCTCGGCAGCTACATCGGGCGCACCTACTCCCAGGTGCAGAACCGGCCGCTGTACGGGGTCGCCTCCGTGCGCACCGGGCTGTCCCAGCTGGTGCAGGCCGTCGGGTCCGGTGTGGACGCCGGGACCGGCGCCCGGTGAAGCTGATCACCGCGACGCAGCTGCGGTTCGGCCTCGTCGGGGTCGCCAACACGCTGGTCGACGCCCTCGGTTACCTGCTGCTGTACTCCGTCGCCGGGCTGCCGCTGTTCGTCGCGAACTTCTGCTCCACCACCGCGGGCATGCTGCTGAGCTTCACGCTCAACCGATCCTTCACCTTCCGCGCCAAGGACGGCGACGTCCGCCGCCAGGCGCTGCTGTTCTTCGCCGTCACCGCGTTCGGCCTGTGGGTCGTGCAGGCGCTGGTGATCTACGCGGTCACCACCGCATTGCCCGGGGTCACGCCGCTGGTCCCGAAGTTCGGCGGGATCGTGGTCGGGCTGGTGTGGAACTACGTGCTCTACCACAAGGTGGTCTTCCGGACCCGCCGCGAGGTGGTCCCGACTCCGGCCCAGGAGGCCGCTCATGACTAGCACCGCCGTTCCGCCCGCTTCGCTCGACGACGCGGGCCCGGCGCCGGAAACGCCGCGCGCGGCCCGCGTGCCCGCGTGGCTCACCGGCGACTTCGCGAAGGTGCTCGCGGCCGTGCTCGTGTGGAACGTCGTGCTGATCGCCGTCGCGTGGCTGTTCGGCCCGTCGAGCCCGACGAGCGAGGGCATCCCCAAGACCGGGATCGGGTCGACGTGGAGCGTGCTGGCGCACACCTACCGCTGGGACGCCGGCAACTACGGCGAGATCGCCCAGCACGCGTACACCGGCAGTTACGTGCCGCTGCGCGCCTTCTACCCCGTGTTCCCGATCTGCGTGTGGTTCCTGCAGACGATCACCTTCCACCTGCTCGGCCTGCTCGTCGCGGGGTTCGTGGTCAACGTCGTCGCGACGTGGCTGGCGACGGTGGCGCTGCTGAAGATCGCCCGGCACTTCTTCACCGGCGACCGCGCGCCGTGGCTCGTGGTGGCGGCGTTCCTGACCGCGCCGGCGGCGTTCTTCCTGCACTCGTTCTACAGCGAAGCCGTGTTCTGCGCGCTGGGCTTCTGGGCCTACCTGTTCGCGCTGCGCCGCCAGTGGCTGTGGATGGGCGTGTGCCTCATCCCGCTGACCGCGGCGCGGATCACGGCGGCGGTGTTCGTCGGCCTGTGTTTCCTGGAGTTCTGGCGCGCGGGCGGCTGGAAACCCCGAGCGCTGCTGAACTGGCGCCTGCTGTGGTTCCCGGCCGCGTTCCTCGGCCTGGGCGCGCACATGGTCTACATGAAGCTGCAGACCGGCAGCGCGACGGCGAGCTTCACCGCGCTCGAGGGTGTCCCGGCCTGGTCGTACCACAAGTTCAACCCGGACATCTTCGCCACCGCGTGGAGCGAGGCGAAGCTGACGGCCCACGCACTGCTCGGCGACGTCCCCATGACGGGGTGGACGCTGATGAGTCACGTGCTGCCGACCATCGGCCTGGTCCTGCTGCTGATTTCCTCGGTGTACGTCTTCGTCGCGTTGCGGGCCGACGGGATCCCGCTCGCGCTGTTCGGCATCGCCTCGATCGTGATGCTCACGATCAACAACAACGTGGTGTCCGTGCACCGCTACCTGTTGCCGTGCCTCGTGATGTACGTGGCGCTGGTGCTGTTCGCGCAGCGCCGCCCGAAGCTGCGGGGTGTGGTCTACGCGGTGCTCTACGCCAACGCGACGATCGGTGCGCTGATCTTCATCCGGTTCATCACCGGCTACTGGGCCGGCTGAGCGCGGGCGGGCGCCCTGGTACCGGCGTGGTGCCGGTGACCGGGGTGCCCGCAGACGGCGGCCCGGCACCGCCCTGCCTACACTCGGCCGGGTGCGAACCAAAGAGCTGCGCTTCGGTCTCGCGATCTTCGTCGCTTCCCTGGCCCTCCTCCTGGTCCGCTTCCTCGTCCCCAGACCCATCGGCATGGCCGACAACGGCGACGGCTGGCGGCTGCTCTGCAAGCTCGGCAGCAAGCAGCTCGACCGCCCGTCGGAGGGCTTCGTCCGGTTCAGCTACGGCGCCGGGGTCCCCTGCACGAGCGACTACGTCTCGAGCCAGAGCTGGCTCGACTGGCTCGCGAGCAAGGCCGGCCATCTCTTCGGTTCGAGCGCCATCCTGAACCTGCTGGTCCTCGGCGTCGGTACCTGCGTGCTCATCGCGGTGGCGATCACCGCCGCCGTCACCGGCCTTGACCTGGAACGCCGCGGCAAGGTCGTCGCGACGGCCCTGCTGCTGCTCGTCATGGGCGACTCGGCGTTCTTCGGCTACTTCTCCTCCACGCTCAGCGAAGGCGCGGCCTTCCTCGGCCTGCTGCTGATCGCCGGCGGCTTGCTGCTGATGCACCGCGACGGCGCCCGGCGCTACGCGGGCGCCGCCATCACCGTCCTCGGTGGACTGATCGGCATCACCGCGAAGTCGCAGACCCTGTTGCTCATCCCCCTTTTCGTGCTCGCGGTTCTCCTCGTGAAGCCAAACGGCGCGCGCGGCAAAGCCCGCTGGGCGCTGCCCGTGGTCGTGCTCGCGATCGTCGGCGCGGGGACGCTCGCGGTGCAGTCCGACGGCGACCCGGCCAACGCGGAGTACCGCGAGGCCAACGTGTACAACGCGATCTTCGACTCCATTGTGGACGGCAAACACGACACGAACGCCGACCTGGCCGCACTCGGGCTGCCGCAATCGTTCGCGAAGTACATCGGCACCGGCTGGTGGACCCCAGGTGCGGCGAAGACCGACCCGCTCTACCCGCGGTACCGCGACAAGATCAGCCGCCGCAACGTGGTGCAGTACTACTCGACGCACCCCGAGCGCGTCACGGAGATCCTGCAGCAGGGCGGCGTGAACACGCTCACCGCGCGGCCGGACAACCTGGGCAGCTTCGGTGAGCTCTCCGGTCAGCCGCGGCTGTCGAAGGAGTACCGCGTGCCGGTGTTCTCCGGCCTCGCCGCACTCGCCGCGCCGGCCGGGTTGTTCGTGCTGATCCCGATCTGGGTGCTGCTGGCCTGGGCCGGCGTGCGCGCGTTCCGCCGGCGGCGGCGCGAATTCGGGCTCGTCGTGTTCCTGCTGACGTTCTTCGCCGTCGGCCAGCTCGGGCTGTCCGCCCTGGGCGAGGGCGTGGAAGGCGTGAAGCACCAGCTGCTCACGCTGTTCCCGACCGCGCTGGCGATCGTCTTCGGCGTCCTCAGCCTGCTTCCCCGCGCCGAGGACGAAGCGCCCGAGGAGCCGGTCTTCGGCGAGGACGACGAACCGCTGACCGAGGAGATCCCGGCGAGGGTGTGACTCAGCCGGCCTGCGCCGCCAGCCGCTCCTCGCGGTCGGCGGTCGCCAGTGCGTCGAGGACGCCGTCGAGGTCGCCGTCGAGCACCTGGTCGAGGTTGTAGGCCTTGTAGTTCACCCGGTGGTCCGAGATGCGGTTCTCGGGGAAGTTGTACGTGCGCACGCGCTCGGAGCGGTCGACGGTGCGGACCTGCGAACGCCGGGCGTCCGACGCCTTCGCGGCGGCCTCCTCCTCGGCGATCGCCTGCAGACGCGCCTGCAGGACCTGCAGCGCGCGGGCGCGGTTCTGGATCTGCGACTTCTCGTTCTGGCACGACACGACGATGCCGGTCGGCAGGTGCGTGATGCGCACGGCCGAGTCCGTCGTGTTCACGCTCTGGCCACCGGGGCCCGACGAGCGGAAGACGTCGATCCGCAGGTCGTTGGGGTCGATCTCGACCTCGACCTCTTCGGGCTCGGGGTAGATCAGCACACCCGCGGCGGACGTGTGGATACGGCCCTGCGACTCGGTCGCCGGCACGCGCTGCACGCGGTGCACGCCGCCCTCGAACTTCAGCCGCGACCAGACGCCGTCGACGTCGGCGGCCTTGCTCTTGATCGACAGCGTGACGTCCTTGAAGCCGCCGAGGTCGGAGTCGGTCGAGTCGAGCACCTCGGCCTTCCAGCCGTGGCGCTCGGCGTAGCGCAGGTACATGCGCAGCAGGTCGCCGGCGAACAGCGCCGACTCCTCGCCGCCCTCACCCGACTTGATCTCCATGACCACGTCCGACCCGTCGTACGGGTCGCGCGGCAGCAGCAGTTCGGTGAGCCGCGACTCCAGCTCGGGGACCTTCGCGGCCAGCTCTTCGGCCTCCGCCGCGAACGCCGCGTCCTCCGCGGCCAGCTCCTTGGCCGCCGAGAGGTCGTCGCGGGTCTGGTCGAGCTCGCGCACGGCCTTCACGACCGGGCTGAGCTCGGCGTAGCGGCGGCCGAGCTTGCGGGCCTTCGCCTGGTCGGCGTGCACGGCGGGATCCGCCAGCTGCGTCTCCAGCTGGGCGTGCTCCTCGAGCAGCCCCTTGAGCGACGTCGAATCCACTGCGCGCCTTCTTCCCGGCCTCGAAACGATTACTGGAGACAGCAAACGGCGCCCACCCGCTGTGCAGGTGGGCGCCGTCGGCGAAGCTACTTGGCGTCGTTCTTCTGACGCTTGCCGTAGCGCTTCTCGAACCGCGCGACCCGGCCACCGGTGTCCATGATCTTCTGCTTACCGGTGTAGAAGGGGTGGCAGTTCGAGCAGATCTCGACGTGGATCTGGCCCGACTCCTTGGTGCTGCGGGTGGTGAAGCTGTTCCCGCAGTTGCACGTGACCTGGGTGACCACGTAGTCAGGGTGAATACCGCTCTTCATGGTGTCCTCTCTCGTTGGCCCCGGGTCCCCAGATCGGGGTGAACCGGTGCCGGACTTCAGCGGGTCATTGTGCCAGACGAGCTGACACCTTCCTCAACAGACCCTCCTGGCCTGGTATTCCTCGACCCACAGCCACCCCGCCGGAGTCAACCGCCCACCGGTTGTACGCCTTCTGCACCTTCCGGCGAGGCCGGCTGGTTGTTCGTGAACGGTTCACGGGAGTGAACCGCCGAAGGGCCCCTCGAACCGCTCGAGGGGCCCTTCGGAGCAGCGAACTCAGTCCTCGTCGTTCCCGCCGAGGGCCGTCTTCGAGACCTGCATCAGGAACTCGATGTTGTTCTTCGTCTTGCGCAGGCGCGACAGGAGCAGGTCGATGGCCTGCTGCGAGTCGAGCGCGTGGAGCACGCGGTGCAGCTTGTGCGTGACGGCGAGCTCGTCCGGCGGGAGCAGCAGCTCTTCCTTGCGGGTGCCGGACGGGTTGACGTCGACCGCCGGGAACACGCGGCGCTCGGAGATCTTGCGGTCGAGCTTGAGCTCCGCGTTGCCGGTGCCCTTGAACTCTTCGAAGATCACCGTGTCCATCGTGGAGCCCGTCTCCACCATCGCGGTGGCGAAGATGGTGAGCGAACCACCGTTCTCGATGTTGCGCGCGGCACCCAGGAAACGCTTCGGCGGGTACAGCGCGGTCGAGTCGACACCACCGGACAGGATGCGGCCCGACGCCGGCGCGGCCAGGTTGTAGGCGCGGCCGAGGCGGGTGATCGAGTCGAGCAGGACGACCACGTCGTGGCCCATCTCGACGAGGCGCTTGGCGCGCTCGATCGAGAGCTCCGCGACCGAGGTGTGGTCGGCCGGCGGGCGGTCGAAGGTCGAGGCGATGACCTCGCCCTTCACGGACCGCTGCATGTCCGTGACCTCTTCCGGCCGCTCGTCGACCAGCACGACCATGAGGTGGCACTCGGGGTTGTTCGTGGTGATCGCGTTGGCGATGTCCTGCATGATCGTGGTCTTACCGGCCTTCGGCGGCGACACGATCAGGGCGCGCTGCCCCTTGCCGACCGGCATGATCAGGTCGATCACGCGGGTGGTGAGCTTGTGCGGCTCGGTCTCGAGGCGCAGGCGCTCGTTGGGGTAGAGCGGCGTCAGCTTCGTGAAGTCGGGACGGCGCTTGGCCTCGTCCGGCTCCAGGCCGTTGATCGAGTCGACGCGCACCAGCGGGTTGAACTTCTGCCGCTGCTGCTCGCCCTCGCGCGGCTGGCGGACGACACCGGTGATGGCGTCACCGCGGCGCAGGCCGAACTTGCGGACCAGCGACAGCGAGACGTACACGTCGTTCGGACCGGCCAGGTAACCGGAGGTGCGGACGAACGCGTAGTTGTCCAGCACGTCCAGGATACCGGCGACCGGCAGCAGGACGTCGTCCTCGCGGATCTCGGTGTCGGGCGAACCGCCTTCGCCCCGGCCGCCCCCGCTGCCCCGCCGGCGGCGGTCGCGGAAGCGCCGGCCGCGGCGGCCGCCTTCCTCGTCGTCGTCGCCTTGCGCGCGGTTGTCGCGGTTGTCCTGCTGACCGCGGTTGTTGCCGCCGTCCTGCTGGTTGTTGCGCTGGCGGTTGTCCTGGCCACCGCGGTTGTCCCGGCCGCCGCGCTCACCGCGGTCGTTCCGGTCGTTGCGGTCACCGCGCTGGCCACCGTCACGCTGTTCGCGCTGGCCGTCCGGCGCGCCCGCGGCGCGGTTGGCGCCCCGGCGACGCCGGCTGCGGCCGCCTTCCTCGGACTGGCCGTCGTTCTGCTGGCCGTTGTCCGGCCGCTCCTGCTGCGCGGGCTTCTCCGCCGGCGCCTCGGCCGGAGCGGACGCCTCGGGCGCGGAACCGTTGGTCTCCGCCTTCGGGGCGGGCGCGGCTTCGGCGCTCGGAGCCGCTTCGCGCTTCTTCTCGGCGCGGGCCGGCTCGTCGGACTTCGGCGCCTTGGCCGTCTTCGGCGCCGGAGCGTCGCCGACACCCTCGAGCGGGAGCGTCTCCGCCGGGGCGGTGCGCTTCTTCGTCTTGCCCTGCCGCTCGCGGATCGCGGCGATCAAGTCGCCCTTGCGCATCCCCGTGGTCTCGCCCACACCCAGTTCGCCCGCCAGCTGGCGCAGCTCGGCGATGACCATCCCGGACAGGCCCCCGGTGCGGCGCTTCGGAGCAGCCGCAGCCCCATTCGTCTCAGCGGCCGCGGCGGGGGTCTCCACGTCGCCGCTCAACAGATCGGTGTTGCTCACACATGTCCTTCCTGACCGATCCACGCCTCCAGGTGGATCAGCGGACTGCCGCCGATCGCGTGCTGCGAAACGGCATTTGCTTCCGATGCGGACGACCCGCGCCTAGCCGTGCGAGACACAGCGAGAGCGTCGCCAGCACAGGGGTGTTTGCCTCCCCCAAACGGAGGAAACGAAATTCGGCACCGCCGAAACCGGAAACCCGCCTGCGTCCCTCCGCTCCCGTTTGCCAGGCGGTGCGGATCGGCGGATCGACGAAGGATGCGGACCGGAGACTCGCGAGGAGCGAACAGGACCGGCATCGGGTGCGGAAACGCACGGTGATCGAACGCCCCCGAGGGTAGACCGCCCGGTGGGCGGGTGCAACAACCACCCCCCGCGTGGCGCACGTTCCGGCCGCCACGTGACCGGGGCTTTACTGAGCCGCAACCTGCACACCGGCGAGATCGACGCCCAGCTCGCGGACGTCGAAAGTGTCAACGTCCACATCCGACGGCAGTATTCCCGTCTCCGTGAGCGCGAGGACCGTCGGACCTGCGCCGGAGATCGTCGCGGCCACACCACGGGCACGGAGCGTGCGCACCAGCTCGGAGCTGGCGGGGTACGCGCTCGCCCGGTAGTCCTGGTGCAGCCGGTCCTCCGTGGCGGCGAGCAGGAGCCCGGGCTTCTGCGTCATCGCGAGCACCGTGAGCGCCGTGCGGCCCGCGCTGTGCGCCGCGTCGGCGTGCGGGACGTGCTGCGGGAGCAGGCCGCGCGTGGCGTCGGTGGACGACTTCAGCGCCGGGACCGCCACCACCGGGCGGATCGAGGCGCTCGGCTCGACGCGTTCGGCGTGGAAGCGGCCGTTTTCGCTCCACGCCACCACGAGCCCGCCGAGCAGGCTGGCCGCGGCGTTGTCCGCGTGGCCCTCGAACTCGGCCGCGAGCTGCAACGCCTCGTCGTCGAGCGGAACACCCGCGAGGGCGTACCCGAGCGCGACGCCCGAAACCACGGCCGCGGCCGAGGAACCGAGGCCACGTGCGTGCGGGATCTTGTTGAAGCAGCGCAAGTGCAGCCCCGGCGGGCGCACGTCGAGGTGCGCGCACGCGCGGCGGATCGCACGCACGACGAGGTGCGTTTCGTCGGTCGGCACGTCGGCGACGCCGCCCGCGCCGGCGTCGACGACCTCGATCTTGAGACCGTCTTCGGTCACCTGCAGTTCGACGACGTCGTGCAGCGCCAGCGCCAGGCCCAGCGCGTCGAAACCCGGGCCGAGGTTGGCCGTCGAACCCGGCACGGTGGCCCGGAACGACGCACCGACCGGCGGGCCCGAGGGGCTCGTCACCGCAGTTCCAGCGCCGCGGCGACCGCCGACGGGTCCACGGCCAGCGGCTCGACCTCGACGTTGCCCTCGAGCGCGGTCGCGGGGTCCTTGAGGCCGTGCCCGGTCACCGTGCAGACGACCGTGGCGCCCTTGGGCAGGCGGCCGTCGGCGGCGGTCGCCAGCAGGCCGGCGACGCTGGTGGCCGACGCGGGCTCCACGAACACGCCCTCACGCACGGCGAGCAGCCGGTAGGCCTCGAGGATCTTCTCGTCCGTGATCGCCTCGAACAGCCCGCTGGACGCGTCCTTCGCCTTCACCGCACCGGCCCACGAAGCGGGGCTGCCGATGCGGATCGCGGTGGCGATCGTGTCGGGATCGGACACCGGTTCGCCGAGCACGAGCGGCGCGGCACCCGCGGCCTGGAAGCCGAACATGCGCGGGGTGTTCTTCACCACACCGTCCTCGGCGTACTCCGAATACCCGGCCCAGTAGGCAGTGATGTTGCCCGCGTTGCCCACCGGCAGGCAGTGGATGTCGGGCGCGGCACCGAGCACGTCGCACACCTCGAACGCCGCCGTCTTCTGGCCCGCGATGCGCACCGGGTTGACGGAGTTCACGAGCGTCACGGGGTAGTCGGCCGCGGTCTTGCGGGCGAGTTCCAGGCAGTCGTCGAAATTGCCGTCGACCTGCAGGATGCGCGCACCGTGCAGCACCGCCTGGGCGAGCTTGCCCATCGCGATCTTGCCCTGCGGCACCAGCACCGCGCAGGTGAGCCCGGCGCGCGCGGCGTACGCGGCCGCGGAGGCGGACGTGTTGCCCGTGGAGGCGCAGATCACGGCCTTGAGCCCGCTCGCGAGCGCGTGGGTGATGGCCACGGTCATGCCGCGGTCCTTGAACGAACCGGTGGGGTTCGCGCCCTCCACCTTGAGGTACACCGTGCAGCCGGTGAGCTCGGACAGGTGCGCGGCCGGCAGCAGCGGCGTGTTGCCCTCGCCGAGCGTCACCACCCGTGCGCCGTCCGGCACCGGGACGCGGTCGCGGTACGCCTCGATGATCCCTGGCCACGCACTCATTGGTCTTCGCCTTCCACGCGCATCACGCTCACGACTTCGTGCACCACGTCGAGCTTCGCGATCTCGTCCACAGTGGACCGCAGCGCCGCGTCGGGCGCCAGGTGGGTGACCACCACGAGACTCGCCGTGTCGTTGGCGTCGCGCTGGCGCACGGCGGCGATGCTCACGCCGTGGGCGGCGAACGCCTGCGCCACCTGGGCCAGGACACCCGCGCGGTCGGCGACGTCGAGGCTCACGTGGTAGCGCGTGGGCGTCTGGCCCATCGGGCGCACGGGCAGCGCGGCGTGCGCGGACTCGCGCGGGCCGCGGCCGCCGGCCACGCGGTTGCGGGCCACGGCGACCAGGTCGCCGAGCACCGCGCTCGCCGTCGGCGAGCCACCGGCGCCCTGGCCGTAGAACATCAGCTCGCCCGCCGCGTCGGCCTCGACGTACACGGCGTTGAACGCGCCGCCGACCCCCGCGAGCTGGTGGCTGCGCGGGATCATCACCGGGTGCACGCGCGCCGAAACCGATTCGGCGCCGTCGTCGGCCGTCACGCGCTCGCAGATGGCCAGGAGCTTGACCGTGCGGCCCAGCGCGCGGGCCGCGTGCAGGTCCGACGCCGTGACGTCGGCGATGCCCTCGCGGTGCACGTCCTTGAGCGTCACGCGCGTGTGGAACGCCAGCGAGGCGAGGATCGCGGCCTTGGACGCGGCGTCGTAGCCGTCGACGTCGGCCGTCGGGTCGGCTTCCGCGTAGCCGAGACGGCCGGCCTCGTCGAGCGTCTCCGAGTAGCCGGCGCCCGTGGTGTCCATGGCCGAGAGGATGTAGTTCGTGGTGCCGTTGACGATGCCCATCACGCGCGTGATGCGGTCGCCGGCGAGCGATTCGCGCAGCGGGCGCAGCAGCGGGATGGCCCCCGCGACCGCCGCCTCGAAGTACAGGTCGGCGCCCGCGGCGTCGGCGGCTTCGAACAGGTCGGCGGAGTGCTCGGCCAGCAGCGCCTTGTTGGCCGTGACCACGGACTTCCCCGAGTTCAGGGCCGCGAGCAGCCAGCTGCGCACCGGTTCGAGACCGCCGACGAGCTCCACCACCACGTCCACGTCGTCGCGGCGCACGAGCGCGGCCGCGTCGTCGGTCAGCAGCTCTTGCGGGAGCTCGGGGTGCTTGTCGGGCCGGCGCACGGCGATGCCCGCCAGCTCGACGGGGGCACCGGCGCGCGCAGCGAGTTCGTCGGCCTGCTCGGTGAGCAGGCGGCAGACCTCGCTGCCGACCGTGCCGCAGCCGAGCAGGGCGACCCTGATCGCCCGACCGTCCGATCGAGACACAGTGGACACTCGTCAAACCTCCAGGCGCAGCATGTCGTCCGTCGTCTCCCGCCGCAGCAGCACGCGGGCGCTGCCGTTGCGCACGGCCACCACCGCCGGGCGCGGCTGCCGGTTGTACCCGCTCGCCATCGAGTAGCAGTAGGCACCGGTCGCCGCGACGGCCAGCAGGTCGCCGGGAGCCAGCGTGTCGGGCAGCCAGCAGTCTCGGACGACGATGTCGCCGGATTCACAGTGTTTTCCCACGACTCGGGACAGCGTGGCGCTCACGGGCTCGTCGGTGTCGCTCGCGGAGCGCGAAACCACCCGGCAGTCGTACACCGCGTCGTACAGCGCCGTGCGGATGTTGTCGCTCATCCCGCCGTCGACGCTCACGTAGCGGCGGGTGGTGTTGTCACCGAGCGCGACGTCCTTGATGGTGCCGACCTCGTACAGCGTGACGGTGCCCGGCCCGGCGATCGCGCGGCCCGGCTCCCCCGCGATCCGCGGCACCGGCAGGTCGGCGTAGGAGCACTCCTTGCGCACGATCTCGCGGATCTGCGTGATCATCTGCGCGGGCGGCGGCGGGTTGTCCTTCTCGGTGTAGGCGATGCCGAAGCCGCCGCCGAGGTCGACGAGGTTCAGCTGGTCGAGCAGCTCGCGGCCGTGCTCCTTGGCGAGGTCGCCGAGCAGGCCGACCACGCGGCGGGCCGCGACCTCGAAGCCGTCGGCGTCGAAGATCTGCGAGCCGATGTGGCTGTGCAGGCCCACGAGCTTGAGCGAGGGCGCGTTGAGCACGCGGCGCACGGCCTCGGCCGCGTCGCCCGAGGCGAGCGAGAAGCCGAACTTCTGGTCCTCGTGCGCCGTGGCGATGAACTCGTGCGTGTGGGCCTCGACGCCGACCGTCACGCGCACCAGCACCGGCTGCACGACCTCGCGGCGCGCGGCCACCTCGGCGAGCCGGGCGATCTCGAAGTACGAGTCCACCACGACCGTGCCGACGCCGGCCTCGACCGCCAGCTCGAGCTCGGCCACCGACTTGTTGTTGCCGTGGAAGGTGATCCGCTCGGCCGGGAAGTCCGCGCGCTGGGCCACGGCGAGTTCGCCGCCGCTGCACACGTCGAGGCTCAGCCCCTGCTCGGCCACCCAGCGGGCGATCTCGATCGACAGGAAGGCCTTCGACGCGTAGTGCACCAGCGCCGGGTCGTCGAACGCCTGCGCGTAGTCGCCGCAGCGGGACTTGAAGTCCGCTTCGTCGACCACGAACAGCGGCGTGCCGTACTGCTCGGCGAGTTCGCGCACGTCCACACCCGCGATGCGCACGACACCGTCGGAAGCGCGGTAAGTGTTGCGCGGCCACACTTTCGCGGGCAGCTTGTCCAGTTCGTCGGCACCCGCGGGCGGGAACCCGGAGGCATCGGCGTGGGGGTATACGTCGGCGTGGCGTGGGCCCGCGGGGTGCGCCATTTCTTACATCCGTTCCGGAGCGGTGACACCGAGCAGCGCGAGGCCGTTGGCGAGCACCTGGCGCGCCGCCTCGCAGAGGGTGACGCGGGCGACGTTGGCCGCGGTGGCTTCCTCGTCTCCCTTGGGGAGCACGCGGGCCTCGCGGACCGCGTAGAACTTGTGCAGCGCGCCGGCCAGCTCTTCGAGGTAGCGGGCGACGCGGTGCGGTTCGCGCATCTCGGCGGCGCGGCGCACGAGGGCGGGGAACTCCCCGATCGTGCGGATGAGGTCGCCCTCCACCGCCAGCGTGAGCGTGCCGAGGTCGGCGTCCGGAGTGGACTTGAGCCCCAGGTCGGCGGCGCCGCGCAGCATCGTGCACAGGCGGGCGTGCGCGTACTGCACGTAGTAGACCGGGTTGTCGTTGGAGTGCTTGCGCAGCAGGTCGAGGTCGACGTCCAAAGTGGAGTCGACGGAGTAGCGGATGAGCTCGTAGCGGGCCGGGTCGACGCCCACGGCCTCCACCAGGTCCTCCATCGTGATCACGGTGCCCGCGCGCTTGGACATGCGCACCGGCTTGCCCTCGCTCACGAGGTTCACCATCTGGCCGATGAGCACCTCGACGGTGTCCGGGTCGTCGCCGAACGCCGCCGCGGCGGCCTTGAGCCGGGCGATGTAGCCGTGGTGGTCGGCGCCGAGCATGTAGATGCACAGGTCGAAACCGCGGTTGCGCTTGTCCTTGAAGTAGGCCAGGTCGCCGGCGATGTAGGCCGGGTTGCCGTCCTTCTTGATGACGACGCGGTCCTTGTCGTCGCCGTACTCGCTCGACTTGAGCCACCACGCGCCGTCGGCGAAGTAGAGGTTGCCCGAGTCCTTGAGCTGCTGCACGGCGGCGTCGACCGCGCCGGACTCGTGCAGCGAGTTCTCGTGGAAGTAGACGTCGAAGTCGGTGCCGAACTCGTGCAGGCTCTGCTTGATCTCGGTGAACATCAGCTCGATGCCGATGCGCCGGAACGTCTCGTGCCGCTCGGCCTCCGGCAGCGACAGCGCGCTCGGCTCCTGCCTGAGGACCTCGGCGGCGATGTCGTTGATGTAGCCACCCGCGTACCCGTCCTCCGGCGCGGGCTCGCCCTTCGCGGCGGCCACCAGCGAGCGCACGAAGCGGTCGATCTGCGCGCCGGCGTCGTTGAAGTAGTACTCGCGGGTGACGTCGCCGCCCTGCGCGGACAGCACGCGGCCCAGCGCGTCGCCGACCGCCGCCCACCGCGTGCCGCCGAGGTGGATCGGGCCGGTCGGGTTGGCCGACACGAACTCGAGGTTGATCTTGCGCCCCGCCAGCGCATCGCCGCGGCCGTACTGCTCGCCGGCGGCCAGCACCTGGCGCACGACCTCACCCTGCGCGTCGGCGGCGAGGCGGAAGTTGAGGAAACCCGGCCCGGCGACCTCGGCCGCGGCCACCCCGTCGGCCGCCGCGACGACCTGCGCGAGCGCTTCCGCGAACTCCCGCGGCTGGAAGCCGGCCTTCTTGGCCACCTGCAAGGCGAGGTTGGTCGCGTAGTCGCCGTGTTCGGGGTTGCGGGGACGTTCGATGGTCACCTGCTCCGGCAGCACGGCGGCGTCGACGCCTCGGGCGTCGAGCACCTGCACGGCGGAGGCGCGGACCAGGTCGGCGAGAGCGGCGGGAGTCACTCGCCGAATTCTAGGTGTGCCCAGGTCGGACGCTTACGCCGGTCCGACCGAGGGTTGGCCGGGATCACACCCGCGGTGATCGCGAGAGGCGTTCACGGTGATCAGACGCCCGGTCTCTACACTGGCCGACGGGCAGGGTCCGACCGGATCCCTCCATCATCTCACGAGGAGATCGCGGCAAACCATGGCGAAAGGGACAACCAGCAAGAAGGGGACGTCCGGCAACGCGGTGAAGGCCGCCCGGGCCAAGTCCGTCGTCACCAAGAAGGGCACCCCGTGGGGAACCATCATCGGGGTCGTCGTGGTGGTGGCCCTGCTGGCCAGCGTCGTCACGTACTACCTGGTGAAGTCGGCGCCGCAGCGCGACCAGAAGTCCCGCGAGGAGGCAGCCGCGTCGTTCGCCCCGACCGCGACCGACCCCGATCCGTCCAAGCGCATCCCGGGCGTGATCACCGCGACGTACACCGGATCGGTGCACGTGCTGCCCACCGAACGGGTGGCCTACGACCACAGCCCGCCCTTCGGCGGCCCGCACGACGGCTACTGGGCCGCCTGCAACGGCGTCGTCTACCCCACCGCCGTGCGCACGGAGAACATGGTGCACGCGCTCGAGCACGGCACCGTGTGGATCGCCTACAACCCGGACCTCGTCAAGGGTGACCAGGTGGACCTGCTGGCCGCGCGGGTCAAGGGCAAGACGTACACGATGATGTCGCCCTACCCCGGCCTCGACAAGCCGATCTCCCTGCAGTCGTGGGGCCACCAGCTGAAGCTCGACAGCGCGAGCGATCCGCGCATCGACGAGTTCATCGCCGCCCTGCGGACCAACCCGAACGGCGTGTACCCCGAGATCGGCGCCTCGTGCGACGCGCTCGGCCCGGGCCAGTTCGACCCGAGCAACCCGCCGCCGTTCGACCCGAGCAAGCCGGGCCCGGACGCGAAGCCCATGGACTACAAGGGCACCACCGGTGCCCAGGGTGAGCAGGGTGGCATGCCGGGCACCCCGGGACTGCCGACCGCGCCGTCGGCGCCGGCGGGGCAGTGATCCGGCTGTGAGCACCGAAGCCGACCTCGAAACCGACGTCGAAGAGCCCGGCGGCGAGCGACCGGCCTGGTCGCGGTGGGTGATCATCGGCGGCGCGATGCTCGCCGTGCTGCTGATCGGCGCCGCGATCGGCGTGTTCGCCACGCGGCTCACCGACGGCGACGACGCCGCGGCGGCGACACCCGGCGCCGGCTCGGTCGAGGTCGGCTTCGCGCAGGACATGTCGACGCACCACCTGCAGGCCGTGACCATGGCCAACTGGGCCCGCGACCACACCACGGACCCCGAGGTGAAGCAGCTCGCGTTCGACATCGAGAGCACCCAGACCGAGCAGGTCGGCCGCATGAAGGGCTGGCTCATGCTGTGGGACCAGCCGGAGCAGGCGACCGGCGCGTACATGACGTGGATGACCGAGCCGATGGGCCACGGCATGACGATGCCCACCAGCTCGCCGGCCAACGGCGCACCGATGCCCGGCATGGCCACCGACGCGGAGCTGACGAAGCTGCGCTCGCTGTCCGGCCGCGCGATGGACGTGTACTTCCTGCAGCTCATGCTGCGCCACCACGAGGGCGGCACGGCGATGGCGCAGTACGCGCAGGAGCACTCGAGCCTGCCCGCGGTGAAGGCGCTGTGCCAGAGCATCCTCACGTCGCAGGGCGCGGAGATGGACCAGATGAAGCTGATGCTCCAGGCGCGCGGGGCGCAGCCGCTGCCGGCGTCCTGAGTCTCGGGTTTCGAAGGGCCGCTCCCGCTCGGGGGCGGCCCTTTTTCAGCGCTGTTCCCAGTCGGCGAACCGGATCCGGGCGATCTCGCGGACGTCGCCGAGGGTGCTCCACTCGTCGCGGCCCAGCCGGGCGAGCGGGCGCAGCCGTTCGATGAGCGGGTGGTCGCCGTCGAGCACGTGCTCGGCCACCGCGAGGTGCACGACCCGGCCGAACACCACCGTCGAGGTCCCGAACCCGACCGTGCTGTGCAGCTCGCACTCGAACGCCACCGGCGACTCCGCCACCCGCGGCGGCTTCACCCGCAGGCTCGGCTCGCGCGTGAGCCCGGCGGCGTCGAATTCGCTGTGCTCGGGCGGGAAGTCGGTACCGGTGTCGTTGATCTTCTCGAACAGCTCCTCCGGCGCCAGGTTCACCACGAACTGGCCGGTCTCCTCGACGTTGCGCAGCGTGTCCTTGCGCCCCACCGACGTGAACTGCAGCACCGGCGGCGCGGCCGAAGCCACGGTGAAGAACGAGTGCGGGGCGAGGTTGTCCACACCGCTGCCCGACGTGCTCGACACCCACGCGATCGGCCGCGGCACCACGGTCGCCGTGAGCAGCCGGTAGAACGCGAACGGGGCGAGGCCGGCGGGATCGAAGTCCTTGCGCATGGCTCTGGTCTACCAGGCCGCCGCTAAGCTGCCGACGCCGATCAAGGGGGTTCGCGGTGGATCAGATCGCCCTGTACTACCCGTACATCCACGTCCGTGACGACCGGTGGCTGAAGTACGCGGCGCTGTACTGGCCCAAAATGGCCCGGCTGCGCCCCGAAGGGTATCCGGCCCTCGATTCCGGGGTGTCGCACGCGCTCGGCTCGCAGGCCGGCTGGCTGGTGGATCTCGCGCCCCCGCAGTGGGCCGTCGAAGAGGTCGGGCGCCCGTTCCTGGAACTCATCGCCACCCGGGGAAAGGAGCTGCGGCAACGGTTCGGGCTCAGGCCCGGCCGGAACCGGCTTCCGGTGCCCGGTCTGACCGAGCGACCGCGCCGCTCGGTGCGGCCCCGCCGCTCGGTGGTGCCCCGGCCCCACCAGGAGGTCGACCTGCTGGTCTCGTCGTGGCACGACTACGTCCACACCGACGAGATGTCCGCCCGCCTGGTCGAGGCGGTCGCGGACACCCACCTCGCCGCGTTCGTCGAAGGCCACGGCGGTCTCTGGGTCGGGATGCACCCGGAACTCGTGGCCGTCTACACGTGCGCGCTGGTCGAACGCATCGCCGCCGAGGACCACCTGCACCCGGTCACCGACCAGGCGCTGCACCACACGGCCGCGTCGGGCTGGACGCTCGATCGGCTCGCCGACGTGCTCCTCGGCTCGGGGCCCGGCACCCCGGGGCGCCCGGACGCGGAGGACGCGTTCGTGTTCCTGGCCTTCGAGACCGTGGTCCCCACCGGGCTCGAGCGGGTGCCGGTGGAGAAGATCACCGAAGTCCGCACGAAGTTCGGCACCGAACTCGACGCCTTCCGCCGGTACGTGACCGAGCAGTCGCAGCAGCTCGCGCAACTGCGGGACGTGCGAGACCTGGACGTGTTCCGCGAGTACCTGCGCGCCGAGGTCGACCACGTCGTGGCGGACCAGCTCAAGCACCTGCGCGAGCAGCTGCGCAGCGTCGGTCTGGAGTCGGTGAAGGCGGTCGGCACCGTGAAGTCCGTCGCGCCGCCCGCGCTGGTCACGATGGCGGCCGACGCGGTGGGGCTGTCGCCGGCGATCGCGGGGTCCGCCACGGCGGCCGCGTGCGTGCTGGCCGCTCCGGTCCGGTGGCGGCGCGAGCGCCGCGCCGCCATCCGCGAATCGCCGGTGGGGTACCTGTTCCGCTTGGACCGCGAACTCAGCCCGGCCAAGCTGATCGACCGCGTGCGACGGACGTGGCCGGCGTGAGGCGCCGCGTGGTCTTCCTCGGCGACTCGTTCGTCCAGGGCGTCGGCGACCCGGAACACCGCGGGTGGGCGGGCCGCGTGCTGCAGGCCGCCGGCGGCGACGTCACCGGGTTCAACCTCGGCGTCCGCCGCAACACCTCCGACGACGTCCTCCGCCGCTGCTGGCCGGAGGTCGACGCGCGCGTGGTGCCGGACGAGGACAACCGGATCGTGGTTTCCTTCGGCAGCAACGACATGGTGGCGGAGAACGGCGCCGTGCGGGTGGCCGCGGAGCGGTGCGCGGCGAACTTGGCTTCGCTGCTCGACGGGTCCGCGCACCGGGGCATCCCCGTGCTCGTGGTCGGCCCGCCGCCGGTCGCCGACGCGGGTGAAGCGCACCTGCGCCGGACCGCGCGCCTCGCCGCGGTCATGGCGGAGTTGTGCGCCGCGCGGAACGTGCCCTTCGTCGCCACGACGGAGGCGCTGGCCGCCGACCCCGTGTGGACCTCCGAAGCCCTCGCGGGCGACGGCGCGCACCCCGGCGCGGGCGGTTACCAGCGGCTGGCGGAATTGGTGCTGGCGGGCGCGTGGCCCGGGTGGCTCGGCGGCTGAGCTACCAGGACAGTTCCTGGCACCGCGCCGCGCACTGCTGCCGCTCCACCTGCAGCGTCGCGTGGCTGATCGAATACCGCGACGCCAGCAGGTCCTGCGCCTCGGTCAGCACGGCCGACTGCTCGGCCTCCTCACTCATCGTGAGGTGCGCGGAGGCGACCTCCATGCCGGAGGTGAGCGTCCAGACGTGCAGGTCGTGGACGTCGGAGACACCGGGGAGGGCGGCGAGTTCCGTGCTGATCTCGCCGACGTCGACGCCCGTCGGGGCGTGCTGGAAGAGGATGCGCAGCGCGCGGCGGGCCAGGGTCCACGTGCGCGGCAGCACGAACAGGCCGATGGCGACACCGATGATCGGGTCGGCGTAACGCCAGCCGGTGGTGAGGATGATGGCGCCGCTGAGCAGGACGCCCACCGAGCCGATCAGGTCGGCGAGCACCTCGAGGTACGCACCGCGGACGTTGAGGCTCTCGCGCGCTCCGCCGCGCAGCACGAAGAAAGACACCACGTTCGCGATCAGTCCGGCACCGGCGGCCAGCAGCACGGGCAGGCCCGGCACCTCGGGCGGGTCGGTGATGCGGCCGATGGCCTCGAACAGCACGTACGCGGCCACGCCGAACAGCAACACGGCGTTGCCCAGAGCCGCGAGCACTTCGGCGCGGTACATGCCGAAGGTGCGGCTGGCCGTCGGACCGCTGCGGCGGGCCAGGACGATCGCGGTGAGCGCCATGCCCACGCCGAGGACGTCGGTGAACATGTGGGCCGCGTCGGAGATCAGGGCGAGCGAGCCGGTCGTGAACCCGACCACGCCCTCCAGCACCATGAACCCCGCGCCGATGACGAGGGCGACCACCAGGGCACGGAGGTAGCGCCCGGACGCGCTCGCCGGGGCGGCGGTGTGCCCGTGACCGTGTCCGTGCCCCATGCTTTCGCCTCCCTCCGCAGGTCAACGGCTTCTCCCCGCAATATATAGTCGCATGCGCATATGTGCAATACAGGTAAGCCTAAGTTCACTGTAATCGCCCAGGCCGAGGCAAACCCACCCCCGGATGAGTGCTCCCGAAGGCTGGGACAGGGGTTGTGGTCAGCGCACGAGGCGGAAGAACCCGCGCACCTGCTCGACGAGCGACGCCGGCTGCTCCATCGCCGCGAAGTGCCCGCCACGCGGGAGCTCCTCGAACCAGCGCAGATCGGTGAACCGCAGCTCGGCCTCGCGCCGCGAGGGCCGCGTGATCTCCTTGGGGTACAACGAAATCCCGGACGGCGCCGTCACCTTGTCGCGGAAGCTGCCGTAGCTCTCCCAGTACAGCCGCGCCGACGACGTCGCCGACGCCGTGAACCAGTACACGGAGATCGCGTCGAGGATCTGGCGGCGGGTCAGGGCGTCTTCGGGGTGGCCGTTGTTGTCCGTCCACGCCCAGAACTTCTCCGCGATCCAGGCGGCCTGCCCGGCGGGCGAATCGGTGAGGCCGTAACCGAGCGTCTGCGGGCGCGTGGCCTGCTGCCCCGAGTACCCGCGGCCCGTGCGGCCGAACTCCTTGGCCGCCTCGAGCGCCGCGACCTCCCCGGGCGTCGGGTCGTCGAACTGCCCCAGTGGCGCGGCCGCCATGTTCACGTGCACGCCCGCGACGCGCTCCGGCGCCACCTCGCCCAGCGCGCCGGACACGGCCGAACCCCAGTCACCGCCCTGCGCGCCGTACCGGTCGTACCCCAGCGACACCATCAGCCGGTCCCACGCCCGCGCCGTGCGCTCCACGCCCCACCCGGCCCGCGCCGGCTTGTCACTCCACCCGTACCCGGGCAACGACGGCGCGACGACGTGGAACGCGTCTGCCGGGTCGCCACCGTGCGCCCGCGGGTCCGTCAGCGGCCCCAGCACGTCCAGGAACTCCAGCACCGACCCCGGCCACCCGTGCGTCACGACCAACGGGAACGCCCCCGGCTCGGGCGAGCGGACGTGCAGGAAGTGGATCCCCAGGCCGTCCACGGTCTCCCGGAACTGCGGGAACGCGTTCACCCGGTCCGCGAACCCGAAGTCGTACTCCTCGGCCCAGCTGCGGCACAGCTCCCGCGCATACGCGAGCGGCAGCCCCTGCGCCCAGTCGTCCACCGTCTCGGCCTCGGGCCAGCGCGTGCGGGCCAGCCGTTCCCGCAGGTCCCGGACGTCAGCCTCAGCCACCTCGACCTTGAACGGTTCCGCCGCCACCACTGCTCCCTCCGTCGACAAGATCGACGCTAGCAGCCCCCGCGCCCCAAGGTGACCCTCCAGCGCAGCGGGGAAACGACCATGCGCTAAGCTCGTCCAGTCGCGTGAGCGATGGGCCCTCGTAGCTCAGGGGATAGAGCACTGCCCTCCGGAGGCAGGTGTCGCAGGTTCGAATCCTGCCGAGGGCACGGTCGATTGGGCGGTCTCTGCTCGCGGAAAGCGCGAGTTGGGATCGCCCGTTGTGTTTTCTGGGGGCCGAGCCCCCAGGCCCCCGCCGGGGGCGAGCCCCCGGACCCCCAGCGGTGGTTGAGAAACGTTGGTGAGTGGCAGATCCGAGGTGGTCGGGGAAGGCCGCGGTGGTGATGCGGGCAGGTCCGTCAAGGGTGGTCGGCGATGGGGTGATTTCTATCGCGGGGAGCGCGTATCGGATCACCCGTTGTGTCTGGGGCCGAGCCCCCAAGTCTCCGCCGGGGGCGAAGCTGCGGTGTTGAGGAGCGCGCGGTCGTCAGGGGGAGCAGACGCGTTCGATGAGGGTTTGCCAGGCGGTGGCGAGGCCGGTGGGGGCGGGGGCGTCGGCCGGGGCCTGGAGGTAGAGCAGGATCGGGCCTTCGAGGGCGGCCGTCAGTTGCAGGGCGAGGGCGTCGAGCTCGGTGAGGTCCGGGCGGGTTTCGCGGAGCAGCATCTTGACGTGGAACAGCGACGGGCTCCGTCCGATCGGGACGGGCTGTCCCGGATCCAGGGCGGCGCGGGCGAGGCAGGTGCGTTCCAGGAGGAACTCCATGCGCGCGTGGCCGAACGCGACCAGGCGCTCGACGGCGGGCGCGCCGGGCCCCAGCGGTGGCGGGCCGGCGAGCACCCGCTGCTGGAAGGCGGCCTCCTCCTCGTCCAGGAGCGCCAGGAAAATGCCCGCGCGGGTGCGGAACCGCCGGAACACGGTCCCCTTGCCCAAGCCCGCCCGTTCGGCGAGCGCGTCCATCGTCACCTTCTCGACGCCCAGTTCGGCGACCATCGCGCGCGCGACTTCGATCAGGTGCGCACGGTTGCGCGCCGCGTCGGCCCGCTCCTCGCGCGGCTGCCCCCAGGAGATCCCGGCTGGTTCCACACCGGGCACGCTACCCGCCGGCTCACGCCGCCTCGGCTTCGATCACCGCGTAGGGAGCCTGCAGGTGGGTCAGCTTGGCCGTCGACCCGGGGTGAGCGAGTCGAAGTGACCGGTGACCATCCCGAGCAGCTTCGAGAAGTCGCCGGCGGTCGGTCCTGGGTGCCGCGGGGCACAATTCGCTCCTTCGAGAACGGGAACCTTCGGCGGGTGCGCGGGAAACCAGGTCCCGCTGACGCCGGATTCTCGATGGAGGGCGAGCGGAAGAATTGCCTCCGGACGAACAGAACTCGGCCGAACGCGCAGGCCGAACCCCTCCTAGCCAGTCACGCCGTAGACGTGGTTCAGCTCCTTCAGGATCCGGACGACCTCGGTCCGAAGCTCCTCTGGTGCGACGATCTCGACGTCGGCGCCGAACTTGAGCAGTTCTGGGGCAGCCGCCTCGGCGGATTCGACCGGGATCTCGACTTCGGTCCAGCCCGCCGGGTCCGGGGCGAGCGCGGAGCGCCGGGCCGCGGCGACCGCCGCGGGCTCCAGCAAGTGGGGCAGGCGCTCGAATCCGCTGCGGGACAGGCGCAGGGTCGCGGTGGCCTGGCGGCGACGCCGGTTGAAGTGGTCGAGGTAGTCGCGCCAGTGGGCGGCCAGGTCGAACCCTTCGGCGCGGTCGAACGCGCGTGGCAACACGGCGACGTCGAGGACGCGCGAAACGCGGTAGGTCCGGAACCGTCCGCGGTCCAGGGCCACGAGGTACCAGTTGCCCGCCTTGAGGACGAGGCCGTGGGGCTGCACGGTGCGCGTGACCTCGTGCGGCCGCGCCCACCGCAGGTAGCGGATCCGCACCACGTGCTGGTTCCAGGTGGCGTCCGCGATCGCCGTCAGGTGCGGGATGTGCTCGGGGTCGTCGTACCACTGTGGAGGGTCGAGGTGGAACCGGTCGGCGACACGGCCGGCGCGTTCGCGCAACTCGGCGGGCAACGCGGCCATGAGCTTGAGCTGAGCGGCGGTGGTCGCGCCGGTGAGCCCCAGCTGGGCTGCGGCGGTCGGCAGCCCGGTCAGGAACAGGGCCTCGGCTTCGGCCGTGGTGAGGCCCGTCAGGCGGGTCCGGTAGCCGTCGAGGAGCCGGTAGCCGCCGTCGTGCCCGGGCTCGCCGTACACCGGCACGCCCGCGGCGCCCAGCGATTCGACGTCCCGGTAGATCGTGCGCACGGACACCTCCAAGGCGTCCGCGAGCTCCTGTGCGGTCATCCGGTCCCGGGACTGCAGGAGCAGCAGCAGGGACACCAGCCGGGTCGCGCGCATGGCTCGAAGTCTGCCCGAGTCCACTGACAGAAGATGTCAGGGAACCGGGGTTAGCGTCCGCGTCATGACCTTCACCACGCAAGACCTGATCCGCCGCTACGCCTCGGTGTGGAACGAACCGGACGAGACCCTGCGTCGCAAGACCATCACCGAGCTGTGGGCCGAAGACGCCGTCGAGTGCACCAACACCGCCGAACACCGGGGACACGAAGCCCTCGACGCCCGGGTCACGGGCGCCTACGAGAAGTTCGTGGCCCCGGGCGAATTCCGCTTCGTCGCGGCGGACGACGTCGTGACCCACCACAACGCGATCACGTTCACCACCCACCTGGTCCCCGCGGCCGGCGGCGTCCCGGTCTGGAGCGGCGTCATCTTCCTCCTGCTGGGCGAGGACGGCCGCATCCGGCACGACTACCAGTTCACCGGCGAGGAGGCGGGCACCCGGGCGGCGGTGACCGAGTTCCTCACCCGCCTGACCGAAGGCGACCCGGACCGGATCGCCGAGCTGTTCGCGGACACCGTCGACTGGCAGCTCGACTGGCCCGAGACGGGGCACCCCGCCGCGCCCTGGATCCGCGACCGGTCGACGCGCGCCGACGTCGCCGCCCACTTCCGGGAGCTGAACACCGGCCACGTCCCCGAGAAGCGCGGCGGCACGGCGTCGCGAGTGCTCGTCGACGGCCGGGACGCCGTGGTGCTCGGCGAAATCCGCCAGACGGTGCGAGCCACCGGCACCGAGTACACGGCCCGGTGCGCGCTGCACCTCACCGTCGAGGGCGGCGCGATCACCCGGTACCACGTCTACGAGGACAGTCTCACCGTCGCGCAGGCCTTGGCCGGCTGATGTTCAGCCGTCCCGCGCGAGCAGCCGTCCTCGTTCGGAGCCGGGGAACCGGTCCAGCATCGCCCGCAGCTCTTCGGCGGAAACGTTGGCCCCGAACGTTTCCGCGCCCGGTTCGAGGCGCACGCCGGCCGAGAGCGGGCCGGCGAGAACCGGGTCGAAACCGAACGCGTCGACGATCGCGGAGACGGCCGCGAGGTCCGCGGGGTCGTCACCGGCGAGGGCGATGGCCTTGCGGCCCGGGGTGCCGGACGGGCGCGATTCGTCTTCGAGGTCGTGGTAGCCCATGTGGTTGAAGGCCTTCACGACGTGGGCGCCGGGCAGGAACGCCTGCACCGTTTCGCTGGTGGAGACGAGCAGGTCGGCGCGGTGGCCGTCGACCTCCCACCAGTAGTTCATGGCGTCGACGACGAGTTTGCCCGCCAGCTCGGCGGCCGGGACGGTGCGGTACTTGCCCAGCGGCAGGGCGAGGACCACGACGTCGGCCGAAGCCGCGGCGTCGGCGGGCGTCGTCGCCAGTGCACCGGGCACGAGCACGTCGACGGTCAGCGCGATCTTGTCCGGGTCACCCGAGCCGGCGATGAGGACGCGGTAGCCGGCGGCCAGCGCGAGGCGGGCGAGGACCGTGCCGACCTTGCCGGCGCCGAGGATGCCGATCGTCTCGGTCATTTCCGCTCCGCCAGCAGGTCGCGGACCATCGGGATGACCTTCGTGCCGTAGAGCTCGACGGCGCGCAGCCGCGCGCTCACCGGCTGGGAACCGCTCGAGTAGATCAGGTCGAAGCGACCGACATCCAGGTCCTGAACGGCGCCGGCGATCTTGCGCGCCACTGTTTCCGGCGCGCCGACGTACATCGACCCGTGCTCGACTTCGGCGTCGTACTCGGCGCGCTGGATCGGCGGCCAGCCGCGCAGGCGGCCGATGCGGTCGCGGATCACGCGGTAGCGCGGCCAGTACAGTTCGCGCGCCTCTTCGTCGGTGTCGGCGATGAAGCCCGGTGAGTGCATGCCGACGGGGTGCGCCGTCGTACCGAACTGCTCGGCGGCGCGGCGGTAGAGGTCCACGTACGGCGCGAACCGCTTCGCCGGGCCGCCGATGATCGCCAGCATCAACGGGAGCCCGTAGCGCGCCGTGCGGATCACCGACTGCGGTGAGCCGCCGACGCCGACCCACGTCGTCAGGTGCCCCGAGTCCGTCTTCGGGAAGACGTCGGCCGCGTCCAGCGCCGGGCGCAGAGAGCCTTGCCACGTCACGGGTTTCTCGTCCAGCAGCCGCGCGAAGAGGTCGATCTTCTCCTCGAACAGCCGGTCGTAGTCGGCCAGGTCGTAGCCGAACAGCGGGAACGACTCCGTGAACGAGCCGCGGCCCAGGATGACTTCCGCGCGGCCGTTCGACAGGGCGTCCACCGTCGCGAAGCGCTGGAACACGCGGACCGGGTCGTCCGAGCTCAGCACCGTGACGCCGGACGAAAGGTGGATCCGCGACGTGCGCGTCGCGATGCCGGCCAGCACCGTTTCCGGGCTGGAGATCGAGTACTCGGGCCGGTGGTGCTCGCCGAGCGCGATGACGTCCACGCCGATCTCGTCGGCGAGCACGGCTTCGTCGAGCACCTGCCGGATCGCGCCCGCGTGGGACAGCGGTTCGCCCGCGTCGTCCTCCGGCACGTCGCCGAAGGTGTCGAGGCCGAAAACCAGGTCAGACATGGGAAGGCGCCTCCGTCAGCAGTTCGCGCACCCGCGGCGCGACCTCGCGGCCGAACAGCTCGATCGTGCGAGCCCGCGCCTCGCGCGGCAGGTGCATGATGTCGTACTTCAAGTCGAACCGGTTCAGCCGCAGATCCCGTGCCCCGGTCGCGATCTTGCGCGCGACCGTCTCCGGGGACCCGACGAACAGCGCACCCGTGTCGACCTCCATGAGGTAACGCCGGCGGTCGGGTGCGTAGAAGCCGCGTTCGGCCGAGATCTGCCTCACGACCGGCTCCCAGTACCGCCACCAGGTTTCAACGGCTTCCTCGTCGGTGTCCGCGATCAGGCCCAGCGAGTGCTGCCCGACGGGCTGCACCGGCACCCCGAACTGCTCCAGCGCGCGGTGGTAGAGCTCCACGTGCCCGGCGAAGCGCTGCGGCCGCCCGCCGATGATCGCGAGCATGAGCGGCAGCCCGTACTTCGCCGCGCGCACGACCGACTCCGGGCTGCCCCCGACGCCGATCCACGTGGGAATCCCGCCCGGGCGCATGCGCGGGTGCAGCGTCTGCTCCACCAGCGGCGCCCGCGTCGACCCCGACCACGTGACGGATTCCTCGCGCTGCAGCCGCATGAACAGCTCGAGTTTCTCCGCGAACAGCTCCTCGTAGTCGGCCAGGTCGTAGCCGAACAACGGGAACGACTCCGTCGCCGAAGCGCGGCCCAGCACTAGCTGAGCGCGACCGGCCGACACCGCGTCCACAGTGGAGAACTCCTGGTAGAGGCGCACGGGGTCGTTCGTGCTCAGGACCGTCACGGACGTGCCGAGCTTGAGCCGCTCCGTCGCGGTGGCGATGGCCGCCAGCAGCACAGGCGTGGCGCTGTCGTTGTGGCCGGCCCGGTAGTGCTCGCCGACGCTGAAGACGTCGAACCCGGCCGCCTCGGCGAGGCGCGCTTCGTCGACCAGGAGCCGGATCGTCTCGGCATCACTGAGATCACGCGAACCGTCACTCGCCGTCTCACCGAACGAGTTCAGCCCGAACTCGAAACCGGTCGCTTGATTCGTCATGCCGCCAGAGTGCTTCGCGGCGAAAGGGCGTACCACTCCACGCGGTGGGTACCCACGGCGTGGGACGGCGGATCGCCTGGGACACCCCGAAAATCACGGTATGACCGAGCAGCGCAACACCGCACTGGGCGAATTCCTGCGGTCCCGGACCCACGGCCTCCGGCGCGAGGACGTCGCCCTGCTGGCCGGGATGAGCGTGACCGCCTACACGCGGATCGAGCGCGGCGAGAACGAACACCCGTCCGCTTCGATGCTCGACGCGATCGCCCGCGCGCTGCAACTCGACGACGCCGACCAGCACCTCCTGCTCCGGCTGGCGCGGCCCGAAGCCGCCGAACGAGCGGAGCCGGAACCCGAGCACGTGCGCGAGCCCGTGCGACGGCTGGTGGCGCGCACCACGGACCAGGCGGTGCTCGTCGTCGGCCGGCGCGGCGACCTGCTGGCGGCGAACGACCTCGCCCACGCGCTGTTCGGGTTCGAACGCGGCCGTCCGGTGAACCTCGTCCGGCAGCTGTTCCTCGACGCGGCCGCGCGCGACCTCGTCGTCGATTGGGAAGCCCAGGCGCGCCGGGTCTCGGCTCGGCTGCGCGACGGCGCCTGCGCCGACCCCCTGCTCGCCGGGCTGGTGGGTGAGCTGAGCATCGCCAGCCGCGACTTCGCGCGGATCTGGGCGGAGCGTCCGGCTCCGGGCCCGCGGCACGGGCCGCGCGAATTCGACCACCCGCTCGTGGGCCGGCTGAACCTGGCCGAGGAGGCGTTCGACCTCCCCGACGAGCACGGGCAGCAAGTGCTGCTCTTCAGCGCCGAACCGGGCTCACCGGCGCAGGAACGGCTGGCACTGCTGGCTTCACTCTAGGTTCCCGATGCCCTTGGTGATCTTCTCGGAGATCCGGCGCAGGGAGCGCAACTCGGCCGGCGTGAGGACGTCGAAGACGAGTTCCCGCACGCGCTCGACGTGACCGGGCGCGGACTCGAGCACGTGGGCGTAGCCGGCTTCGGTGAGGACGGCGTGAGTGTAGCGGCCGTCCTCGGGGTCGGGCTCGCGGTGGACGAAACCGCGCTTTTCGAGGCGGTTGATCAGGTGCGACATGCGGGAGAGCTCGGAGTTCGTGAGCACGGCCAGCTCGCTCAGCCGCATGCGGCGCTTCGGTGCCTCCGACAGCCCGGCCAGCACGTAGTACTCCACGAAGCTGAGCTGGGCGTCGTCGTGCAGCTGCCGCTCCAGCGCGGTCGGCAGCTCGAGCGCCATCAGCATGAACGTGCGCCACGTTCGCAGCTCGTCCTCGTCGAGCCAGCGCGGGGCCTGGGTCATGCGGACGAGTCTAGCGGATCACTTGAAGTTTCAAGTTCCGGCCGACTTCGTCACATGACTTGAATGTTCAAGTCATCGCGGTTACGTTCGAGATGAACGTTCAAGTGATCGACTTTCCGGTCCCTGAAAGGAACCAGCCCCGTGAGTGACCTGAAGATCGCCGTCATCCTCGGCAGCACCCGGCCCGGCCGCAACGGCAAGCAGGTGGCCGACTGGGTCTTCGAGAAGGCCAAGGGCCGCGCGGACGCCGACTACGAACTCGTCGACCTCGCCGAGTTCCCGCTGCCGCACCTGGACGAGGCGATGCCGCCGAGCCTGGGCCAGTACGCCGGCGAGCACACCAAAGCGTGGGCCGCGAAGATCGCCTCCTACGACGGCTTCATCTTCGTGACCCCCGAGTACAACCACTCGACCTCGGCGGTGCTGAAGAACGCCATCGACTACCTCTACGGCGAGTGGAACAACAAAGCCGCGGCCTTCGTGTCCTATGGCTCCCTCGGCGGCGCCCGCGCCATCGAGCACCTGCGCGCCATCTGCAGCGAGCTCCAGATGGCGCACGTGCGCCAGCAGCTGTCGTTCTCCCTGTTCACCGACTTCGAGAACTTCTCCCAGTTCACCCCCGCCGCGCAGCACGACGACGCTGCGACCACGCTGTTCGACCAGCTGGAAACCTGGACACGGGCGCTGAAGACCGTGCGCGCCTGACCCCGGCCGCCGACGGCGCGGCCGGTCAGCGCCGACCGAGCTGCCCCGTCCGGCCGGCCACGACGGCGATCACCGCGGCGGCGAACACCGTCGCGCCGGCGGTGAGGAAAACGACCGGCAGCGTCGTCGAGTCGACGAGCACACCGCCGAGCGCCGACCCGGCGGCGAGCGAGAGCTGCAGGTTCGTCACGTTCGCCGCCGACGCGGCCTCGGGCGTCTCGGGCACCGCGTCGAGCAGCCAGACCTGGGCGGCGAGCGGCACGATCCCCCAGACCAGGCCCCACCCGACCACGAGCGCGCCGACCAGCCAGGACAGCGTGCCCGCGCAGGCGAGCCCGACGAGCAGCGCGGCCACGGCCGTCGCGGCGCCGGCGAACGTCGTGATGACCCCGCGGGTGAGCAGGGAACCGCCGAAGAGCGAACCGGCGATGCCGCCACAGCCGTAGACGAGGAACAGCACCGTGACCGCGCCACCGGAGAGGTGGGCGTGGTCGAGCAGGAACGGCGTGATGTAGGTCGACGCGGCGAACTGCCCGATGAACGCCACCGCGCTCGCCACGAGCCCGAAGCGCGCCATGGGCCGCTTCACGGCGCCGGTGAGGTCACGAAGGTGCGAGCGGCCGTCCGGCGCGATCCGCGGCAGCAGCAGCGCCTGCGCGAGCACGATCAACAGCGCCGCGCCGCCCGCGGCAGCGAACGTGACGCGCCAGCCCAGCAGCGTCCCGAAGAACTGTCCAGCCGGCAGCCCGACCACCGTGCCGCCGGACACGCCCGCCGCGATGATCGAGATGGCGCGCGTGCCCCCGGCCGGCCCGACGAGCTTCGGCCCGACTGGTGTCACGACGGTCCAGAACGCGCCAACCGCCGCGCCGAGCAGCACCCGCGCGAGCAGGACCACCGCGAAGTTCGGGGCCACGGCGACGATCGCGTTGGACGCCAGCACCAGCAGCCCCAGCGCGAGGATCACCGTGCGCCGGTCGAACCGCCCGGCCCCGAGGAAGAACAGCGGCGCCGCCGCGGCGGCGCTGAGGCCCGGCACGAGCACCAGCAACCCGGCGAGCCCGAGCGAAACACCGAGACCGGCGGCGATGTCCGGCAGCAGGCCCACCGGCAGCGTCTCCGTGGTGATGATGACGAACGCCCCGAGCGCGACGGCGGCGACGGACACCCAGCCGCGCCCGCCGCCCGGCCGAGCGCCGTCCACCGGCGGGTCTTGCGTTGAGACCGCCGCGCACGTCGTGGTCGCGACGACCTTCGGATCTTCCGGCACGGCCTCACCCCTCGCCGCGGAACGCGACGGCCTGGATCTCGATCCGCAGCTGCGGGTCCGTCGCGAGCCGGGCGACCTCGACCGACGTGCTCGTGGGCACGTGGCCGCCGAACCACTCGGCCTGCAGGCCGTTGACCACGTCCTGGTCGCGCTCGACGTCGGTGAAGAACCGGATCAGGTTCACGAGGTCGGCGCGCCCGCACCCGGCTGAGGCGAGCGTGCGGTCGAGGTTCGCCAGCAGCAGCTCCATCTGCTCCCCCGCGCCGGGCGGGATGGCCTCGAACACCTCCGGCACGTGCGGGTGGTCGTGGTACGGCGGCGCCGCGGTCAGCCCGGACAGGAACACGAACCCGCCGCGCCCGGGCCGGATCGCGGGCACGTAGGGGCTCCGCATCGCCGGGTCGTGGCCCTCGTGGTGGATGACGTCCAGCACCGCGTTCACCGAACCCTTCCGTGTGGCTGCCGGGTGGTCGACTGCAAACGTTAGCAGATTTTGTCATCTTCAGTGACTATCACTGATAGTTATCACCTGGCCGAGGCCTTGCCGACCTGGTTCGCGCAGCTCATGCCGGGTGCGGGCGCAAACCCGGACCCCGCGGCACGGGGTGGACGGGGTTCGCTAAGCTGGCTTCTCGCACCGCGCGATTAGCTCAGCGGGAGAGCGCTTCCCTGACACGGAAGAGGTCACTGGTTCAATCCCAGTATCGCGCACGGAGTCCGATGTGGACTCACCCGGCGGGCGATTAGCTCAGGGGGAGAGCGCTTCGTTCACACCGAAGAGGTCACTGGTTCGATCCCAGTATCGCCCACCACAGAACGAAGGCCCCGGATCACTCGATCCGGGGCCTTCGTTCTGTGGTGCGCACGGCTTGCCGCGAGAGCCGTCAGCGCGGTGCCGGCGCGATGTTGTGGTTGACGCGGAACAGGTTGTGCGGGTCGTAGCGCCGCTTGAGCTCGGCGAGGCGGTCGTAGCGTTCGGCGCCGTACGCCGCGCGAACCTCGGCGGGTGTGGTGCCCTGGGCGGCGGTCAGCAGGTTGGCGTTCAGCTCGTCCTGGGCCCACGGGGCCAGCGCTTCGACGAGCGAAGCCAGCTGCGCCCGGAACTCCGGCACGCGGTCGGGACTGCCCGCGCCCGAGCCCACGACGGCCCACCGCGCGCTTCGACCGGCAACGGCGCTGGGCACGGCCGGCTCCTCGGCCAGCGCGCCGCCGAGCGCCCGCAGCTCCGTGAAGCCCAGCGCCGTGCCCGAGTCCGGGCCGAGGGCCGCGAGCAGCACGTCGGCGGCTTCGGCGGGGAACGAGCGCAGCGCGGTGCTGCGCTCGACCCACGGGACGGGCACCGGCGGGTCCAGGTGGAGGTGTTCGGCCTCGCGGTACGGAGTTTCGTCGATCGTGTCGAGCACGGTCGGCGCCAGCGCACGCAGCGGCGCGAGCACGGCTTCCGCGTCAACCGCGGTGCCGAGAGACGAGAACCGCAGGTGGACCACGAAAGTGCCGCGCAGCGGCTCCGGCACGGAAGGCAGGGGCGGACGCCGCAGGAACGCGATCGACGACGTCATCTCCACCGGCAGCGAAGTGACCCATTCGCGCCACGTGTGCAGCACCGTTGCCGCGTGGGTGCCCGCGAAGAAGAGACCGCCGCCGTAGAAGGTCTTCACGGGGAACAGCGCGAACTCCATCGACGTGACCACACCGAAGTTGCCCTTGCCCCCGCGCAGGGCCCAGAAGAGGTCGGGTTCCGAAGACTCCCTGACCTCGCGCAGGGCGCCGTCGGCGGTGACAAGGCCGAAGGAGCGCACGTGGTCGGCCGCGTAGCCGTACTTCCGGCCGAGGACGGGGCTCTGCCCGCCGCCCAGGTGGTAGCCGACGACGCCGACGGTGGTCGACGCGCCACTGGCCCCCGCGAGGCCGAACCGGCCGGCCTCTTCCAGCACGCGGTCCCACCGCGCGCCGCCCTCGACGCGGGCGACCCCGGCGACCGGGTCGACCTCCACGGCGTCCATCCGGGACAGCGTCAGCAGCACCGCGCCGCGGGCCGGGTTCACGACCTGGTGCCCGGTGGCGAGCACCGCGATCGGCAGGTCCCGGTCGGCCGCGAACCGCACGACTTCCCGCACGTCCGCGACGCTCGTCGCGCCGACCGCGACGGCCGGGCGCACTGCCGTCAGCAAGTTGAAGGTCGCGCACTCGGCTTCGAAACCCGCGTCGCCGGGCAGCACCACCGGACCGGCGACGCGCCGCGCGAGCCCGGCCACCTCCGCCGGGCTGAGGGACTCCGACGCCGCCGTTTCGAAGGGGGTCATCCGCTGTTCGCCTTTCCCGCGTCATCGCTCTCGGCACCCAGCCTTCCCGATCCGGTCGGGCGGGCTCACAGGTGCGACGCAGGTCACCGTCGCGAAGGGACGATGAGGCACGACGGTGGGCACGACATCCCGCACGGCGCAAGGAATTCACCCGGTGCCCGGCTGACGTGGGCATTTCTCACCGGCCGGCGCGAACACCCAGCCGGCTATTCATCATCCATTGAGGACAGACAACCGGCGCGGCCCCGAGGGAGCCGCGCCGGTCGCGTCCGCTCAGAACACCGTGACCCCCTGGGTGGACGGCTGCAGCGTGCCGACCTTGACCGAGGTCACGTCGAACTCCGGGTAGCCGACCTTCTTCCCGTCCGTGCCGATCACGTCGACCACAGTGGACCCGCTGCCGTGCGGGGGGACGAGCTTGAGCGTGGTGGCGACGAACGTGCTCGGGTTGCCCTTGTCGCCGGTTTCCCACTTCACGCCGGCGAAGGCGTTGGTGCCGGGGCGCAGCGTGATGGACGGGCCCGGGCCGGGGATTTCGACGTTCTGCGTCGGCACCTTGAGCTGCGAGTCGTCCGCCGCGAGGAACTGCAGCTGCGGCCAGCCCTTGATCGTCACCGGGCTCTTGCCGGTGTTCTCGAGCGCCAGCAGGCCCAGACCCGCCTGCTGGATCGTCAGCTCCGCGTGGAACCCGGACGCGGAAACGGAAGCCGGCGTGGTCCCGGTGTGCTGCTGCTTGCCCGGCTCCGCGCTCGGCTGGCTGCTCGGCGACGAGGTCGCGGTGGGCGCCGCCGACGTCGAGCTGTTCGCGACCAGATCACTCGACGGTTGCTGCGCCCCCGCCGTGCCCCCGCCCGAGCAAGCCGTCAGCGCGAACACCGCCGCGATGCCCGCCACGCCTTGCCCGATCGTGCTTCCCCGCATGAAAGATCCACTCCCCGACTCGTGGGCGACCTCTTCGCCGCCTCCTCACTACCCAGGACGGCTCACCCCCGAAACGGGTTCGGGTGCGCACGGGCACTTCGGGTTCCCTGATCACTCCATAGAGGACAGGACCTGCGTGAGCAGCGTGGTCAGCGTGTCGGCGTCGAGGGCCGTCAGCGCCGGGAGCGCCCCCGACGACCGGCCGATGAGGACACCGACGACCGCGGCGGTGAGCAGTTCGGCGCGCGCCTGCGGCCGGTCGACGCCTTCGGCCGTCAGGCGCCCGGCCAGCGGCGTGACGATGCGGCGGTGCAGTTCGGTGCGGGAGTACTCGTCGGCCTGCGGATCGTCGTGCGCGTGCAGCGCCGAGTGGTACAGCGGGCCGGGGCCCTGGCGGACGGCGCGTCCCACGAGGTCGCGCAGCCGGTCGGTGTCGAGCAGGTCGGGTGGGTCGTCGGGACCCTGCTCCTCGTGCAGCACCGCGACGTACAGCTGCGCTTTGCCGCCGAAGTAGCGCGCGATCATCGCGGAATCGACGCCCGCGCGTTCGCCGATGTCGCGGATCGTGGCCTGCGCGAAGCCGCGTTCGGCGAACAGTTCGGCCGCGGCCTTCAGCAGGGCGGCCCGGGTGCGCCCGGCGTCGCGGCGGCGCGGTGTGTCCGTCATCCACGCGCTCCTTCGTCTTCGTCGCCGGGGAGCCCGTCCGCGACGCTTTCGTCCACGAGCACCTGCTCCGCCGCGCCCGTCGGCTCGGCCTGCTGCGGCGGCGTTGTCCGGCCGGGGAGCAGGATGCCGAAAACGCCGGTGAGAAGCCACACCGCCACTCCGGCGAACGCCGCGATCGCGTACCCGGAAGTTTCGGGGTAGCGCTGCCCGGCGGGCGTGTGCGCGGCCAGGATCGCGGCGCTCAACGCGCTGCCGGTGGCGTAGCCGACGTAGCGCAGGACCTGGTTGAAGCTCATCGCGCTGCCGGTCTCGTGCGGCGGTGTCGCGCGGGTGATCATGCCGGGCATCACGGCGAAGACCGTGCCGACGGACAGACCCGTCACCGTCATCACCACCGCGAGCACCGCGTAGTCGTGCCGCACGAACCCGAACACGCCGACGCTCACCAGCGCGAGGACGGCCGCCCCGGGGATCAGGACACCCGTCCGGCCGCGCCGGATGAACAGCGGCGCGATGCGGCCGGCCAGCAGGCTGCCGATCGAGAACGGCAGCAGCACCAGCCCCGCGACGACCACGGACCCACCGAGCCCGCCCGCCGCCGGCGGCGTCTGCACGAACTGGACGATCAGCGAGACCAGCAGGTACATCCCCGTGCCCGACAGCAGCGCCGCGACGTCGGCCGCCAGCACACCCGGGAACCGCAGCAGCCGCAAGTCGACGAGCGGGTGACTGCTGCGCCGCTCGTGCCACACCCAGGTCACGAGCGCCGCAACGGCGATCACGACCGTGGCGAGCGCGGCGCCCGAGAACCAGCCCCACTCCTCACCCTTGCTGATGACCAGCAGCAACGCGCCCAGCCCCGCGCCGAGGAGCACGGCGCCCGGCACGTCGAGCCGCGCCCGCTTCAGGTGCCGAGCGTGTGGCACCACCCGGATCGCCGCGACGAGCGCCACCGCGGCCACGGCGGCCCCGAACCAATACGCCGCGGGCAGCCCGCCGAACTCCGCCACCAGCCCCGTGACCGGGTAGCCCAGCCCCACGCCCGCCACGGTCGTGATCGAGAGCATCGCCATCGTCGGGCGCGCCTTCGCGGGTTCCAGCGCGTCGCGCGCTGTCGCGATCGTCAGCGGCGTCAGCCCCAAGCCGGCCCCTTGCACCGCACGCCCCGCGAGCAGCGCCGCGAAGCCGAGCGGCAGGGCTGCCAGCACGCATCCGAGGACGACGAGCGCCAGCCCGGCCAGGATCACGGTGCGCCGCGCCGAGCCGTCACCCAGCCGTCCCATCACGGGCGTGACCATGGCCCCGACCACGAGCGTGACGGTCAACGACCACTGCGCGTCCACCAGCGCCACGTGGTGCACCTCGGCCACGGCCGGGATCAGCGGCGCGCCGAGGCTGCTGACCACCGCGACGACCAAGCCCAGGAACACGAGCGTCGGCACGAGCCCGCGAACCCGGCTCGGCCTGGTTCGGGTTCCGGACAGCACGGACATCAGGCACACCCCGGTCATCAGTCGATGTCATCGTCTGATGACTTATGCTACGCGCCGCCGCGGCGGGTGGCGGTGTGAGGTGGATCGGGTGGCCGGCTCGCCCTCAGCCGGTTCCGGCGGCAAGCAGCGGAGGGTGCGCCGGGCCCGTTTTACCCGACCAGCCGCCGACGTCGATCACCCGTTTTCCGTCACGCGAAGCGCACCACCTCGCTCGGCTCCAGGCTCGCGCCCGCTTCGGCGAGTTCCGCCGAAACCCGCGCCGATTCCTCGGCGGCCGGGACCTCGCCGTCGTAGGTGGCGTGCGCGTCGGTCACCAACGTCACCGGGTGCCCGCGCTTCAGTGCCGCCAGCGTCGTCGCCCGGACGCAGAAATCGCTCTGCAGACCCGCCACCACGAGCGGTGCGCCGGCGGGCAGCACGGTCGCCAAGGGCGTGCCGGCGAAGGAGTCCGGCGCGGTCTTGTCCACCACCTGCTCACCCGGCAGCACCTCGTGGATCAACGCCCAGCCCGGGGTGCCCGGGGCGTCCGGATCGTCGGCGGAACCGTTGTTGCGGACGTGCACGACCTGGGCACCGGCGTCGCGCGCCCGGGCCAGGACGGCGGCGATCGCGGCCGACACGGGTTCGGCCGCGGGCACGGGTTCGGGCGGGCGGAGCATGTTGTGCTGGACGTCGATCAGCAGCAGTACCGGAGACATGCCGGCAGCATCGCAGCCGCCACCGACAGAAACGGGCCGGCGAACTCAGTCCGTGGGCAGTTCTTCGTACCCGAGTTCGGCGAGCAGCGCCGTGTTGTGCTCGCCCACGTCGGGAATCGGGTCGAACCGCGGGGTGCGCCCGGCGACCGTGACGGGCGGGACCAGCGCCCGCAACGGGCCCGCCGGCGAGCCGACCTCGCCCCACCGCCCGCGTTCGGCCAGCTGCGGGTGCTCGGCCAGCTGGGCGATGCCGCGCAGCCGGGCGTTGGCGATCGAAGCGGCGTCCAGCCGCGCCAGCACCGTCGCGGAATCCAACGGCGCGAAGGCCTCCTCGATCACCACGCGCAGTTCGTCCCGGTTGGCCGAACGCGCGTCGTTGGTGGCGAACGACTCGTGCGTCGCCACCTCCGGACGGCCGAGGACGTCCGCGCACAACCGCCGCCATTCGCGGTCGTTCTGCACCGCGAGGAAGATCGTCTCGCCGTCGCCGCACGCGTACGGCCCGTAGGGCGCGATGGCGGCGTGCGAAAGTCCCGTTCGCGCGGGTTGCGTGCCGCCGTAGACGGTGTAGTACAGCGGAAAGCCGACCCATTCGGTGAGCGCGTCGAACAGCGACACCTCGAACGCCTGGCCCCGGCCGGTGCGTTCGCGCTCGAACAGGGCCGAGAGCACCCCGCTGTAGGCGTACATCCCGCCGGCGAGGTCGGCGACGGGGATGCCCGTCTTGGCCGGCTCGTCGGGCGTGCCGGTGAGCGCGGGCACGCCGGTTTCGCACTGCACCAACAGGTCGTAGGCCTTCTTGTCGCGGTACGGCCCGTCGGTGCCGTAGCCGGAGATCCCGCACACGATCAGCCGCGGGTGCTGCGCGAGCAGCTCGTCCGGCCCGAGCCCGAGCCGTTCCGCGGCGCCCGGTGCCAGGTTCTGCACGAACACGTCCGCGCGCGCCAGCAGCTCCCCCAGCACCCGCCGCTGCGCCGGCTGCTTCAGGTCCAGCGCGAACGACTCCTTGTTGCGGTTGAGCCACACGAAGTGGCTCGACAGCCCGCGCACGGTGGTGTCGTACGACCGCGCGAAGTCCCCGGAACCCGGCCGCTCGACCTTGATCACCCGTGCGCCGAGGTCGGCGAGCTGCCGCGTCGCGAACGGCGCCGCCACCGCCTGTTCGAGGGACACCACGGTGATTCCGGACAGCGGCAGCATCGATTCCCTTTCGCCGGCAACGGTTCCCGCTCGGTTCCGCGCGAACCGGAGCCCAGGCTACCCCGGCCGCCGGAGCGCCCCCGGCACGAAGATCAGCCGATCGGCCGACCCGACGACCCGATCGTCCGAGGCGAGCGGGGCGCGGCAGCCGAAACGATGAGCGCCATGAAGAAGCTCGCCCCGCTGCTCGCGGTCGCCGTCGCGTTGCCCGCGCTCGTCGCGGCCACTCCCGCGCCCGCCGCGCTGTCCTGGTTCCCCTGCCGCACGCTTTCCCAGGAGTGGGACCAGCACGACACGCGCAGCGAGTGCACCCGGGTGTCCGTCCCGGTCGACTACGCCCACCCCGACGGCCGGCACCTCGACCTCATGGTCAGCCGGATCAAGGCGACCTCGCCCGAGAAGCGTCAAGGCACGATCGTGGTGAACCCCGGCGGTCCGGGCAACTCCGGGCTGTCCCTGCCACTGACGCTGAGCCAGACCACCGTGGCGGGGATGAACGCCGACCACGACGTCGTGGGCTTCGACCCGCGCGGCGTCGGTTTCAGCGGTGGCGTGGAGTGCGATCGCGCGCCGGAGGACGGGCCGGATCCGGACCCGCACGCGTCGCCCGCGGAGCAGTACCGGCAGGGCTACGAGCAGACGGCGAAGCAGAACGCGCGCTGCACCTCCTACGACCCCGAGTTCGTCGCGAACCTCTCCACCGACGTCGTCGCGCGGGACCTCGACCAGATCCGCATCGCGCTGGGCGAGCCGAAGATCAGCTACTACGGCGTTTCGTGGGGCACCGCGCTCGGCGCCGTCTACCGCAGCCGCTACGACTCGCACGTCGACCGGATGCTGCTCGACTCCGTGATGCCGCCGGACTTCAGCCTCCGCACGATGAACGACGGCCCGATCCGGGCCGCGGAAGCGAACTTCGACCGGTTCGCGGGCTGGCTGGCCGCCCGCGACGGCCAGTACCACCTCGGCACCTCCGCCGCGCAGGTCCGCGCGGCGGCTACCGCGCTGGCCGCCCGCCTGGACGCGCACCCGCTGCAGATCACGACGCCCGACGGCAAGCCCGCGACCTTTGCGGGCGCCAACTTGCGCACCGTGCTGACCTACCAGCAGGCCCACTGGCCCGCGATGGCCGACACGCTCACCGCGGCCCGTGACGGCAACCCGCCGCCGCTGCTCGGCGACGAGCCGGAGTACAGCTCCTTCGGCCTGCGCGGCACCCCGTACGCCGGTTTGCTGATGCAGGTCTCCGTGCTGTGCAACGACCAGGGCGCCGACCCGGGCGAGGCGCGGATGTGGCGTGCGGATCAGGAGCGCAAGGCGGCGTCGCCCCTGTTCAACGGTCAGGCCGGCTACGCCCACTGGTGCGCGGGCTGGCCGCTGCCGAAGCAGCCGTGGCACCTCACCCGCGGCACGAGCGCGTTGCAACTGGTGGGCCACCGCACCGAACTGACCACACCGCTGTTCTGGGCCCAGGAGATGCACCGCCGCATCGGCGGGGACCTCCTGACCGTCGACAACGGCGCGCACGGCTCGCTCGACCTCGTGGCCTGCGGCGCGAAGGCGGTGGAGTTCTTCAGCACCGGCCGGACCGCCACGGGCAGCTGCCCCGGCGAACCGGCCGTTCCGTCCACAACGGACTGAATCGGACCGAATCGGACGTTTCCGGGTGAAGCAGGGCCGGGCCGCGCGGTCGCCCGCGGGGCCCGGCCCGTGCCCGCCGCCGTAGAGGTGGGGGGAGGGGACCACAACGACGGGCTCACCCGGTTACTTACCCGGGCGCGGCCGTCGTCAATCGTCGGAGTGTTCTTCATTACCGGAGTCTTGCCTTCGGCGCTTCCGGCCCCGTCCGGACGGATCGGGAACCGCCGGACGGGAGCGGGAAGCCGGAGGACCCGGCCAGACCGGGTCGGTGATGATCTTGCCGGTGCGCTTGCGCCCGCGGCGCGCCGGGGTCGGCCGTGGTGGCGCGGCGGTGGGCCACGCCTCGCGCACCGGCTCGCGCGGGCGGGGCTGGGGCAGGGCAAACGGTTGCGTGGGCGTCTCGTCGCCGGCAGCGGTGATCAGCGCGTTCGGCACCGGTCGCTGCCGCGCGACGGGGTAACGCGCGAGCGGATCGGCTTCGTCGGCGCGGTGGCGGGCGCGGCGCTTCACCGGTGCGACGGTGCCGGGCTCCTCGCGCTCGGCGACGGCCTGGGAAAGCGCCGAGCGGCGCAGGTGCAGCAGAGCGAGCACCGCGAACACCGCGGCGCCCGTGGCGAGGGGCCACCAGGCGTGCATGCGAGCTCCCGTCGTGGAGGGTCGCAGGCAAGAGTGCCCGGTTCGCCCGGCCCCGACCGGATCACCACACTCGTGGGTGTCACCCGGATCGGGCGAGCTCACTCGTACACGACGTAAGCGGGTTTCGGCGTCAGCGTCAGGACCTCGTCCGGGGTCATCAGCGTGGCGCCGTGGCGGGTGTCTTCGTCGAAGAACAGCTTGAAGCCCGCCAGGACGTGCGCCGGTTTGCCGGCCACGAGCGTGCGCCAGGTCGCCTTCTTCGCACCCGCGCTGCCGATGCCGTCGACGACCTTCACCACCGACACGCCCGGGTGCGCGCGCAGGTCGGCCTCGTCGCGGACGATCGACGCCGCGACCTGGTGGTACACCATGATCTTGTCCGGCAGCCGCTGCTCGTTCGCGAGCCCGGCGAGGTACGCGGCGACGCCGTCGAGTTCGCCGCCGGTGGTGCGGCCGAACTTCTCCCCCGGCACCACGCCGGGTTCGACGGCCCACTCCGGGTCGAGCGCGACGCCGACGTCGGGCTCCCCCAGCCACCGCTCGTACGCCTGGACCTCGGGCAGGAAGTCGGCGCGACCGGGCTGGATGTTGAGCAGCAGCACGCCTTTCAGCGCCCGCGCCTCGGCGAGGTACTGCTCGATCGTCGCGTCGGTGGCTCGCGTGCGGTACAGACCGTCGGGACCGGGTGTGCGGTGGGCGGCCGTCGCGATCAGCTCGACGACGGGCGTCACCGGCCGGTCCTTCGGGAACGTCGCGGCCTGTCGCACGAGCTCACGCCCCGCCGCCGCGAGATCCCCGGTCATCGCACCGAGCGCTTTCGCGTGCGGCGCCCCGCAGAAGCCGACGAGCAAGCTCGTGGCCAGCGCGTTCGGCGGCGGAGGCGGTGGGGACGTCGGCGTCGGGGTCACCGGGGGCGGCGGCGGGGGCGGGGCAGCGACGGGTACCCGCCGCGGCTGGGCCCCGCACGCGGTGGCGACCAGTCCCGCGAACGCCGCCGCGAACACCGCCCGGCGAGTGAACCCGAGCTCGTGGGGCATGCAGCCTCCTCGGCCGTCGGCGACGAGAAATCGTTACCAGCGCGGGGAAAGTACCCGCATGAGCAAAATCCGAACCTGGTTCACGAACCGAATTTCCCGTTGGCTCGCAACGATTTCGTCGCGGCCCGGCGACGATCACCGTTCACCGGAACACTTTCACGCGAACAGCCCAATCGTGACAGTACTTATATAAGTCCTGTTACACTTGCTCGCATGCCTGAGTTCACCGACCCGACCGAGCAGAGCCGGTGGCGGCCGCTGCGCCTCCTGCAGAACGCGATGGACGACGACATCGGCCGCCTCTACACCGAACGCGGCATCGAGGGCCTCAAGCCGACCTTCGTCATGGAGCTCCTGCGCCTGCACGCGCGCGGGCCCATGACGATCACCGAACTGGCCCAGTCGGTCGAGCGCACGCACTCGGCGTTGAGCCAGAAGGTGGCCGCGATGCGGAAGGCCGGGCTCGTCACGACCACCACCGGCGACGACGCGCGCAGCAAGAAGGTGGTGCTCACGCCCAAGGCCGAGGAGATCGTCGAGCAGCTCGCGGCCGAGTGGCGCGCGACCGAAGCGGCGCTGGCGGACCTGGAAGCGGAGATCCCGTACGCGCTGAGCCAGGCGGTCGTCGACATCGAGGAAGCCTTGGCGCGCAAGAGCTTCCACGACCGGATCGCGGAGAAGCTCGCCGACGACCCCTCGTGGCGATGAGGGCGCACCTGCTCGACGTCTCGCCGCTGCGCGAGTCGCCGCAGTTCCGGCGGTTCTGGATCGGGCGCAGCTTTTCCGGCCTCGGTGGGCAGCTGACGCTCGTCGCGGTGCTCTACCAGGTGTGGGAGCGCACGGGCAGCACGATCTGGACCGGCGCCGTCGGGCTGGCGCAGGCGCTGCCGATCGTGGTGTTCGGCCTGTTCGCGGGTTCGCTGGTCGACCGGACGGACCGGCGGCGGTTCTACCTTCATCACGGTCGTGGGGCAGGCCGGGTGCTCGGGGCTGTTGGTGGTGCAGAGCGCGGTGGCGGGGTTCCCCGTGGGCGCGGTGCTGGCGATCCTCGCCGTGCAGTCGTGTTTCGTGGCGGGCAGCGCACCGGCGTCGCGGACGTTCATCCCGCGCCTGCTGCCGCGCGAACAGCTCGCGGCCGGGCTCGCGCTGAACCGGATCTCGTTCCAGGCCTGCATGCTGGCCGGTCCCGCGCTCGGCGGACTCGTGATCGGCTGGCTCGGCGTCACCGGCTGCTACGCGATCGACGCGGTGACGTTCGCCTGCGCGTTCTACGGCGCGTTCGGCCTGCCGGCGATGCTGCCCGACGGCGAGGGCGCGCGCCCTGGCCTGCGCGGGATCGCCGACGGGCTCGGGTTCCTCGTCCGCAACGCCGCCGTGCGCGGCGCGCTGCTGACCGACCTCGCCGCGATGGTCCTGTCCATGCCGATCAGCCTCTTCCCGCTCGTCAACGCCGAACGCTTCGACGGCAGCCCGCGCACGCTCGGGTTGTTCCTCACCGCGATCGCCGTGGGTGGGGTCGCCGCGTCCGTGTTCTCCGGCGCGTTCACGCGCCTGCCGCGGCCCGGGGTGGTGATGCTGGTGGGCTCGGCCACGTGGGGCGTCGCGCTGGCGCTGTTCGGGCTGATGCCGAACCCGTGGCTGGGCCTGGGTTTTCTGGTGGTGGCGGGCGCGGCCGACACCCTGTCGGTGGTCTCGCGCAGCACGGTGATCCAGCTGCACACGCCGAACGCGATGCTCGGGCGGGTGTCCGCTGCGGAGCAGATCGTCGGTCAGGCCGGGCCCGACCTCGGCAACCTGCGCGCGGGCCTGGTGGCGGCGCCGACGTCCGCGCTGGTGTCACTGGTCAGCGGCGGCCTGCTGTGCGTGGCCGCGGTGGCCGCCGTCGCGGTGACGACGCCGAGCCTGCGCCGGTTCAGCTCAACCCCTTCCGCAGAACCGAAATCCGCTGAACCGACGCCGTGAAGTCCGGCAGCTGCCCCTTGCCGAGCGCGGCGGTGAGGGCGTCGGCGGCCGCGTCACCCTGGCTGACGTCCCGGCCCGACGCGAGGATCAGGTCGACACCCGCTTTCGCCGCGAGCACCGCGCGGTTGCCGGTGTCGCCGAAGTTCTGCAGGGCGCCGGCCTCGAGCGCGTCGGTGATCGTGACACCGCGGAAGCCGTCGCGTCCCCGCAGCTCCTGCTGCACGACCGCGGGCGAGAGGCCGGCGGGGTTCTTCGGGTCGAGCGCCGGGTACGTGGCCCAGGACAGCATCACGAGCTTGGCGGCCGTCTTCGCGTACGGCGCTTCGTCCGTGGCGCGGAGTTCGTCGCGCGAAAGGTTCAGCGTGACGGGTGCGAGGTCCGTGTTGCTCCCCGCCGGCACCGCCCCGAGACCGGGAAAGTGCTTCGCCGTCGCCGCGACGCCCGTGGCCTGCTGCGCGGCGATGGCGTCGCGGCCCAGCGTGGCCACCTTCGCGGGGTCATCGGAGTACGAGCGGCCGTACTCGTCGATGAAGTTGCCGGCCTCGCGGTAGACGTCGAGCACCGGCGCGAGGTTGACGTTCATGCCAACCCCCGCGAGGTTGTTCCCCGCGCCCGTGCCGGCCGCCTTCGCCGCGGCCTCCGGATCCGCCGCGAGCCCGACCTGCTTTTCCGACAGCGTCGGCTCACCCGGCAGCCGGCGGACCTTGCCGCCTTCCTGGTCCGTCATCAGCAGCAGCGGCTCACGCACGGGACTCTGGTCCGCCGCGGCTCGCAGCTGGTTCACGACGCCCGCGATCTGACTGCTCGACGAGATGTTCTCCCCGAAGAAGATCACGCCCCCGGCCTCGCCCGCGCGGATGCGCTGCAGCAACGCGTCGGGTGGCGTCAGGCCGGGATACGAGTAGATCACCCGCTGACCGGCCAGCTGCCTGGGCGTGAGCTGTTTCGCGCCGGCCGTGCCGGGCACCGCCGCCGTGGCGGTGGCTGCCGCGACCACCGTGGCCAGCACCAGGGCGGTCCGCCTCACACGTTTCATCGGGGCTCCCTCCAGTGGCCTCCACGGTAACGCCTCGACCCACGGGCGGGCACTTTCCGGCCGACGCGAGGGTGGTTGTCCGGAATCCGCCAGTGGTAGCCCCTGTTGTGGGGTTGACTCCGTTCCTGTGCTCGCCTACTTCCACCGCTCTTGCGCCGATTTCGACCGCCGGTTGCGGGCGGTTCGTCCGGACCAGTGGACCGCGCCCACGCCGTGCAGCGAGTGGACCGTTCGCGCCTTGGTGAACCACGTGGTGCGCGGCAATTTCAACTACGCCGCCCTCCTGCACGGCGGCTCGGCGGCGGACTTCGTCCGGCTGCGGGATGCCGATGCGCTCGGCTGCGATGCGGTTTCCGCTTTCGCTGCTTCGGTCCGCTCCGCAATGGCGGCTTTCGAGTCGCCGGGCGCTTTGGATCGCGTTGTCGACTATCCGTTGGGGCGCATCCGCGGGGCGCAGGCTCTGGCGGTGCGGACTGCGGACGTCGTGATCCACACGTGGGATCTGGCTCGGGCGGTGGGCGGGGATGAGGTGCTGGACGCCGAGCTGGTGGGTTGGATTGGCGACAATCTTGACGCCATTTACGCTGGGTTGCCGGAAACGCCGGGTTCTGTGGAAACGACGCATCGCTTTTTCGCGGAACCGCGGGGGATGTCGCTGTCGGGGGCGCAGGGTCGGTTGTTGCACCGGATGGGACGGGAAGCGAGCGGGTGAGCTGAGCTCGCGGGGTTGGCGACAGCCTCGGCTCCAATCAACCGGGCTGCCGGAAATCCCCCGTCTCCGCGGAGACGATGCACCGCTTCTACGCCGCACTGCGGCGGATCTCACTGTCTAGCCCGCAAGGCCAGCTGTTACACCGGATGAGGCGAGACCGAACTGGTGAGATCGGCTGCGAGAGGCGTTGTTCTGCGCCAAGATTCCGTCGCCAAGCTGTGGCCGTTGTCCGTTCCGGCCACCTCAGCAGACGTTGTCCACAGCGAGCCCAAGTTGTGGACAACTCGGCGTCGAAATTGGCTTCACCAAGGTTTTGTCGGTGGGCGCCGGTAGGATGGACTTGGGGACGCCCCCTCGGGAGGGCGGGGGCATGTCTGGTGGGGCTGGTTGCAGGGCGGGCGTGGTCTGTGTTGATCATGTGATTGTCGAAGTCCCATGATCGTGTGAGTGCCGTGCCCGCTGTCTCATCGTTGCGTGATCCCTGCCGTGTTTGATCGTCTGGCCCCGCTCATCGGTGTTGAGGGGGATTCGGGCGGGGTTGCTGGCCTGCGTGAGTTTCTGGATCGGGTCCCTGATCCGCGGCATCGGCGTGGTGTGCGACACCGGGTCGGGCCGATCCTGGCGTTGGCCGCGGTGGCGGTGGCGGCCGGAGCACGGTCCTTCGCCGCGATCGGGGAGTGGGCCGCGGATGCCTTGCCGCAGGTGCTGGCGCTGCCGGGGAACCCGGTTCGATCCGCGGCGGGGCCGGTGTGCGGCACCGGGCGAGGCGACCGTGCGCCGGGTGGGCGGGCGGATCAACGGTGACGCTCTCGACGACGCGATCAGTCGCTGGCCGGCTGGGCAGGATCCCGCCGAACGCGGCCCTGGCACTGTGCCGCAAGCGATCGCGGTGGACAGGAAGTCCCTGCGGGGCACGTTCGCCCGCACCGGCGGCGCCGGAGCGCATGTACCCGCCGCGCTCACCCACGACGACGCCATCGTGGCCGGGCAACGCCAGGTTCCGGCCGGCAGCAGCGAGACCAGCGGGTTTCCTCGGCGTCTGGACACGATCGATCTGGCCGGGCGGGTGGTCACCGCCGACGCCCTGCACACCACCGCTCCACACCAGCGCCGCACACGCCCGCTCCCTGCACACTCGCGGCGCCTACTACGTGTTCACCGTGAAGGAGAACCCGGAACCCTGCCAAGGGAGGGCGGGGGCCTGTCTCCCGGTCGAGGGCCGGGGAACTTTCCCCGGATGGAGCGCGGGGCTCTGCTCCCGGCGAGCGACAAGGCATTTTGAGCGAGGCAGGCGGAGCGGAGTTATTCGCAGGGCGGGCTCCCCGCCAGCCAGGCGAACGCGAGGGCCGACAACTGGTGGCACCTCACAGGACGGGCACCACGAGAGGCTCAGGCCGAACCGCCGCGGTGGGGTGGAGCGGTGAGACGGTCCCGGCCAGAGGGACGCACCGACCGAAGGCGAGGCCGGCGCAAAGCACCGCGGACTCCCGCGAGCTACCGTGCGCAAGTGAGCTTCTTCCTCGACCGCATCCTGGCCGCGCTCGACAACGGCGGCGACACCGTCCTCTTCCACCACGACGGGCGCACCACCACCTACGCCGAGGCGGCCGAGACGCTCAAGCGCATCCACACCGGGCTCGGCGGCGGCACGGGGACCATCGCGATCGACGCGCCCAACCGGCCCGAGGTGGTGCTCGCCCAGCTGGCCGCGCAGGCCAGGAACCTCCCGGTGTTGCTGGTGGCGGCGTCCGCCAGCAGGCCGGCGCGGGAGGCGGCACTGGCGAGGACCGGGGCGAAGCTGATCACGGACGGGAAACTCGACGAGCTGGCGCGGCAGCCACCGTCCACAGTAGACGAACGACCCGAAGGGGTCACCGCGATCTTCCCCACCGGCGGGACCACCGGGGAGCCCAAGCTGATCCGCCACAGCGGCATTTACGACGGCATGGCGCACATCTTCCGGCTCGACGGCACGCAGACCGTGCTCGTCACCGCGCCGCTCACGCACATGACGGGGAACGCGGCGGTGCTCGGGGCGCTGCTGTGCGGGAACACCGTGGTGCTGCGCAGGCAGTTCGACGCCGAGGGGCTGCTCGACGACATCCAGACCCACCGGGTCACGGCGCTCTCCCTGACGCCGCCGCGGCTCGCGGCGGTGCTGGACAGCTCGCGGCTCGACACCACCGACGTGTCCAGCGTCCGGAGCCTCTCCCTCGGAGCCGCGCCGCTGCCGCCGCGGAGGTTGGCGCAGGCGTTGGAGGTGTTCGGGCCCGTCGTCGGGCAGGGGTACGGGCTCACGGAAGCGCCGATGATCGCCAGCATTTCCGCGCGGGAGCTCGAAGGACGGCCCGAGCGGCTCGGGTCCGTGGGCCGGATCGTTCCCGGCATGGAGGCCAAGATCGAGGACGACGAGGTCCTGGTGCGCGGTCTGTCCATGATGGACGGTTACCTCGGCGAAGCACCGATCCGCGACGGCTGGCTGCGCACCGGCGACCTCGGGCACTTCGACGAAGACGGCTACCTCTACCTGCACGACCGCAAAGACGACGTGATCATCACCGGCGAACACGGCACCAAGGTCGCGTCCACCACGGTCGAGCACGCGCTGCTCACCCACCCCGAAGTCACCGCGGCCGCCGTGTTCGCCGTGCCCGGCCCGGGCGGCGAGGGCGAGCTGGTGCACGCGGTGGTCACCACGGCCGCACCCACGACGGCGGAAGACCTCAAGGACCACGTCCGCGGCGAACTGGGCGGTGAGCACTTCGTGCCGTCCTCAGTGGACTTCACCGGCCGCCTCCCCCTCACCCCGGTGGGCAAAGTGGACAAACGAGCCCTCGCCGCGAACCGCATCGCATAAAAAGAAGAGCCGGTGTGTGCACCCCCCGTCGGTGCACACGCCGGCTCTTCGCCTGGTGGTTACCTCACTTGTCGCCGAAGCGGATGGAGGTGACCTGCTTGTCGAAACCGATCTTGCTCAGGTCCGGCACGCTCGCGGTGATGACCATCGACTGGCCGGTGCAGTTCGGGCCCTTCCAGAGCTTCACCGGGCCGCCGCTGAGCTGGATGGAAGAGACCAGCGAAGGCTGCGGGTTCGCGACGCAGCCGGGACCGGCCACCCCGAACGAGCCCTTCGGCTCGGCGAAGTTGACGCCGCTGTCGAGGATCGCGCTGCCGTTGCCCAGGGTCACGCCGCCGGGCGGGGTGGTCGACGACGGCGGGGTGGTGGTCGAGGAAGCCGGCGGGGTGCTCGACGGAGCGGGCGTGCCACCCTTCGGCAGGACCTTGCCACCGGTCGGGGAGACGGCGAACCAGGTGCCGCCGACGCCTTCACCGTTGATGTCGCCCGGGTTCTTGTCGCCGCTGAAGCGGTAGAGCGGCCAGCCGTTCAGGGTCACCTGGCGGGAGCCGTCGGCGCGGGTGACGATGCCGATCTTGGCGGCGGGCACACCGTTGACGAAGATGCGCGTGCCCGGCTTCACGAGCAGCGGCGGCCACTTCACCGCGCAGTCACCGTTGCAGTTGGACGTCGGCGGCTTCGGCTTGTCGTTGTCGAAGCGGTAGATCGTCATGCCGGCCCCGTCGTGGACGATCGGGTTGAGGCCGCCGGCCGAACCGCGGGTGAGCTGGATCCACTTCATCGCGGCGTCGTCGGTGCGCGGGCCCTTGTAGTCGTCGCCCTGGGTCAGGTCGGCGCCGTTCTCCTTGGCGGTACCGGTCTTGTACTGGACGCCGGTCGTCGGGTCCGTGCCCTCCGTGGACGCCTGCGCCTTGCCACCCTCCGGCGTCACGCCGAACCAGGTGCCCTGCACGCCCTGACCCTTGGTGTCGCCCGGCTGGGCGTCGCCGCTGAAGCGGTAGACGGCCCAGTTGCCGATGGTCACCTGCAGCGAACCGTCCTGGCGCTTGAGGAAACCGACGTCCTTCTGGTCGACGCCGTTCAGGAAAACCTTGCCGCCCGGCTTCACCGTGACCGGCGGCCACTTCTTGGCGCAGTCACCGTTGCAGTTGGACGTCGGCGGCTTCGGGCTGTCCTTGTCGAAGCGGTAGAGCAGGAAGCCCTTTCCGTTCAGCACCACCGGGTTCAGGTCACCCGCCGAGCCGGCGTCAAGCTCCACCCACTGCTCGGCGGCGTCGGTGTCGGCCGGGTCGGCGAAGTCGCCGGTGTTCTGCGGCGCGCCGTTCTGCTGGGCAGTGCCGGTCAGGAAGTTGATCGAAGAAGCCGAGTCGGCGCCTCCGGCCGGAGCGGCGCTCGGCGTGCCGGCGGTGCTGCCGCCTCCGCACGCGGTCAAGGCCGCCACACCCGTTGCCACGAGGGCAGCGAGCATCGCAACTCGAGTACGCATCATTTCGGGTTTCTCCCTGTGAAAGCCGGCTGCCGGAGCGGCGAGCCTTTGACGACCGGTACACGGGTGTGGTCCCCGTGAGGGTTCACCGAAGATCAGTGACGCCGGTCACAACCAGGAAATGCTTGCTGAGCACACCGAAGCAGCGCCCGATCGGCCGGTCCACCTTGGACGATCGGCCGGCGAGCCGCACGCAAAAAAGGCGCTGCCCGTTCGTCCGGTCCACACTGGACGAACGGGCAGCGCCCGAGGAACAAGGAACTACAGCGAGGCCGACACGAACTGGTGCCCGTCGGTGTTCTCCACGACCACCGACGCCACGTTGCCCGGATCGACCAGCGCCGAACCGTCGAGGTTCACGCCGTCGGCCGCGGCCTTGTCCGACACCAGCCAGTTGCCGGCGATCTCGCGGCTGCCGTCCTTGCCGACGACCACGAGCCGGCACTTCTCGCCCGACGGCACGCCGGTGACCGACGCGTTCAGCCGGATCCAGCCGACCGCGGGCGTGACGCCCACGGTGAGGCGCGCCCCCGAAGCGGACTCCCCCGTCACGAAGCGGGTCCCGGGTGCCACGGTGGCCGGCGCGGACACCGGCGGCGCGGCGACGGCCGGGCCGGACTCACCACCGCCGGACTTCCCGACGAGCACGCCCGCACCCAGCGCCGCCGCGGCGACCACGACGGCCGCCGACGCGGCGAGGATCCGGCCCCGCCCGCGCGCCCCCGCCGATTCCGTCCGGACCTGCCGCAGGGTGCGCTGCAGCAGCAGGTCCGCGTCGTCCGGCGGCCCGTCGAGCAGCGCTTCGGGCGGCAACGCCCCGAGGAACTCCTGCATCTCACGCAATGACTCCACCTCCTCCCGGCACTCCGCGCAGGTCGTCAGGTGCTGCTCGACGTCCCGCTGGTCGGCTGGGCCCGCCTCACCGGCCACGTAGGCCTCGAGGTCGAACCGGTGGCTGTGCGAAGTGCTCATCAAGCTGCCCCCACTCCGAGTCGCTGCGCCCGGAACTGTTCACGCAAAGCCCGCAGCCCGTAGTACGAGCGCGACTTCACCGTGCCCGGGGGAATCCCCAGTCTTTCCGCGGTCTCCCCGACCGTTCTGCCGTGCAGGTACACGTGTTCCAGCACCTCGCGGTGCTCCGCGGACAGGTCGTCGAGCGCGGCCAGCACAACCATCGAGTCCACGACCTGGTCCGAGTGGTCCCTCGACACCGGCACCGTCGTCGGCGACTCGGCCACTTCCGTCGGCCGCGCGGCCCGCGCCCGGACCTTGTCCGTGACGAGGTTGCGCACGACGGTCAGCAACCAGCCGCGCACCGAGCCCTTGCCGTTGACCAGGCTGTCGGGGTGCCGCCACGCTCGCACCAGCGCCTCCTGCACGACGTCCTCCGCCGCTGCCCGATCACCGAGCAGCCTCGTGGCGTACGCCAGCATCGCCTTGCCGTGCTCCTCGAACAGCGAGCGCACGAGCGCCTCGTCGGCGACCTGCTGGCGATGACGGGTCCTCAACCCGGCCATCCGCTACCACCCTCCCGAGTCCCGCGGGCGCGGGAACTCCTCACCTCCACGAGGGGCACACGGATGGCGAGCGGGAGTCAGTTCAGCGGATACCGAACCGTGACCGACGCCACAGTCAGGCGGTGCAGCGCTTCCCGCCGTTCACGCAGTCGACGACCTGCTCCATCAACGAGTCGGGCATGACGTCGATGAAGTCGGCGTGGTCGGACACGGGGTTGTTGAGCTCTTCGGGGAACGAGTCGATCGCGTACTCCGCGCCCGCCGGGACCGTGTACGAGATCTCCAGGTGCAGCCGCGGCACGGCGAACGTGCCGGCCTGGCACGCGCCGTTCGGCGCCGGGAAGAGCAGGTGCGACTTGTGGTTGGCGCTGTCGGTGGTGCGCCCGTTCCAGCAGCTCGGGAAGTCGAACAGCCGCACGACCTGCTGGCCGGCGGGGCAGCGCGGGTACTGGCGCCCGACGTGGTCGCGCGAGCCGGAGCACGTCCACTGCACGTGGTCGGTGGCGACGCCGCCCTGGGTGTAACCGTGCGGGTTGCCCGTGTTGGCGCGCAGGAAGCGGGGCATCGGCACGACGTTGGTGACCGGGCTGCCCTGGTACTCGATGAGGACCGAGTCCGGCACGAGGATCCGGCCGAACACGGTCTGGTGCGCGTCGCCGCGCGGGAGGCGCAGCACGGGCCAGTAGTAGGTCGACTTGTCGCCGGCCTGGCACGTCGTGGCGGCCGCGGCGAGGCTGTCGTCGGTGGAGAACGCGGTGGTGGAGACGTTGCCGACGTAGTCGTGGGGGGGGGGGGGGGGCCGGCCCCCGCCGGGGGGGGGCCCCCCCCGGGGGGGGGGGGGGGGCGCCCCGGCCGTCGGGCCCCCGCCCCGGCCCCCCCGCCCGGGGGGCGCC